>CAMCQE010000009.1 GCA_945876945.1 Klebsiella pneumoniae
GAAGTCTGGGACAGGCATCGAGTTTGTGGTGGTGAAGTCTGGGACAGGCATCGAGTTTGTGGCATCAGCCCAAAAGTGAATCTGGGACAGCCATCAAATTCATGAGCGTCTGATGGCGGGCATCACGCCACATCAATCATCCGCGTTGATCTTTTTCCTCAGGCGCACCCGTCTAATTCAAGGTTTCCTGCTGGAAGGTATCGGATAGGTATCTTTCGAGGCTCGATTCGTTCGGATTTGCCAATACCTCGCGCACCCAGGCATTCCGCTCGAATGCCATGATCTGAATCTCCCAGACACACGCAATGACCGAGGTGTCGGCAATGCTCTTGAAGTCTTCGGGCTTGCCGGTCTCGGCATAGTAAACGTGGTGTTGAAGCATGTTCTCGCCTACCCACCAGCTAATTAACGCGTAGAGCCCATCTGCGGCTTCATGGGCGATACCAAACCCAACCCCATAACGGGCTTCGAAGGATGGCGTTTCCTGGTCAGATTTCGTTGGCCATAACGGCGGCATCGGAAGAATCCGCTCCGCAAGATGAATCAGGGCCGCTCGAGCATTCATGGACACGCCGCTTTCGGACACAGAGACGCCATACAGCTTGAGTCTCCACCCGAAAACATTGGCCAGATTCAAGTACGAAATGTGGCGATCCCGGTAAGGCCTGATCGCAGAGATTTGCCACGGCACTTCGGTCATTTTGTGTTGGCCTAACAGTTAGTGGACATCGAAATAGGACTGCAATCTGGTGCAATCTGGGACAGCCATCGAAATTCAATGGACTGCACTCTGGGACAGCCATCGAAATTCATCGCTGGCAACGCGAACCCCTGCAGGCTGCGACTCACCCATCCCGAGCTGGGTTTTGGAAAGGGCGTCGCCCGTAAGCCTCCCCAGCGCAAAGCGGGAGGCCTGTTTGCCCCCCGCTCTGCCCCCGCCTTACGCCGGCGTGAACATCGCCACCGGCGGCCCGCCTTCAGACGGCTTGAACACCACCTTCACGGCCTGCCCAATTTCTAGCGCATCCAAGTCGCAGTCCACGATGTTGGTCATCATCGACACGCCTTCGGCCAACGTCACATACGCGATGGCGTAGGCCGTGGGCAGTACGCGGCGCGAGATGCTGAAGGTGTAGATAGTGCCTTCGCCTTTCGCCACCACCCACTCGGTTTGATCCGAAAAGCAGTGCGGGCAAATCGCGCGCGGGTGGTAGTGAAATTGACTGCACGCCAGGCAGCGCTTGATGAGCAACTCACCGCGCGCGGCGGCGTCGTAGTACGGCTGATTTTCCGGGGTGGCGACCGGCGCGGTGATCACGCGATCCTGATAAATAGTGGCCATGTTCAAGCCCTTTCCATGATGAGGGTGGCGCTGCCGTGGCGGGAGGAAATCACGCCGCCGGTGCCGTGGGCGAGGGCCAGACCGCAGTTCGGCACCTGCACCTTGGGGTGTGCTTCGCCGCGCAGCTGACGCACCGCCTCGATGATTTTGGTCATCCCGCCGCGATTGGCCGGATGGTTATTGCAGAGCCCGCCGCCGTCGGTGTTGAAGGGCAGCTTGCCCACGCCGGAGATGAGGTTGCCGTCGGCGACGAACTTGCCGCCCTCGCCTTTCTTGCAGAAGCCGAGGTCTTCCAGCTGCATGATCACCGTGATGGTGAAGCTGTCGTAAATCGAGGCGTACTGGATGTCGGCCGGCGTTACGCCCGCTTCGCCAAACGCTGTCGCGCCAGAGTAGCGACCCGCAGTGTAGGTGAGGTCGATGTCGCCGCCGTTCAGCGCCTTGATGGAACTGCCGGCGCCCAGCAGGTTAATCACCGGCTTGTTCAGCGACCGGGCGATTTCCGGGCGGGCCAGAATCACCGCGCCGCCGCCGTCGCTCACCACGCAGCAGTCGAGGCGATGCAGCGGGTCGGACATCATCGGCGAGTTCACGACTTCTTCCACCGTCACCACATCACGCAGCATGGCGTGCGGGTTGTGCTGGGCGTGATGCGAGGCGGCGACTTTGACCCAGGCGAGCTGCTCGGCGGTGGTGCCGTATTCGTACATGTGGCGCTTGGCCGCCATGGCGTACTGGTTGAGCGTGACCGCGTGGTACGGCAGTTCAAAGGGCACGTCCGGCGCGTTGGCGCCGAAGTTACGCGGCACGGTGCCGCTTGAGCCTTCGGAGCGCGGCCGACCGGCCAGCGTCACCAGCACAATGTCGGCCTTGCCGGTGGCAATCGCTTCGGCCGCATGCATCACGTGGATGAGATAAGACGAGCCGCCGGTGTCGGTGGAATCCATATGCCGCACGCGGAGATTCATGTAGTCGATCATCGCCAGCGGCCCCAAGCCCGGAGCGTCGCCCGCGCAGGCGTAGCCGTCGATGTCGCGGAAGCTTAAGCCCGCGTCGGCGAGCGCGCCGTGCGCCACTTCGGCGTGGAGCTGGGCAATGGTTTTATCCGGCGCTTTGCGCGTTGGATGTTCGTAAATGCCCACAATGCAGGCTTGATTCTTAAGACTCACGCGCCAATTCCTCAATGAACGGAAGAGCCGGGAGTCTATCGCCTGCGCAGCCAAAATCGAAGGTTGATGCGCCAAACGGGCCTTAGCCTGAGGCCGCCGACGGTTTCCCGCCGACAGCCTACACCTCAGCTCCCACTCAGGCGGCCAGGGCGGCGGGCCGCAGCAGCGCCTGATCAAAGGCCAGCGTATCCGCCACCGCTTTCACTACGGCCGCGATCCGCCCGATGTCGGCAATCTGCTGGGCGCTCAAGCCCTCCTGCCGCAGCACCGCCGTGTGCGAGGTGATGCACACCGGGCAGGCGTTGACGATAGACGCCGCCAGACTGAACACCTCGAAGCTCCGTTTCGGCACGCCGCCGTGATTGACCATCACCTGCATGCGTAAACGCGGCGGAATCTGCTTCACCTCGGCGTCGTCATGAATCCCGGCCAGTTTGTACCAGACGTTGGTCATGCCCATGATGGCCGCGGCGCTGGCGACGGCGTCGATTTCGGTCGCGCTCAGGTGCTGCTGGGCTTCGAGGCTCAACGCCCGAATCACCGCCGATTGCTTCGCTACCAGCGCGCTCGCCAGCGCCGCGCCGTAAGTTTCCAGCGGCGGCAGCGAACTGCCGCTCAGCACGTTGCCCAGATTGATTTTGAGATCCTTCGCGTAGTCCGGGATGGCTTCGCGTAGCTGTTCAATGCTCATGTGTTGCTCCTGTTGAGGGGCCCGCGCGCTGCGGGCCCCGGCGGTGGGTTGAGATCAGGCCGCCTTCAAGGTGGGGCCGTTGACCTGGCGGTTGCAGGGACAGAGTTCGTCGGACTGGAGGCCGTCCAGAATCCGCAGGATTTCCTCCGGACTGCGCCCCACCGACAGGTTGTTCACCGACACGTGCTGGATCACGTTGTTCGGGTCGACAATGAAGGTCGCCCGCAGCGCCACGCCGGCCGTCACGTCGCGCACACCCAGCCCATCCACCAGAGAACCGTTGCTGTCGCCGAAGGCCCAGTGGTTGAGGCGATCCAGATCCGGGTGCGCGCGCCGCCAGGCCAGCTTGCAGAACTCGTTGTCGGTGTTACCCCCGAGCAGTACCGCGTCGCGATCGGCGAACTCGGCCTTGAGTTTGGCGAAGGCCACGATTTCGGTCGGGCACACAAAGGTGAAGTCTTTTGGGTAGAAATAAACGATTTTCCATTTCCCCTCGAAGCTCGCCTCGGTGAGGGTTTCGAACGCGCTCGCGCCTTTTTCTTCGTGCTCGTTAAAGCCCGGCTTCACGCCCGTAATGGAGAAGGGAGAAAGTTTTTCGCCGACGGTTTTCATGTTGGGTCTCCTGTTGGATTGGCCGTTGCGCTGGCGCCAGACCACCCGGTCTGACGCGCTTTTAGTTCACGGCGGGCATGAAACGACACCGGCCGCGTCCGCGTACAATGGGTTGTCCCGATGGCGATGATGGAAAAAATCGATGAAGCACTTGCCCACCCTGCGCTCGCTCCAATATCTGGTAGCCCTGCATGACGAAGCCAACTTCGGCCGCGCGGCGAATGCCTGTGCGGTGAGTCAGTCCACGCTGAGTTCGGCGATTCTGAATCTGGAAGAACAACTTGGCGGCGTGCTGGTGGAACGCACCAACAAAACCCTCACCTTCACCGCGCTGGGGCTGGCGCTAGTGGAACGCGCGCGACCGCTGCTGGTGGCGGCCGGCGAACTGACGGAGATTGCGCACAGCTGGTCGGGAGAGCTCAAAGGCCCGTTGAAACTCGGCGTCATTCCCACTATCACGCCGTTTCTGTTGCCGCAGTTGCTGGCCCGGGTCGGGCAACGCTTCCCGCTGCTGGAACCGCGCATCAAGGAAGACTTCACGCATCGTCTGCTCGACGATTTACATCAGGGCGCACTGGATATCGCGCTGATTGCGCTGCCCTGGTCGGCGCCCAATATCGCCACCGTCGCGATTGGCCGCGACCCGTTCCTTTTTGTGTGTCATCGAAATAATCCGCTGGCCAGCGCACCGCCGGCTGATGTCAGCGACATTCCCGAAGGCAAAATCCTGCTGCTGGAAGAAGGCCATTGTTTGCGCCAGCACGCGATCGACGCCTGTCGGCTGCGCGAGGCATCCAGGATTAACCAGTACTCGCTGGCGAGCCTGCACACGCTGGTGCAAATGGTGAATCTGGATTTAGGGGTGAGCTTTCTGCCGCAGCTTGCGATTGATGCCGGCATTCTGCACGGCACCGAGGTCGTGGCCAGTGATGCCGGCGCCGCCGGCGCTTACCGCGACATCGGCCTCGCGTGGCGGCGCTCCAGCATTCGCAGCAACGAGTTTCTGGCGCTGGCGCGCGAGGTCGAATCGTTGGTAACGCCCTAGCGCGGCGGCACGTATTCCGCATCGCGGAGCAAGGCTTCGCAGGGCGGTGCGTGACTCCGCACGAGCTGCGCGATGTTCTGCCAGTCCTGTTTGATCTCCGCCATCAGTTTGGCCGAGGCCGCTTCCATCGCGTGATTAGCCGGTTGCGCCCCATGCAACAGCACGGCCGCGTTGAGACTGAACTCGCCGGCACTGTAGAAGCCGTCGTAGAGCGGCCCGGGATGGCCGCGCGCCGCGAGAAAAAAATAGGCTGCGCATTCGCTAAAAGCCAGGCGCTCCGGCGCTTCCAGCGCTTTGACCACGTGCATCTCCGGCAAGCCGTTTTCGTCCTGCGCAAGGCTCGCCACCGGCAAACACAGCCCCAGCAGCAGGGGCGAATAAGTGACCCATTTCATCAGACGTTCTCCATTGCCTGCAGGCGCGGCAAGGCGGCGCGCAGGGAATCAAAAGCCAGCATCGTCGGCGTCACCTCAAGCGGGGGCAGCCAGGCCAGCGCTTGGGCTTCATCGTTCAAGGTGACTGTCGGCAAAGAGGCAAGTTCAAATTCAAAATAGGCGTCGAGCGTGCGGTAGGTCACGCCGGCGTAGTCGTAGCGATTAGGCGCTGAAAAAAGATACCGGCCATTGCCCACCCGCAGCCCGAGTTCTTCCCGCAACTCGCGGGTGATCGCCGCTTCCAGATCTTCATCCGGGTCAACAAAGCCACCCGGCAAATCGAGCAAGCCCAGCCCCGGCGCTTTCGCACGTCGCAGCCAAAGCACTTGACCCTGATGTCGCAGCACCGCGCTCACCGCGCTCGCGACGTTCAAGAACAGCTCAAAGCCACAGTGTGGGCAATCGAGGCGCCGCGTCTCTGCGCAAAACCGCGCGGGCTGTCCGCAGCGGGCACAGTGACGAGCCCAGTCCATGCGGGGTACCTAGCGCTTCAATTCCACTTCAATGAACGCGAGTTCGGCGTGACCGCCATTAATCACATTGTGTTCCACGCCCACCGGCCGCGAGTACGACTGACCCAGCGTGAGGACCGCTTCAATCGGGCCCGTCGGCGTTTCCAGATGCAGCACCCCGTTGGTCACCGGAATCACCACGTATTCGTAACCGTGCCGATGCCAGCCCGTCTCGGCGCCGGGCGCGAAGCGCCACTCGGTCACGCGCACAGCGTCGTTATCAATTTGCACGGTAGGGACGGCAGCAGGGCGTTGCGACATGGGAAACTCCGGAAGCAGGGTGAGCGGCGAGTGTAACTGCCAAACCGGCAATCCACAGCGCAGGAGGAATCCGCAGACTGCGATTTCGCGTGCCGAGAACCGGGAAACGCGAGCAGAGCGGATCGGGCGCTGGGCCGAAGGCGGCGCGCCCGATCGCGGAGGCTTGAGACTTAGGCTTTCGGCGCGTACGCGTTGCACCAGCCCTTAGCCGCCACGGCCTGACCGGCGAAGAGGCCGCAGCCACCCCACTCGCTACCCGCGGCGCCCTGATACAGCGCGCAGTTGTGGCAAGCCATGCCGGCGGCGGCACGCGGATATTTGGCTTTATCGACGGCGGCAGCGTCATGCTTGTAGCCCAGGGCCGCGGCCTGCGGGCCGGCTTCGTCGACATGCGGCAGGTCGGCGGCGAAAGCGATGCGATTGGCGGCCAGCTGGGCCACGGAGACGGCGGCCACGGCGGACAGGCCGCGCTTGAAGAAATTACGTCTGCTGTTATCCATGATGAAGTCCTTAAAGTCTGCAGTGAATAAAAATAAATCCTGAGCCCCTGATACGCGCGATCGGGCGTGACCGGTTCTCGATCGCGGCGTGCGGGTAAGGCGGTGGCGCGTGAGCTTAATCGACACCGGGCGCGGCGTGCTTGATTTGTTGAACGATATCCCGCAAGCGCTCGGCGTCGGCCGGGGTCGCCACCGGAATGCTGAACTCAAGACGGGTGGCGAGTGCGGCGTAGCGCTCAGTGATGCGCGCCGCAATGTCATCATGGCTCGCGACGATCGCGTAGAGGTCGAGCACCTCATCGCTAATCAGCCCGGCCATCTCCGTCCAGCGCTGGGCGCGGGAGAGGGTGTT
This sequence comes from Klebsiella pneumoniae, assembly GCA_945876945.1. Taxonomy (GTDB): domain Bacteria; phylum Pseudomonadota; class Gammaproteobacteria. The sequence goes on from CAMCQE010000009.1 coordinate 6,919, forward strand.
CAACTCGGCGGCCAGCGCTTCCAGTCCATGCGCGAGGAAGGTTGCTGAATAGGCCGGCGTTGAACCGTAGAACGCGATCCGGCCCCGAATTTCTTCGCGCTTGCGGAGTACGGTTTCCTCGTCGGGTCCCGTGGCCACCAGCGGCGCCACCGCAATGGCGAATTGATCGACCGGGCGACCTGCGCGCGCGGCGCCGCGCTGCACGGCCGGCAGCATCACCGTGCGCAGGTAGTGCGGCGTGCAGACCGGGTGCACGCAAAGCCCGTCTGCCAGTTCGCCCGCCACCTGCCCCATGTAGGGATTGACGGCCGCCAAATGCAGTTTGGGCGCTGGATTCTCGAGCGGCAGCGGTGTGAACACCGGCACATTGAGATTGATTTTGTAATGCTCGCTCGCATGCGCGACCGGCGTTTCGGTCTGCCAGGCCTGCCACAAATCGCGCACCGCCCGCAGGTAATCGCGCATCCACGGGCCGGGCGCAGACCAACGCATGCCGAAGCGGCGCTCGATATGTCCCTTCACCTGACTGCCGAGACCCAGCGTAAAGCGGCCCCCGGAGAGCCGCGCCAGACTCCATGCCGTCATCGCGGTCACGGTCGGGCTGCGCGGGAACGCAATCGCCACGGCGGTACTGACCTCGAGGCGTGTCGTGGCCTGCAAGGCGAGCGTGGAGAGGATGTAGGGGTCGTCCTTGTTGTCGCGCACGCTCAGACCATCAAAGCCCAGACTCTCGACCAGCGCGGCGTCCTGCGCGACCTGCCGAATATCGAGCGCGCCATCGGCGGCCTTCAAGCCCGAATCCGCTTTACCCAGCGGTAATACCGTTTCAACGAACATCAAAAACTCCTCAAGAGTGGATTAACCCGCACTGCGCCACCGCGGCTTCGGCAGCGGCAATGCCGCTCAGCCACGCGCCGTGGACGTCGCCCATGTAACACCGCGAGGTGGCCTCGCCGGCAAAAAAAAGTCGTTCACCCACCGGCTCAGCCAGCCGCTGACGGGCATCTGCGGCACCGGGTTGCGCAGCAGCGACATAGCCCCGCACCCAAGGCTCGGCGTCCCAGTACACCGCCACGCTGGCCGCCGCTGCGCGTTTGATCTCGTGACCGAACAGATCCGTGAGCTGCGCCAGCAACACCTCACGCATGGTCGCTGCGCCGGCCGCCGCCAGCTCGCGACCGAACTCACCGCTAAAAATCCCCACCGCGAGTTCGGCATCGGCCGGCCGCAGCAGGAGCTCCAGCGACGCACACGGCGGGTCTACGGGAAACCACAGGCTGGGCGGCAGATCGCCGAATACCGGCTGCGTGAAAGACAGCGCGAACTTGTTGCTGTGACCCATCGGTAACGCATGGATCGGGGACTCGGTCGCAAGCGGCAGCGCAGGCGAAAAACGAATCGCGCCGCTCGCGAGCACACCGGTCGAGGCGGTCACAATCACCGCGCGGGCGCCGATCGGGCCGCGAGCGGTGTGCACGGTGACGCACTCGGCCGAGCCCCGGTCGATGGCAGTGACCGGGGTGGCGAGCTCAACGGGCAAGCCCTGCGCCAGCCGGCTGATGAGATTGCCGTAACCGCCGGTGACCGGCAGATCGGCATCCCGCCAAACGTAGCGCGAATAGTCGAGGCTCGAGCCTTGCGCCGGACTCACGCCCTGCTTGGCGGTGAACTCGGCCGCCAGTACATCAGCCCAGCGCGCGTCGCGTTCGATGGCCGATTCGGCCGCCACGTCGAGCCCGCGCGCGCCCAGTTTGGCGATGCGGTCGAAGCCGCGCTCGACGGTCTCCGCGCAACTCAGGGCTTCGGCCGCCGACAGCGGCGCGCTGGCACGGCAGTAGTCTTCGGCCAGCGGCGTGCGGGAATAATCGAACTGCAGTTGGTCGGCGAGTTCACGCAGCGGATTTTCCGCCGGCGAGTGAAACCAGTGCGCGCCGCGATCGAAAGGCTGGCCGAAGCTTGAGTTATCCGTCACGGCGCGGCCGCCGATGCGTGCGCTGGCCTCGAGCACCAGGGTCTGCACCCGCAGGGACTTCAGGTGGCGCGCGGCCGACAATGACGACCGCAGGCGAACTCATCACGATTCGGCGCGCCTTCTTACCGCCGGCTCAAAGCCTCTTCGCGCAACTGTCGCTTGAGAATTTTATTGGTGCCGGACAGCGGCAGCGCCTCCAGCCGAATCTCCACACTGCGCGGCACCTTGTAGCCTGCAATCAATGTTCGGCAATGCGCGACCAGCGCTTCGGCGGTAAGCGTCACGCCCTCATGCGGCACCACGATGGCATGCACGGTTTCGCCCAGGTCCTCGTGCGGCAAACCAATCACCGCGCATTCGCGCACGCCGGGGTGTTCGTGCAGGGCGTTTTCAACCTCGCCGGAATACACGTTTTCGCCGCCGGAAATAATCATGTCCTTGATGCGATCGACGAGATAGATAAACCCTTCGTCGTCCATGTAGGCGGCGTCGCCGGTATGCATCCAGCCGCCGCGCAGGGTGTGAGCGGTGAGTTCGGGCTGCTTCCAGTAGCCCTGCATCACCATCGGCCCGCGCACCTGGATTTCGCCCACCTCACCGCGTGGCATTTCCACATCGTCGTCGTTGCCGATGCGGATTTCAGCGGTATGAATGGCCTGACCGATAGATTTGATGCGCCCGGCGTTCGGGCCGTCGAGCACGTGATATTTGGGTTGCAGATAGGCCGCCGAGGGCGAGAGTTCGGTCATGCCGTAAGACTGCGTAAAGCGCACCTTGGGCATTATCGCGAGCGCCTTGCGCAAGAGCGCGTCGGGGATGATCGAAGCGCCGTAGGAGATATTCGTCACGCTGCTGAAGTCGGTCTTGGCGAAGTCCGGATGATTCAGCAGGCGGTTGATGGTGGTGGGCACCATCAGCAGGTGCGTTACGCGGTAGCGCGGCACGGCGTCCAGCAAGGCCGCCACCTCAAACCTCGGCATGATGACGCCGGTGCCGAGCGCCACCGTGGTGCTAAAAATTCGGGCGATGCCGGCGGTGTGAAACACCGGCATCGAGTGGAGGTACACCATGTCCTCGGTGAACTCCATGTTGGGGATCTGCGCGAGCGTATTGGCCACCAGATTGGCATGACTGGTACACACGCCCTTGGGCCGTCCGGTGGTGCCGCCGGTGTACACGAGCGCCAGCAGATCTTCGCCGCCACGGCGGGCGTCCGCCACCGGTGCGCGCGCCGCTAGCAGGGTCTCGTAGTCCAGTTCGATCTCCGGCACCGCGATGCCGATCACCACCCGCAGTCGTGGCGCGCCGGCTTTTAGTGCGGCGACGCGATGCGCGTATTCGGGCCCGACAATCAGCACCTCGGATTCCGAATCATTCAGGATGAAAATGAGCTCGGCGTCGGACAGTCGCGTGTTGAGCGGCACCATCACGCCCCCGGCCCAGGGCACCGCATAGTGGTAATCGAAGTACTCGATGCCCGTGTCCGCCATGATCGATACCGCCGTGTCCTGCCCCACGCCCATGTCCTGTAGCACGCCGGCGAGGCGCGCCACGCGATCGGCGAATTCTCCCCAGGTCACGCTGCGTTCGCCGCAGTGAATGGCGACGCGTTGGGATTTGAGGCGTGCGCCGCGCACCGGCGCCTGTGTGAGATGAAGATGCGACATCGATAGCTCCGCTACAGCAATCAGGAGGGCCGCAGTCTACACGGCGCATTGTTGAAAGCGGCGCATGTTCCCCCTGCACAGGACTTTGCCTACACTCCGGTTAAGTCCTTATCGGGTACCGCCATGAAGCAGCTTTTTCGCACTCGCACTCACGGCCACGAGGCGTATGCCAACAGCGGATTAAATCGCTGCCTGTCGGCCTTCGACCTCACCCTGCTCGGCGTCGGCGCCATCATCGGCACCGGTATTTTCGTCCTCACCGGCATCGCCGCCGCCACCCAGTCGGGGCCCGCGGTGGTGCTGTCCTTCGTCATTGCAGGCTTAGCCTGCGCGTTCGCCGCGCTGGCCTACGCGGAGCTCGCGGCCAGCCTCGGCGGCTGCGGTAGCGCCTACGGCTACAGCTACTCAGCCTTTGGCGAATTCATCGCCTTCCTCATTGGCTGGAATCTGCTGCTGGAATACGGGATGTCGGTGGCGGCGGTCGCCAACGGTTGGTCCGGTTACTTTGGCAATGCGCTGGCAGCCATAGGCCTCTCCCTGCCCAAGGCGCTCACCACCCAACCGAGCAACGGCGGCATCGTCAATTTGCCGGCCATGCTGGTGATTTTGCTGCTCATGGGCTTGCTGATTGCGGGCGTGAAAGAATCGGCTCGCTTAAACGCCGTCATGGTCGCGATCAAAGTGATCACGATCGGGGTGTTTCTGGTCGCCGCCTGCGGCGATGTGGACCCGGCCAACTGGTCGCCCTTCATGCCCTTTGGCTGGTTTACGCGCGGCGAAGACGGTCACACCGTGGGGGTGTTAGCCGGCGCCTCTATGGTGTTTTTTGCCTACATCGGGTTTGACGCGGTCACCACTGCGGCCGAGGAAGCGAAAAACCCGCAGCGCGATTTGCCGATCGGGATTCTGGGTTCGCTGGTGTTCTGCACGGTGATTTATATCGCGGTCGCCGGGGTGCTCACCGGCGTTGTGAGCTACACCAAACTCAATGTGGCATCTCCCGTCGCGCAGGCCCTGCTTGACCTCGGGCATCGCTGGGCCTCCGGGCTGGTCGCGGCAGGGGTGATTGCCGGCCTGCTCACCGTGATGCTGGTGCTGTATTACGGCCTGACCCGCATTATTTTTGCGATGTCCCGCGACGGCATGTTGCCCGCGCTGTTTGGCCGCGTGAATGAGAAAACACAGACCCCGGTCACCACGATTGTGTTTGTGGGCGTGGTCTGCGCGCTGTTTGCCGGGTTTATTCCGCTGGGCAAATTGGCCGAACTGGTGAACATCGGCACGCTGTTCGCGTTTGTGATGGTCTGCCTTGGCGTGGTGGTGTTGCGCATCACCCAACCTAATCTGCCGCGCCCGTTCAAAACGCCCTGGAGCCCGCTGGTGCCTTTGCTCGGTGCCGCGTCTTGCGGCGCCTTGATGACGTTCCTGCCGCTCGACACCTGGACCCGCTTTGCGGGGTGGCTCGCGATGGGGGTGGCGTTCTATTTCCTGTACTCGATGAAACACAGCGCCCTGGCACTGCAGAGCCCTTCGGCGTGAGCGAGGTCCGGCGCATCCGCATCACCCTGCAGGGCGTCACCAGCCCCTGCCTTGAAGCAGGCTTTGGGCACGAGGGCGTGGTCTTTGTGCACGGGAATCCGGGCGCCGGCGAAGACTGGCGGAGTCTGGTCGCGGCGGCGGGAGAATTAATGTTCGCCGTGGCGCCCGACATGCCGGGCTTTGGCACGGCCGATAAGCCAGAAAACTTTGACTACACCATCGAGGGTTATGCGCGGCATCTCGCAGCGGTCATCAACCATTTGCAGCTAGATCGCGTGCATCTGGTGCTCCACGACTTTGGCGGCCCCTGGGGGCTGCGCTATGCCGCAACGCATCCGGAAAAAATCGCGTCCATCACGCTAATTAACACTGGCGTGCTGGAGGGCTATCGCTGGCACGTGATGGCACGTCTGTGGCAGCTCCCTTATCTCGGCGAATGGCTGATGGCCGCCACCTCCCGCGTGGGCTTCAGGCTGATGTTGAGACGCGGCAATCCGCGCGGCCTGCCGGCCGAGTTCATTGATCGCATGTTTGAAGACTTTGATGCTGGCACCCGGCGCGCCGTGCTGAAACTGTACCGGGCGAGCGCCAATGTGGACGGCTTCTGGGCCGAGGTGCGCAATGCGCTGCTGCCCCGCAATCTGCCGGCGCTGGTGATCTGGGGCCGACGCGACGTGTATTTGCCCATCACGATGGCATGGCGCCAGCGCGAGACCTTTCCCAACGCCGACATTGTGGTGTTGAGCGATTCTGGTCACTTCCCCTATGCCGACAACCCGGACGCCGTTGAGCCGCTGCTGATTGGTTTCCTGCGCGAACAAATGAGCGATTGAAGACCGCCCCGCCTGATGATCCCGGTCGAATGACCAGAGCGCTCGCAGTACACTGCGCCGTCGGTCAAATCCGAGAACGCTAAACAAACCTAAGGAGCAAGCTGCATGCTGCCAGTCGGCTATTTCCCCTGTACGCAAGATCCCCCGCATGGCGAGAACGTCGCCCGCATGATTGATGAAGTCATGGAGCAGGCAGTGGTGTGCGAAGACGTAGGCTTCGACGGTTTTTTCTTTACCGAACACCACCAGCAGGACGACGCCTATCTGCCCAATCCGGTGCTGATGGCAGGCATGGTTGGCATGCGCACCAAGCGCATCAAGGTGGGCACCTGCGTGCTGCTCGCCCCGCTCTACCACCCGGTGCGCCTCGCTGAAGACATCGCGGTCGTCGATCAGGCCACCAAGGGCCGCTTCATCACCGCCGCCGGCATCGCCTACCAGCCGGCCGACTTCGACCAGTTCGGCGTAAATATCAAACAGCGCGTGGGTCGCACCGAAGAAGTGGTGGAAGTCCTGCGCAAGGCCGCTTCAGGCGAGCGCTTCAGCCACGCCAGCAAGTACCACAAGATTGAAAACGTGCGCGTGACCCCGCGGACCTATCAGCGCGGCGGCCCGCCGATCTGGCTGGCCGGCTGGGTGCCGGAAGGCATCGCCCGCGCCGGGCGTCTGGCCGATGGCTGGATTGCCGACCCCATCCAGTCGCTGCCGGTCATCAAGCAGTTCACCGACCAGTACCGCGAAGCCGCCCGCGAAGCGGGCCGCAAACCCTTCGTGTGCCTGATGCGCGACTGCATCATTGGCAAAGACTGGGAGCACGTGGTCAGCAAGAACGAAATGACCATGCAAACCCATCGCTGGTACCACAGCTTCGGCGCCTACTATCCCGACAAGTACATGGAAGGCGTGAAGTCTTCCGATGAACTGACCTTTGAACGTGTGGCCGAAGATCGCCTGATCGCCGGCTCGCCCAAGCAGTGTCTGGAACAACTCAAGATGTGGCAGGACGTTATCCAGCCCGACTACCTGATGATTCGCATGCGCCAGATTGGCCAGCCGGATCAGCCAGAATCGCTGGAAGACATTCGCCGCTTTGGTTACGAGGTCATTCCCTACCTGTAAGTCCTGCCGCGACCCCGGCCTGCGCGCTGGGGTCGCGGCCTTAGCTGTACTGAGTTTTCTGGATCAAATGCCCTATGAGTCTTTTGCCTGCTGTTGAAATCAACCCGGCTGGCACCCCGGACGCAACCGTTATCTGGTTGCACGGTCTGGGCGCCAGCGGCCACGACTTCGAACCCATCGTGCCCGAACTCGGGCTGCCTCGCGGTCACCGGGTGCGCTTTGTCTTCCCGCATGCGCCAAACATTCCGGTGACGATCAACCAGGGCATGCGGATGCCGGCCTGGTACGACATCCTCGCCATGGATCTCGAGCGCAAGGTCGACTCAGCCCAACTCATGGCCTCCGCACAGGCGGTCCACGCGCTGGTCGACGCTGAAGTCGCGAGCGGAGTTGCCGCCAATCGGATCGTGATTGCGGGCTTCTCGCAGGGCGGCGCCGTGGGCTATGAAGCCGCCCTGACTTACCCCGAGCGTCTCGCCGGCCTGCTCACGCTCTCCACCTACTTCGCCACCGCGCAAACGCTGATCGCCTCTGCCGCCAGCGAAGGCATGCCGATCGAAATTCATCATGGCCGCAACGACCCCATCGTGCCCGAGGCCATGGGTCAGCGCGCGGCGGACCAGCTGCGCGCGCTCGGCTATCCGGTGAACTACCGTCGCTACACGATGGAACACGCGGTGTGTCCGGCGCAGGTTGCGGACATCGGGCGCTGGTTGAAGTCGCTGCTGCTCTAAAGCACCCGGCTGCGGGCGGTGGCACTTACCGCCTCGCCGCCTTTACTGCTACGCAAATCGTTTTAATGGGTGCCGCGTGCACCCATGCCTTGTTAGCATGCGGCACCCGCCCGTCATCCGATGGGTCAGGAATCCGAATCCCCGGAGTGCCGCATGACTGATTCTCGCCCTGCCCTGTTTTCCCACTGCCTGGGCTTTCACCAACAGCCGGTCGGTCTGCGCTGGCGCACCGGTCGCCGCACGGTCACCGAGTTCGACCTCATGAGTTTCGTGAGCACCTGCGGCTTCAACGAAAGTCTTTTCATGGACGCCGAGGTCGCCGCCGAACTCGGGTTTGCCGGCCGAATCATCCCCGGCGCGCTGACGATGTCGCTGGCCGAAGGCATGGTGATTTCCAGCGGCGCGCTCACCGGCACCGGCATGGCGTTTCTGGGCGGTAATCTCGAAACCAAAGCCCCGGTGTTTGTGGGCGACACGCTGGAAGTGTGGGTGGAAGTCACCGCAGCGCGCATGACCTCGCGGGGTGACCGCGGCGTGGTGACCACGCGTAACGAAGTGCGCAATCAGCGCGGCGAACTGGTGATGGTGTTTACGCCGTCGCGCATGATTAAAAATCTGGAGGCCTGAATGAGCGCCGATGCCGCTGAGAACTGCTGCGCGGGGCGTCGCCGTCTGCTGGAAGGCCTGGCCGGCATCGCGGTCTGCGCCAGTCTGCCGCTCCCGGTGAGCGCTGGTACCACGCCGGCCAAACTGCCGCCGCAGGCGGGTGATTTACTGACCACCCCGTCGTGGGATGACAATCCGCGCGTGATTAGTCCGGCAGACGTCAAACTGAACGCAAAGCCCCTGATGGTCTTTCCGCAGGACGCTGCCAGCGGCGTGACCCGCGAGAAATCGCGGCTTAACCAGATCCTGTTGGTCCGCCTTGACCCCAAAACGCTGGACGCCGCCACGACTGCGCTGGCCGCTGACGGTATCGTGGCCTATGCCGGCACCTGCACCCACACGGGCTGCGGCGTAACGGAGTGGAATGACAAGACGCTGCGTTTGGTGTGTCCCTGCCATCTCTCGGAGTTTGATCCGGCAACGGCTGCCGCCCGCGTGACAGGTCCGGCGCCGCGCCCGCTCCCCGCGCTCCCGCTCAAGATCGAAAACGGAAAACTGCTGGTCGCCGGCGGCTTCACCGCCCGCGTCGGCGGCGCCAAACCCGCGTAATGGAGAATCCCATGCTTCGTTTATCTACGCTTCTGATATCCCTGTTGGTAACGCTCTCCGCCGGCGTGTCGGCGGCTGAGCAGTCCCCTTATAGCCCGGTCACCGCCGAACGTCTGGTCAAGCCGGAGCCCGGCAACTGGCTGATGTACCGCCGCACCTATGACAGCCAGGGCTACAGCCCGCTGGATCAAATCAACGCGGGCAACGTCAACAAACTGGTGCCGCTGTGGACGGTGTCGACCGGCATGGAAGAAGCGCATCAGGCGCCGCCGCTGGTGAACGATGGCGTGATGTTCATTACCACGCCGCGCAATCAGGTGCTGGCGATTGATGCGCGTAGCGGCAATGTCCTGTGGCGCTATCGCCGCGAGCTGCCGGAAGACCTGTTCCAGCTGCACCCCACCAACCGCGGCGTCGCGCTCTACGGCGACCGTGTGTACATCGCCACCGTGGATGCTTTTCTCGTCGCGCTCGACGCCAAAACCGGCGCGGTCATCTGGGAAAAGCAGGTGGAGGACTATCTCAACGGCTACTACATGACCATGGCCCCGCTTATCGTGGATAACAAAGTGATGGTGGGCACCTCGGGCGGCGAGACCGGCGTGCGCGGCTTCATTGCAGCGTTTGATGCGAAGTCGGGCGACGCCTTATGGAAGACCTTCACCGTACCCGCGCCGGGCGAGCCCGGCAGCGAAACCTGGCAGGGCGACACCTGGAAACACGGCGGCGTGCCGGTGTGGATCACCGGCAGCTACGACCCGGACACCAAGCTCAGCTACTGGGGGACCGGCAATGCGGGTCCCTGGATGGCCGACGCGCGGCCCGGCGATAACCTCTATGCCACTTCGGTGATCGCGGTGGACGTGAACACGGGTGCCATCAAAAGTCACCATCAGTACCACTGGAACGACGGCTGGGACTGGGATGAAGTCGTGGCGCCGCTGCTGATCGACTTCCAGCGCGATGGCCGCACCGTCAAAGGTCTGATTCACGAAGGCCGTAGCGGCTATTTGTGGACGCTGGAGCGGACCAACAAGGGCATCGGCTTTGTGGATGCCAAGCCCTTCGTGAAGCAAAACGTCTTCACCCATATCGACCCCAAAACGGGCCGCCCGGAGTACGACCCGGCGCGTATTCCGCAGACCGGCAAGCGGGTGGAATTCTGCCCAAGCTTCTGGGGCGGTAAAGACTGGCCGCCGTCTGCCTACAGCCCGCAGACCGGCTATCTCTACCTGCCGGCCAACGAAAACCTGTGCAGCGCGCTGACCGGCGAAAAGGTGAAATACGTGCCCGGCCAGCTCTACATGGGCGTGCCGCTGCCGAAGATGGAAGTCTTCCCCACGCCCGAGGCCAAAGACCATATCGGTGAACTGCAGGCCTGGGACATCGCTGCCGGCAAGAAGGTGTGGACCACAACCTTCAAATCCCACAACTGGGGTCCGGTGCTGGCGACCGGGGGCGGGGTGGTGTTCAGTGGCGGCACCAACGACCGCAACTTCCGTGCGTTCGACGCCAAGACCGGCAAGATTTTGTGGCAGCAGCGCACGAATTCAGGCGTGGTGGGCGTGCCCGTGAGCTACACGGTGGATGGCAAGCAGTACATCGCCGTGCAGTCCGGCTGGGGCGTTGACGCCCAGCGCAAGCAGGATTTTCTCGACAAGGCTTTTGGCACCAAAACCAACGTGCCGCAGGGCGGTGTGCTGTGGGTTTTTGGCTTGCCCGAGGCCACGCGCTGACATAACCTTCGACCAAGGCTGGCGGTTCTCGCCAGCCGGTTGTTCCCCCCAATTCCGCAAACAAGGAGTCGCGCCATGACGACCGTCCTCTACGATGAGCGGGTGACCGAAGTAACCAACGCAACAATCGCCGGCGAGCACCTGTGGCTCAGCCCGACCGATTTAAGCGCGGCCACCGGCTGGAAACTTGAAACTGAAGGGCTCTGCAAGGGCGACACCTGTGTCCGCACCCAGAGCGCATGGGTCGACGCCGAAGGGCGTGTGGATGTGTCCGCGTTCGCGCAGTACATGGGCCAGCCCGTGACCCGCGAAGCGTCGCTCGACGTGTGGGCCTTTGGCGAAAGCGTGAACGCGCGTCGGGATTCGCTGCACTCGCTGCAGGCGCCCGAATTTACCCTGCCCGATCTCGACGGCAAGCTGCACTCGCTGTCCGACTATCGCGGCAAGAAAGTCTTTCTCTTTTCCTGGGGTTCCTACTGAGGCTGTAGCTTCGACTTGTCCGTGTGGCAGGCAATCTACGAAGACCTCAAGGATTCAGGACTGGAAATTATCGCCGTCGCGTTTGATACCGGTGGCAAGGCGGCTGTTGAAGCCAGCATTCGCGCCGAAGGCTGCCGCGAACGCCCCGACGTGCTCGCCCGCCTGATGGGCTGGTCGGCCGATTTGTGGGCGCGTCAGGCGCCGCCGACCTATCCGTGTCTGATCGACGAAGGCCATCAACTGGCCGAAACCTACGGCATGGTGAATGTCCCGCAGGCGGTGTGGATCGACGAAGAAGGCCGGATGGTGCGGCCGCCGGAATCCGCGGGCACCATCGACATGGTGCGGCACATGAACCGCGAGACCTTTGAAATCGCCGATGAACCGGTCGCCGCCGGAATGGCCGCGCGCAGCGCCTACGTCGAAGCCCTCACGGATTGGGTGAAGAACGGCGCGGCGAGCCCCTATGTGCTGGCTCCGGAAGAAGCCCGCCGCCGTCTGCGTGGCCTGAGCGAAGCGGAAGTGTTGGCCGCCAATCACGTGCGACTTGGGCGTCATCTCTACGCCAAAGGCGCGCTGGAAGCGGCAAAGCATCATTTCAAGGAGGCCTCGCGGCTGCACCCGGAAAGCTGGAACTACCGCCGGCAATCCATGATGCTCGATCCGGAAAGTATTGGTCAGTTGAATGCAGGCCCGGATTTCTGGGCGGCGGTGGACACCTATAGCCACCTCCCCTACTACCCGGAAGCCGATTTCAGTCAGGCCTAGGCTGTAGCAACCGCCTGACGCTGCGTCAGGCGGTTCGCTGGCAGGTTCGCCGACCCGCCTTAGGGTCGGCGGCCATCACTCAACGTTCAAGATTGCCGCAAGGCGAGTCGGATCTACCGGCTTGGCCAGATAGTCGTCCATCCCCGCAGCTATACAACGCTCGCGATCGCCCTGCATGGCATTCGCCGTCATGGCGATGATTCGCAAACGACCTAACGCAGGCTCGCGCTGCTCAATCGCGCGAATCGCACGGGTGGCCTCAAAGCCGCTCATCACCGGCATCTGACAATCCATCAACACCGCCATATAACGCTCGCGTCCGGTGCGAAGCATCTCCAGCGCTTCCGCGCCGTTCATTGCCACCTGCACAGCAAAACCTGCTTTACGCAGGAAGGCGGTGGCGATTTTCTGGCTGACGATATTGTCTTCCACCAGCAAGACTTCCATCACCGGCGCCGGGCTGTCGGACCGCTGAGGGCGCGGCGTTAGCGGTCCGGTTCGCGCTGGCGCCGGCTTCACCAAGGGGCTGGGCTCCAGCATTTCAACACGGACCCTGAAGTGAAAAGTGGAACCCACCCCTTCCTTGCTGGTCGCCCAGATTTGGCCGTGCATCAGCTCAACGAGATGCTTGCAGATGCTCAAGCCCAGACCGGAACCGCCAAAGCGTCGGGTGGTGGAGTCATCGGCCTGGGTAAAAGGATTGAAGATGTAGGCCAGGGCGGCATCGCTGATGCCAATGCCGTTATCGCTGACGGCAAAGTGGAGGTCGGCGTAGCCGCTCTCTGCCGGTCCCTGGAAGCTCTTGATACGGACGATGCCGCCGCGCGAGGAAAACTTGATGGCGTTGCTGATGAGGTTGCCCAGCACCTGCGTAATCCGGCGTTCGTCACCCAAGTAGCCATCAACACTCGGCAACTCGGACACAACCTCAATCCGCAAATCGGCATCGTCGGCCCGCAGGCTGAACAATTTCTGGATCTTCGCCAGCAACTCGGAAACCCGGAACGGCTCATGCGACAAGGGCAAACGACCTGCCTCCAGCCGCGAGAGATCCAGCACATCGTCGACCAGATCGAGCAGCGTTTCGCCGCTCAGCATCGCCATTTCCAGATATTCCCGCTGCTCGGTTGTGAGTTCGGTTTCCATCAGCAGGCGATTGAGCCCCAACATGCCGTGCAGCGGCGTGCGGATTTCATGGCTCATATTGGCCAGAAAGCGCGACTTGACCTCAGACGCTGCCCGGGCCTGCTGCTCTGCCAGTTTGAGCTCTTGTTGCTGTTGCCGCAGTTGCTCGGAGAGCCGGCGAAAATCACCCAGCGCGGCTTCGTTGGTTTGCATGATGAACAGCGCTTCGATTAGGCCGTAATGCCCCGGCAAGCTCGCCACCGACAGGCCGTAAGCGGCAAATTCTGAAGCCTTCTGAAACCACGGCGCGCCCAGAAACACGCCACGACGACCGTTCCCATCCACCACAAACTGCCCGCGCAATTTGAGGCCCATGGGGATGTAGTCAAGGATGAGATATTTGCCGGCGGACCTGCGCAGTTCATCGAAAGTAATCGCCATTCCCACCGGCCGCAGGCATTTGAGCAACTGCCCCGGCACCAGCGAACTGGCCGCGACGGGATGGAGGCTGACCAGCGACGAACCGCGGCTCTCAATCGCGTCGTCTTCATTGATGACAATGTGGAAAGTTTCCGCCGCGAGAATACGCGTCAGCAGACTTTCTTCATTGCCCGATGACGGCGTGCTCACGGGCGGCTACTGCAGGACGACTTCAAACAGGTCAACGCTGTCCCCCTTGGCGGTCGACTGAAGCTGGGTGACGACCGCCGGCTGGCGGTAAACATCCGCCATGCCTTCGAGCAATCCCTGCACCATCGAAGCGAAGCCCACGCGGGAGGACCGATAAATGACTTCCATCCGCCGCTCGCCGTCTTGCATGGATTGAAACTGCGGCATCAGCATGTCCGGGAAAATCATGGAGACGTGGTCGTGCAACTGGGGCAGATTGCGCAAAAAGGTGAAGAGGTCATCGCCCAGCATTTTGAACATATGGGAATAGCCCTGTTTCCCCGTGTAAACGCTCCAATGACGGCCGAAATGAACGAGAACTTCGTGCGGCGAAATTCCCAGCACCTGAGCACACGCATCCACCAGTTTCAAGGTCAATTCGTCGTCGTAGCGCTCGAGCGTGATGAAGGTAAAGGGTTCAACGTCGGCCAACGCACACACCTTGTGCCAGCCCGCTTCGCCGCTGAGCGAAACGACGAGTTCTTCGATCGCTTTATTCACGATTCCGTACATCGCTTCACCCTTTAGTCCGTGGATTCATAGGCCACAGTATAGGCCGAGCCGCTGCTTGCCTGAACGTCCGTGCGTTATCGGGCATGGGCCGGCTCCGAGGGGAGCATCGCGGTCGCCAGCACCCCAACCGCCGCGCCGAAGATCACGTAGTAGGCGGCGGCAGTCGCCTGCCCGGTCTCCGCAATCAGCCAGGTCACAAAAAACTGGGCGAAGCCGCCGAATAACATCACCGCCAGGTTATAGGCCAGTGCCAAGCCGGTAGAGCGGACACCCGGCGGGAACTGCTGCGCCACGGCGGTCGACAAGGGACCGTAGAAGATTCCGATCAGCGCGCACAGCACCGACTGCACGATGACCAGACGGCCAAACGACGGCGCGGCGTGCAACCACTCAAACAAGGGCAACAGCACCAGCAGGCACAAGCCGCTGCCGACCAGCATCGGCAGACGCGCGCCGATGCGATCAGACAACGCGCCAACGGCCGGGATAATCGCGGTCATACACACCAGCGCGATCACCTGCGCAAGAAAAGCGTCGGCCAGCGGAATATGCAGTTGGGTGCGCGCAAAGGTCGGCATATACACCAGCACCACGTAGTAGGTAATGGTGCCGCAGATGACAAGACCGAAGGTCACCAACACCGCCCTCAGATGCGTTTTCAGCATCACCAGCAAAGGCTCGCGGACCACAGTCGAGGCACGCGATTCCAGAAACTCGGGCGTTTCTTCCAGATGTCGGCGCACCCACATCCCCACCGGCCCAATCAACAGGCCGATTGCAAAAGGCACTCGCCAGCCCCAGTTTTCGACCTGTTCGGGCGTCAATGTCAGGGTGACAAACATGCCGGCCAGCGCGCCCCCAAGCGCGGCAATGCTTAATCCCACCTGCTGTAGCGATCCGTAGAGTCCGCGCCGGCCGGCGGGCGCACTCTCCACCAGAAACGAGGTGGCAATCGCAAACTCCCCGCCAGTCGCAAAGCCCTGCAACAGACGCGCGACCACAATCAGTAACGGTGCGCCAATGCCAATCGCCGCCGGCGTAGGCGCAAAGACGATCATGGCGAGAGCGAGCGTCATCATCGCGATGATGGCTTGCAGGGCCGCCTTGCGCCCATGGCGATCGGCATACATCCCTAACAGCACCCCACCGATTGGCCGCATGAAAAAACCCACACCAAACGTGGCGGTGGTCAGCAGCAGCGCTGAGTATTCTTGCTCGGCAGGGAAAAAGATTTTCGCGATGATGACGGTAAGGAAACCAAACACGACGAAGTCGTACCACTCCAGCGCGTTACCGATGACGGCGGCGGCAACCTGTCGACGGTGGTTAGAAGATGCAGTCATTCGGGGGCTTTCCAAAAGCAGGACGCGACCAGAGGCGCGCGGCTAAACAAATCAAGGCAGGAGATGCGCGCTGGCCTCGGGCCGGCTCGCGAGTTCGCGGGCTTCGCGTTCGAGAAAGCGGGTGACGCGCGCCGGCGCGAAGCCAATGCTCTGCAGGCCTACGGCCGAATTGGCGACTTCGCGATAGCTGGCAATCAAACCCTCGCGCAACTCACAAATCGAGACGCCTTCAAACAGGGCCCGCTTGCCTTCGCTGCCGGCGATTGTGGATTCATAGCTAAACACGTAGCGGGCGTAGCCGATGCGGCCGTCGTCGACGCAATCATGCATGTCCCACCGGAAATCACGGGCATCTCGATGAAAGTAGCCCTCGACCATGGTGGCAATATCAGCGCCCTTGAAAGCGCCGTAGAAGCAGTCGTGGTAGACGCCCTCGGGCGTAAAGCAGGCCACGACCGCAGCGCCATCGCCACGACAGGCCGCCGCCGCCATGGTGGAAATCAAACTGGCAAAATTCGACATCAGAAAATCCTCACAAAGGATCAGCGCGCGTTGGAGCGCCGCGTTAAGACATGAGCCACTTCATCACAATGGCCGATGCGCGATAAATACTGCCTCTACCAGAAACGGGCAAACGCTCGAGCGGTGCTCGCACGATGACGCGCAGAAGCCGTCGGCCAGGGATTTGACCGGGCCTAAGCGTAACACCCCAAAAGGGCCCGATATCCGCCCTTTTTGATGCTGCGAGCGCACATCCCAAGTCGCGTCCACAGGCGCGGGAAAATCCGCGTCGAAGCGCTCGCCTGCCCGCGTTCGCACCTCTAGAATTCGGGCACACGCGAGGCCGCGGGCCAGCGCGCAAACTGTTTCGAAACTCAAGTTGGAGATCCCTCATGCCCTTGTCCGCTGAATCGCTGGTCGTCATCGACGTATTGCAGAAGAGTGGCGTGCCGCCGCTGATCGCCCTGCCGCCGGCCGAAGGCCGCGCTTTCTTTAACGCCGCCTTCGCGACCAAGCCCGAAGATCAGGAAGCCGTGGCGAGCGTACGTGAACTGTCGATTCCGGTCGCCGGCGGCAGCATCCGCGCCCGGCTCTACTCCCCCAAAGCCGGCAAGCTGCCGGTGCTGGTGCACTATCACGGCGGCGGCTGGGTCTTGATGGGACTGGAAACCCACGACGGCTATTGCCGACAGCTGGCGAACGCCTCGGGCGCGGCCGTACTGGCCGTGGAATACCGCAAGGCGCCGGAGGTCAAGGCGCCGGTGCTGGTGGAAGACTGCTTCGCGGCGCTGCAATGGGCGATCGCCAACGCCGAAGACCTGAACATCGACGTGAGCCGACTCGGTGTGGTGGGCGATAGCGCGGGCGGCAATCTCGCAGCGGCGGTCACGCTGCTCGCCCGCGACGCGGGGATCCCGATCAAGTGCCAGATCCTCACTTACCCGGCCGTGGACGCCACGCTGTCCGCCGCCTCCATCGAAGAAAACAAAACCGCCCCCCTGCTCGGCAAAGCCGAAATGGAGTGGTTTTATGGGCATTACCTGAATGGTGCGAGCGTAGATGCCAAACACCCGCTGGTGTCGCCGCTGTTCGCGAGCAGCCACGCGGGCCTGCCGGCGGCCTTCATTTCGACCGCCGAGTTTGATCCGCTGCGCGACGAGGGCGAGGCCTACGGCCAGAAACTCGCCGCTGCCGGTGTGACCGTGGAAGCCAAGCGCTACGACAGCGTGTTCCATGGCTTCATGCTGATGTCGAAGATTATTCCCGAAGGCGCACAGCTGCTCGACGCGCAGGTCGCGTTCCTCGCCAAGCATCTCTGAGCGCCCGCTGGCACGCACCCGTTCGAGGCCTACCAGCGGGTGCGGTCCGGCAGTTTTTGAAGTCTTAAAACCAGCCGAATTATTTTCGCTGCAATGCAAAAATAACTCGGGCTTGTCGGGAGGTGGTCTGTTATCCTCCGCCCGCTGCCCGAACTCCAGTCTTCGCGGCCGCGGCCATTCAGGCCTTTTTCATCCGTTACATTCGATCTGCCTGCCCTTACGACTGGCGTCATGGGTTCCCGTTGGCGACAGGCTTATCACGTTTTTTGCTCTGGAGACTCATGTCTGATTTTGCTGCCCTCGGGTTACCCGAGGACCTTCTGCGTGCCGTGACCGAACGCGGCTACACCGTCCCCACTCCGGTTCAGGCGCAAGCCATCCCCATCATCCTCGGGCTGCGCGATGTGATCGCCGGCGCCCAGACCGGCACCGGAAAAACCGCCGCCTTCGTCCTGCCCTTGCTGGCGCGACTCGGCACCCAATCGACGGGCCCCGCCCGCCGTCCGCCGCGTGCGCTGGTGCTCACGCCCACCCGCGAACTCGCCGCGCAGGTCGAAGAAAGCGTGCAGCACTACGGCAAATACTGCCGGCTCCGCTCGCTGGTGATGTTTGGCGGTGTGGGGATCAATCCCCAAATCGACGGCCTGCGCCGTGGCGTCGATATTCTGGTCTCCACCCCCGGCCGCTTGCTGGACCATGTCGGTCAGCGCACCGTTGACTTGTCGGCGGTCGAAATCCTCGTCCTTGATGAAGCCGACCGCATGCTCGACATGGGCTTTATCCGCGACATCCGCCGCATCATCGCGGTGCTGCCGAAGGTGCGTCAGAACCTGCTGTTCTCAGCCACTTTCCCACCGGAAATTCGGGAACTGGCGGCGTCGCTGATGCGCAACCCGGCGCAGATTGAAATCGCGCCGCAGGGCACGACGGCCGAGCGCATCGCGCAGCAAATCATCGTCTGCGACCGTGGCCGGAAAAAGGAACTGCTGGTGCATCTCTTCCAGACCCGGCAATGGCAGCAGGCGCTGGTGTTTACCCGCACCAAACACCTCGCCAACCGACTGGCCGAGCAGCTCGATTCCCAGGGGATCAGCGCGATGGCCATCCACGGCAACAAGAGCCAGACCGCGCGCACCAAGGCGCTGTTTGAGTTCAAGAACGGCCGCTTGCAGGCGCTGGTCGCCACCGATATCGCCGCCCGCGGCATCGACATCAGCGAGCTCCCTATCGTGGTGAACTACGAATTGCCCATGGTCGCGGAAGACTATGTGCACCGCATTGGCCGCACCGCGCGTGCCGGTGCCAGCGGAGCGGCATTCTCCTTGGTCTGTGTCGATGAATACCGCTTGCTGGAAAGCATCGAACGCCTGACGCGTCAGCGCTTCACGCGAGAGAAGGAAGAAGGCTTTGAACCCGATCCGTCGGCCAAGCCGCAACCGATTGAAACCGGTCGTGGGCAGCAGCGCGGCCCGCGTGGCTCCTCGGGCAGCGGCGGCAACGATGCCGTGCGCAGAAACGATGGCAACCGCCGTCCGTCGCCCGGTAACGAAGCGCCACGTCGCTCGGGTCCGGTGCCAGAGGGGAATCGCCGCAGCGGACCGGCGCCCGATGGCAATCGCCGTGCAGCCCCCGCCGGCGACGCGCAACGTCGCGCGCCCGTCGACGGCAATCGCCGCGGTGGTAATGCTGGTGGTAATGGTGGCAATGCCAACGGCAACACCGGCGGTAATGGCAACGGCAACACCGGCAATTATCAGCAGCGCCAGCGTGGTCGCTAAGACCGGTCGTTAGCGCTGGCGGGCAAGCTCGCGGACTGCAGGTTCGCGAGCTTGCGCGGGGCATCAGGCGGTCAACGCCGCAGTCCTGTTCAGGCCTCCTCGCTCAGCGTGGCCGCTCTCTCATCAACCGCCCGCCAACTCGTCGCCCTCGGCATGGCTATCGGGCAGGCGAGTCACCAGCACCTTGTCGATCCGCGGCCCGTCCATGTCGATCACTTCAAACAGGTGGCCGTCGAACTGAATCCGCTCGCCCTCTTCTGGCAGGCGCTCGAACTGCCACAGCAGAAAGCCGGCAAGGCTGTCGAAACTGCGATCGACGGGTAAGGACACCAGCCCAAGTCGGTCGGAGACGATGTCGATCAGCATGGTGCCGTCGATCAGCCAGGAGGCGTCGTCACGCGCGCGCATCGTGGGCTCCTCGGGGTCGAATTCACCCAAGTCACCAAGGATGGCTTTGAGCACGTCGGTAATCGTGACAATTCCCGCCACTTCGTCCGCGTCGTCCACCACCAGCAAGAGGTGCGCGCTGGTATTACGGATGAGCTGCAGCGCCTCGGTGGCCGGCAAATCGAGCCCCACCCGTGGCGGTTGACAGAGAATGCGGTCGAAATCGACCGGCCCGGCGCCCAGTTTCTGGCTGAGCAGATCCTTTGCCTGTAACACGCCCACCACCCGCGGGGGCGCGCCACGCTCGGCAATGATGCGGGTGTGATTGGTGGCTTCCACCGCCTGCCAGATGTCCTCGGACGAGGCATCGAGACTCACCGTCGCCAGATCTTCGCGCGCGGTCATGATGAGTTCAGCCCGGCGGTCGGCCAGCCGCATCACGCCGCTCAGCATTTCTTTTTCAAACTGCTTTAGCACGCCGGCCTGCGCGCCTTCATGAATGGCCGCGCGGACTTCTTCTTCGGTAATCGCCTGCGAGGATGAATCGCCGGCGCCCGCGAGCCGCAGCACGAAGCCCGAAGCCACATCGAGAATGCGCACCGCAGGCCGCGCCACCCGTAGCAGCCAGCGCAAGGCGGGCGCCACCGCCACCGCGATGCGCTCCGGCTGGCGCAGCGCCAGCTGCTTGGGCACCAGTTCGCCAATGACGATCGATAGCAGCGTGATGGCCATCACGACCAGTGTCATTGCTACCGCTTCTCCGTGCGGGGCGATCAAGGGCACGCGGTCAAGGATCCGGCCAATTTCCTCCGCCAAGGTCGCGCCGCCGACCGCACCGGCGAGCACGCCGATGAGCGTAATGCCGACCTGAATGGTCGACAGAAAGCTGGTGGTGTCCTCTGCCAGCGCCAACGCAATCCGGGCCCCGCGCGAGCCGCGGTCGGCCAGCAGTTTGAGGCGAGGTTTGCTCGAAGAGACCACCGCCAGCTCTGCCATCGCGAGCATGCCGTTAAGCACGATTAGCAGGAAAACGGTAAGTGCCTGAAACCAGATCACCACGGGTGTCGCCTCATCCTGCCGCCAGATGCGCCCGGTGCACGCTGATGGCGAGGCGATAACAAAGTTCGAGCGTCGGCATGGTGAGTCCCAGCTCACGGCCCAGCCGGAGCCCGTAGCCGGCAGTCTCTTCCACTTCCAGTGCGCGACCCCGCTCAACGTCCTGCAGGCTCGACATCCGATGACCTGGCGCGGTGCGGGCAAAGGTCGCGCCCAGTTCGCGGACGATGGCGACCGCCTCGTCTTCACTGCCGGCGAGGATGCTGCGGGCGGGCACTGGAGATTGATCGCGCAAGGCGATTCCACGCGCCGCAGCCAGCGCGCCCATTTCGCGGGTGATGCGGGCCACCACGCGGGCGCTGTCCGGGTCGGCGAGATAGGCCGCTGTGCCCTGACGGGTCAACACCGCCATCAACATCAGCGCCACCCAGCCCACATACTTCGACCAAATGACCTCGTTAATGGCCGGCGACTGACGCGTGACGATGCCGGCCGCATCGAGCGCCGCCGCCACTGCCGCCACTCGCGCGGACTCGCCGCCCTGCAATTCGCCCAGATGAAGGCACACATTGCGGGTAAACAGCACCGTGCCGTCATCGCAGAGTTCGCCGCTGAAATCCGCCATCGCGCCCAACACGCAGGCGGGGTCAAACGCGGCGGAGAGCGCGTCTTCTTTCATGACGCCATTCTGCACCGAGCATGCGAGCCTCGGCCTGAGGCCGGACAAGGGCTGGAGCGCCGCGTGGGTATCGAAGGTTTTAACGGTGTTGATGAAGAGATCGGTTGCCGTGAGCGTGGCCGGATCGGTGACCACCTCGCAGGGCAGATTCAACTCGGTCAAGCCTCGAATCTGCAGCCCGAGCTCACGCAAGGCGAGCGCGCGCTGGCCGCGCGCGACCAGCGCCACCTGGTGGCCGGCCTGCAACAGATGGGCGGCCAGAATGCTGCCCAGCGCGCCCCCTCCCAGAATTACACAATGCATGCTTGCCTCAGCGAGTTAGACCGTTGCCCTGCATCGCCCATGGAATGGGCTGCGATGGGAACCGGCAAAGTGGATAGGTGGGCGTGCAGACCATTGCGAGCTGCAAGGTGACGCTTAAGCGGCGGTCAAAGGGAGCGGCAAAGACAACGTGCGGCTTCAAAAGGGTGGTCTGCTGGAGGCTTCGTCGCACTATACTCGACCTCTCTGAGCTGTTGATAAACCCGACCCAATCCTGCGGGAGTCTGAAGATGGGAATCGCCCCCGAGTTACACCACAGCGCCTGTCCCCACGATTGCCCGTCGACGTGTTCGCTGGTGGTAGAAAAGCTCGAGGGCGAGCGCATTGGCAAAGTGCGCGGCGATCATGACAACCCCTACACGGCCGGTGTGATCTGCAGCAAGGTGGCGCGCTACGCCGAGCGGATCCATCACCCCGACCGCCTGTTGTATCCCCAAAAACGGACCGGCCCGCGCGGCCGTGGTCAGTTCGAGCGCATCAGCTGGGACGAGGCGCTGGATGAAGTCGCCGCCAAACTGCTCGCTGCCGAAGAACGCTATGGGCCAGCAACCGTCTGGCCCTATTTCTACGCCGGCACGATGGGCCTTGTGATGCGCGATGGCATCAATCGCTTGCGGCATGCCAAGCGTTATTCCGGCCAATACTCCACGATTTGTACCACGCTGGCCTGGAGCGGCTGGCTTGCCGGCGCCGGGCGTCTCTCCGGTACCGATCCGCGCGAAATGGTCGACAGCGATGTGGTGGTGATCTGGGGCACCAATGCGGCCAGCACCCAGGTCAACGTGATGACCCACGCGCTGCGCGCGCGCCGCGAGCGCGGGGCGAGGCTGGTGGTGGTCGATACCTATCGCAATGCGACGGCCGAACAGGCCGATCTTTTCCTTAACGTGAAACCGGGCACCGATGCCGCGCTCGCGTGTGGCGTGATGCATGTGCTGTTCCGCGATGGTCTGGCCGACCGGGTTTATCTCGAGCGCTATGCGCGCGGCACGGCGGCACTCGAAGCGCACCTCGCCACCAAAACGCCGGCGTGGGCCAGCGCTATCTGCGGCGTACCGGTCGAGCAGATTGAAACCTTCGCCCAGTGGGTGGGCCAGCATCCGCGGAGCTTTTTCCGGCTGGGCTACGGCTTTGCGCGGCAACGTAACGGTGCGGTGAACATGCACGCGGCCTCATGCATCCCCGTCATCACGGGGGCCTGGCAGCATCCCGGTGGCGGCGCCTTCCACAACAACGGGGCGATTTTCCACTGGAATCGCACGCTAATCGACGGCCTCGACGTGCGGGACGCGAGCGTGCGCCAACTCGATCAATCGCGCATCGGTCCGGTGTTAACCGGCGACCCGCGCGATTTGGGCGACGGCCCACCGGTCACCGCGCTGTTCATTCAGAACACTAATCCGATGGCCGTCGCGCCGGAGTTGAATCTGGTGCATCAGGGCTTTAATCGTGAAGACCTGTTCATCTGCGTGCATGAGCAGTTCATGACCGAAACCGCCGCGATGGCTGACATTGTGTTGCCCGCCACCATGTTTCTTGAGCACGACGATATTTATCAGGCCGGCGGGCAGCAGACCATTCAGTTCGGCCCCAAGGTGGTCGAAGCGCCGGGCGAGTGCCGGAGTAATCACGAAGTCATCTGCGCGCTGGCAGCCCGGCTTGGCGCATCGCATCGCGGGTTTGAAATGAGTCCCCGCGAGATCGTGGACTGGACGCTGCGCGAATCGGGCTGGGGCGATTTGGCGGCGCTCGAAGCCCGCCGGTTTATCGATGCGCAACCGGCCTTCGAAACCGCCCACTTTCTGGAAGGCTTCGGCCACAGCGACCGCCGGTTCCATTTCGATCCAGATTGGGCGCCGCTGGGGCCTGCGCAGTTTGGTCCAGGTCTGGCGCCGCCTTCGTTGCCCGATTACTGGCCGGTGATCGAAGAAGCCACGCCCGAGCATCCGTTCCGGCTGGTGACCGCGCCGGCGCGGCATTTTCTCAATACCAGTTTTACCGAAAGCCCCACCTCACTGCGGCGCGAAGCACGCCCGACCGTGATGGTGCATCCAGAGGACGCGCGCCAGCAGGGCATTAGCGAAGACCAACTGGTGCGACTCAGTAACCCGCGCGGCACCGTGCTCCTGCATGCGACGCTCTTCGACGGCCTGCAGCGTGGCGTGGTGATTGTGGAAAGCATCTGGCCCAACGCGGCGTTTGTGGGTGGCATTGGCATCAATGCGCTGACCGGTGCGGATCCGGGTGCACCGATCGGCGGCGCCGCCTTTCACGATAATCGCGTGCGCATGGAAGCCGTCGCACACCCCTAGGACCGCCCTCTTCAAGCGCCGCGCATTACGCAGGAACCTTCATGGAAAAAGCAGCCCAACTGGCCTTGGCCGACCGCCTCCTCGATTACATTGATCGCCAGACCCTGCAGCTTAGCGATAAGGTGTATCGCCAAGCGGTCGCCGAATACACCGACGAGCCGCAGGCCACGCGCGAGCGCACACAACTGTTCCGCAGCCGGCCGCTGTGCGTCGGGCTGAGTGGCGATCTCCCCACCCCGGGCTACCAGCTGACGCACGACGCCAGCGGCCTGCCCTTGCTGCTCACCCGCCAGCAGGACGGCAGCTTCAAGGCTTTTCTCAACGTGTGTCGTCATCGGGGGGCGCGTGTGGCCGAAGGCGCGGGCGAGAGCCGCGGCTTCGTCTGCCCCTATCACGCCTGGCGCTACGGTCTGGACGGGCGACTGGTCAGTCGGCCAGAAGAAGCATCGTTCGACGCCTGTCCTCGCGATGACCACGCGCTCACACCGTTGGCGGTAGAGGAGCGCCACGGCGTGCTGTGGGTGCATCCGACGCCCGGCGAGGCGCTGGTCTTCGGCGAGGAATTCGCGCCGCTGGAAGCCGAGCTTGCGGGCTATTCACTGGCCGGCTTTCATCCTTTCGCCACCCGCGAGCTGCGCCGTGACATGAACTGGAAGCTCGCGCTGGATACCTTCCTTGAGTCTTATCACTTCTGCGTGCTGCATAAGGATTCAATTTGCGGGATTTTTCATCACAACCTCGCCACCTTCGATACCTTCGGCGCGCACTTCAGGCTGGTCACGCCGCGCCGAACCATCGCCAAACTGCGCGAGCAGCCGCGTGAAGACTGGAACCTGCTGCCGCACCTCGTGGTGATTTATGTGCTGTTCCCCAACACCGTGCTGGTCTGGCAGGGCGCGCAGGTTGAAATCTGGCAGATCTTTCCTGATAGCAAAGACCCAAGCCGCTCGGTCTTGCGCCTGACGCTCTACGCGCCGGAACCGGCGGTCAGCGACAAAGCCCGCCAACACTGGCAGCGCAATCTGGATCTGGTGCTCCACGTGGTGGAAAACGAAGACTTCCCGCTGGGCGAAGGCATCCAGCGAAGTTTTTCCTCGGGCGCCCAGTCGCACATTGTCTTTGGACTCAACGAGGCCGCGCTCAGTCACTTTCATGCGGCAATCACCGCGGCGACCCAAAGCTAGGCCATGTCGGGCACTACATCCCCCACAAGTTTCAGGGCCGAGCGCCGCTACGGGCAATGATGTCAATGCCACTAACACTTCATGCGTGAGACCGAATTTCCACTGGTGCTGATCGTGGACGACGATCCGATGGTGCGCTTTCTGGCCGGCGAGGCCTTGCGTACGCGCGGATTCCGGCTAGTAGAAACGGCCAACGGTGAAGAGGCGCTGCGACTGATTCAGGAACTCGGCCCGGACCTTATCCTGCTGGATGTGATGATGCCGGGCATTGACGGCTTCACCACCTGTTCCCGACTCCGGGTGCTGCCGAAGGGGCAGCATATTCCGGTACTGATGATGACCGGTCTGGAAGATGCCGCCTCGATCCAGCACGCCTATCAGGTAGGCGCCACCGACTTCATCACCAAACCCATTAACTTTGGGCTGGTGGAGTTCCGCCTCGCGTACATGATGCGGGCCAAAATCACCAGCGATGAACTTCGTCAGAGTGAAGCAATGCTTTACTCGGCCCAGCGGCTGGCCCACATGGGGCATTTCGTGATGGGGAGCGACCAGCGCTTTAGCGTCTGGAATTCTCAAACTCAGGCGGTGCTCGGTCTGGAGCAAGAACCGAACATCACCACGCTGCCCGAGCTCTTGCAGTACATTCGGGCAGAAGACCGCGAACCCGTTGCGCAGGCGCTTGCGAATCCCGTCGGGGATTTGTCGATTCCACCACTGGAATATCGCATCCAGTTAACGCACGGACCGACGCGCACGATTGTTCAGCACAGTCGGGTGCAAACCGATGAATTTGGGGTTCGCGTCATCGGCACGGTGCAAGACATCAGTGAGCGCCGGCAAGCCGAACGCACCATTCATCAACTGGCTTATTTTGATCAGATTACCGGCTTGCCCAATCGCATTCAGATTGAGCAACGCCTGTCAGACCTGACCCGCGCAGCAGAAACAAACGGCGTTCAGCTGGCAGTGATCTCGCTCGACCTCGACCACTTCCAGCGCGTCAACGATACCTTCGGTCACGAACTCGGCAACGAACTCCTGCGCGGCGTATCGCGTCGACTCATCCAATGCCTGCGGCTGCTGTATCGACAGCATGAGATTGAAACGCAGCCGGCCGAGATGGTGGCCCGCAACGGTGGCGATGAGTTCTGCCTGTTGTTGACCGGGATCGCTTCGCGCGAAGCGCTCACAGGGTTCACAGCACTGCTCCGTCAGACGCTGCGGCGCCCGTTCGCGCTGAAAGACGAGGAAGTGGTGATTACGGCCAGCATGGGCACCGCAATTTACCCTGACGACGGCCGGGAACCCGATGTGCTGCTCCGTCACGCGGATATCGCGCTCTACCACGCCAAGCAACATGGGCGTGATTGCAACGAGTTCTTTGATTCCAGCTTGAACCAACGCATGCAGGCTCGTCTGTCGCTCGAAAACAGCCTGCGACAAGCGCTGGGAACGCAGCAGCTTTCCCTGCATTACCAACCCAAGGTCAACACCGAAACCGGCGCGTTGACGGGGATGGAGGCACTGGTGCGCTGGGAGCACCCCACGCTGGGCCGGATTCCGCCTTCGGACTTTATCCCCGTTGCTGAAGAAAGCAGCCTCATCCTGCCGCTGGGCGAATGGATTCTGGGTGAGGCCTGTCGACAAACCGCCCGCTGGGCTGCCAGCGGACTCAGGGATTTGGTGTGCGCGGTGAACCTCTCTGCCTTGCAGTTAAGGCAGGCCGATTTCACCCAGGTGGTCGCGCGCACGCTGACTGCCGCCGGCCTGCCTGCCTCCTGCCTCCAACTCGAATTGACCGAAAGTGTGCTGATGGAAAACAGCGAGCACATCCGGCTGCTCGAGGCTTTGAAAGACCTTGGCATCACCCTCGCGGTTGACGACTTTGGCACGGGCTATTCCTCGCTCAGCTACCTCACCCGCCTGCCCATTGATGTGTTGAAAATCGACCAGTCGTTTGTGCGCGAACTGCGCGACGACGGCTCAGACAACGCGATTGTCTCCGCGGTGATCGCCATGGGGCACAGCCTCGGTCTGAAAATTGTCGCTGAAGGCGTTGAAGGCGCAGAGCAAGTAGGCTTCTTGCGCCGGCATCGGTGCGACGAATTGCAGGGCTACCATTTCAGCAAGCCCCTGCCCGCAGCTCAATTCGAGGCTTGGGCGCTTGCCCATCAACAATCACCTATCGCGGGAGCAGCCTGAGTGATGCCCGAGAGCTTCATTTCACGCTGGCTCGGCCCCACTATCCCGGCGGGGATCGAAAACTGGGACGCCTCACTGGTCTCTGAATGGCGCCAGGCGGTGGCCGATCAGGCCTATGACAACGCCTCCGCCGCCGGCTTCGGCAGTTTCTCCGCCGCGCTGGTGGTCGTGGGCGGGCTACGCAACGAAATCCACCCCGCCATCCTGGGCACTTGGGCGATTCTGGTTTCCATCTGCGCGCTCATCTGGACCTGGCATGTCTCGCGGTGGCGCAAGGCGCCTACCGATGCGGAAACGTTTTCCCGCAACGCCTACGCGTTCAGTCTGCAATACATGGTCATTGGCGCGCTCTGGGCGAGCACGGCAGTGGCCATCCCAATGGTCCACGAAACCGAGTTGCAGCTCCTGCTGGGTGTGGTGATTGTGGGCGTTACCGCAGGCAGCGTCTCGGTGTTTTCGCTGGCCTTGCGCCCGACCTGGATTTTTCTCGGCATCACGATCCCACCGATGGCCATCGCTGTCGGTCTTTGCATGCCGGAACTAGGCCCCATGCTGGCAGGCGGTCTCATCGCCCATCTCGCCTACACCGCGTACTGCGCCGGCACCGTTAATCGGACCTCGGTCTCTTCGCTGGCGCATCGCTTTGCGAATGCGCAGCTGGTCTCCGAAATTTCAGAATCCAAGCGCAATACAGAGCAGCTCAATGCGCGACTGGGCGAACAGATAAGCGTGCAGAAAGAAGTCGAGAAAAGCCTGATGGCCGCGCGCGATCAGGCCGAACTGGCAGCGCGGTCCAAAGCCGAATTTCTGGCCAATATGAGCCATGAAATCCGCACGCCGATGAACGGCGTGCTGGGCATGACGGAGCTCATGCTAGGCACTGATCTCAACCGCAAGCAGCGTCACTATGCCCGCACCATCCATCGCTCGGGTGAGGCCTTGCTGGGGATCATCAACGACATCCTCGACTTCTCAAAAATCGAAGCAGGCAAACTGGAATTGCAGGCACTGGTCTTCGATCTGCAGCAGTTGATGGAAGACATCGGCGTGATGTTTGCCGAACGGGCGCATCGGGCGCGACTCGAGTTACAGGTCATTTTTCCCCCGGCGGCGCACGCAATCTATCGCGGCGACCCCGACCGTTTACGCCAAATCCTGACCAATCTGGTTGGCAACGCACTGAAGTTCACGGAACGCGGCGACATCATTTTGAGGGTGCGCGTAGAACCGCCGGAAAACGACATCGCCATGTTGCGCTTTGAAGTGAAAGACACCGGCGTCGGCATCGACCCCGAGCATCGGGACCGAATTTTCGATTCGTTTGCGCAGGCCGACAGCTCCACCACCAAGAGATTTGGCGGCACAGGGCTGGGGCTCGCGATCTGCAAAAGACTTACCACGCTCATGGGCGGCACCATCGGCGTTAACAGCGAACCCGGACGGGGCAGCAATTTCTGGTTTACCTGTCCCCTGCCGATGGCTGATCCCAGCGCCTTGGGCAGGCGACGGACCGTGCGGCCTCTCCTCACCGGTCGCCGGATCCTGATTGCCGATGCGCATCCCGTCAGCCGTGAGGCACTGGTCTCTCAACTTGAGAACTGGAAAGCGCGGGCGGTGGCGGTGACCTCGGCGGAAGCGGCGGTAGCCCACATGATGCGGGCGGCCAAGGAAGGCGAGCCGATCGAACTGCTGCTATTCGACCGGAAGATCTCGGATGACGCCCTCGACTTCGCCCTTGAGGTTCGCCGCAACCCCCGTATCCCACGGCCGCAAATTGTGGTGCTGGGGCAAATCGATAGCCTGGCGGAGACCGGGCAATGGTTTGACGCTGGCATTTCAAGCTACCTGTCGAAGCCGGTAAGACACTCCGAACTCTACGATGCGATAGCCGACGCCCTGGACCTGACGCGTCCGCTCACCGCGATTTCGGCAGAACCGCAAGAAAACACCAAGGCTGCCGAGCTCCCACGCTTCGACGCGCGCATTCTTGCCGTGGAAGACAACCCGGTAAATCAGGAACTCGTGCGACTACTGCTGGAAAACCTCGGTTGCCGCGTCACGCTGGCGGCGAACGGCAAGGAGGCGGTAGACACCTTCACGGGCACCCCGCTGGACGAACTCTACGACCCCTTCGCAGCCGTGCTGATGGACGTGCAAATGCCGATCATGGACGGCTTTGCCGCCACCGCAGCCATCAGGGCCTACGAAAGCGAGTTTGTCGAAGGCAAACGGGTGCCCATCATTGCACTCACGGCCAATGCGCTTGAAGGCGACCGAGAACGCTGCCTTAAAGCGCAAATGGATGACTATCTGGCCAAGCCCTTCTCCCAACGCCAACTGGCAACCACGCTCGCACAGTGGCTGCCTCAGGTCGGCTCGTCGCCCGATGGCACCCAGGAAATCGAGACCGAACTGGGGACGAACACTCAGGCAGCGCCGGTTTACACCGGCGGTGCAGTAATACTGGACCCACTCGCGCTAGGCCGCATTTCGGCGCTCCAACGAGATGGGGCCCCATCGGTGCTGGGGCGCGTAATCGAGCTTTATCTTGAATCCGCCCCGGTGGCGATGTCTGAAATTCGCGAAGCGGTGGAGGGCTGGAACCCGAGCCGTCTGGAGCACGCCGCGCACAGTCTGAAATCCAGCAGCGCCAATCTTGGCGCAGCCCAGATGGTTGAACTGTGTCGCGAACTTGAGCTGATGGGCCGTGAAAGGCGGGTTGAAACCGCCGACCCCATGCTTCGTGCGCTGGAGATCGCCTACCGCAGTACGCGGGCTGCCCTCGATCAGGAGCGGCGGAAACTCGGGATCTGAATCGCTCGGCGATCAGACCCGAATGAACTCCCCGACCTCGGGCTGAGCCCTGAGCTGCGCGAGCGCTGTGGCATCCGGTAGCTGAGGACGGTCACGCTGTGCGTTGACCATGCAGAGAAATCCGAGCGGTGTATCAGCGTCGGCACGAAACTGATGCCAGCTCAGCGCCGGCACATGCACCAAGTCGTTGAGCGCGACCGACATTACCTGCTCCCCCACCAACGCCCGACCCGCTCCGCGCACGATCATCACCGCGTGGACGTGTTCGTGGCGTTCCAGCGTGCTGTGCCCACCGGGCGCGACCTCGAAGTAGCGCAGCTGGCAACCCAGATCGGCGTCTTCAAATAACACCTGACGGGTGACATCCCGGAACGGCGCCGTGCCGTCCTGCTTATAGGCCAGCACCGGCACTTCCTCCCAGGTGAAATCACCGTGATGCCGTCGATGGGGTTTGTTGCTCATCACACTCCGCCTCCCGGCTGCGCCGTGGCAGCCACTGCATTCACAAAATCAGCACTGCGCTCGAAGAGTTCGGCCCCGGCCGAGAGCAGCGCGCCACCAATCAGCAGAATCACGTCTTCGCCATAGACCGACAGCATTTCCGGTACCCGCGCGACGCTCATACCACCGGCGGGCACCGGCGCGATGGCTCGCAGTCCATGCCAGGGCAAGCGCGCCGCGTCGGCCAGTGCAAGGCAAGTCTCCGGGCTATAGCTGAAACGTCCGCCGTAATTGGGAAAGACCGTCGCATCGGCGCCAAACAAGCGAAACAGGCGACCGAGCAATAACGGAGGGGCAATGCGCGCCGCGCCCGCCATCGCCGGGTGGGCGAGCAGGGGCACGCCAAGATTCTCCGTCGCCATCTCCACCAGACTGCCCACGCCCAGCAGCATCGGACATAGCAGCACCATGCCAACGCCTTCCTCGCGCACGATTCTTAGCTGCTCGGCAACCTGGCGGGGTCCGCCCGAGATTGAAGGGGCATAGACGCTGCGTCCGCCGGTGACGGCGTTCGCTTCACGCAGGGCGCGCTGACAGGCCTGCACACGAGCTGCGAACGGGGCGTAGTGCTGATTGGCGATGCCATGGTCGTCTTTGATGATGTCGAGGCCGGCGCGGGCAAAGGTCCCGCAGAGACTGGCGAGGGCCTCTGCGCCTAGCCCCTGCGGCTTGAGGGCGGTCATCGTGAGCGCACGACCGTGGGCCCCTACGCGATCCCGGATACCGTCGAGGCCAAATCTCGGCCCCGGAAAAGCGGCGACAAATTCGTCGGGGAAAGACACATCGACCAGCGTGACGTCGTCCTGCAGGGAGCAGTTGCCGAACAGCATGTTCATTAACTGCCCGGCTTCCATGCCGGTCGTCACGGTCGCAATGCCGAGCATCACGGCAAAGCGATGGGTATCGAGCTGCTGGATGCCTTCAATGGTGGCGATGACCTCGTTGCGCACGTACGCGTTGGTCACCGCCGCGGGCGGCATCTCGATACTTTGTTCAGCGGCCAGCGCCTGTGCACGTCCTTCGATGGACGCGCTATCGGCAGTGAGGTGATAAAGGGCGTGAATTCGACTCATGCGCGCATTGTAGCCGTGTCGATGGTTCATTCGCGATTCAGCGCAGCGGGCCGAGAGTGGCCGACACACACCGAAGCCTCCGATCGGCGGAGCGCTTGAGGGTGATTCAAGGGAGCACTCGCATGATCGCTTTGATGAAGACCCGTTCACATGTCACCCCCGTTCGCACCCGCTTGCTGGTCGCCAGCGTCCTGCTGGGCGCGAGCCTTGGCGCGCACGCAGACCGTGGCTGGGAACACGGCCGGCATGGATGGGGCCATCAACATCATCACGGCGGCTACTACGAGCCTGGCCCTGCCTATGGCGTCAGCACCTCGATTTACCTCGCGCCGCACTACCCGGTTTACGTCGCCCCGCCGGTGTATTACGCGGCCCCGCGCTACTACACGCCGCCGCCGGTGTATTACGCGCCCCCTGCGTACTACTCGGCACCCGTTTACGGCACCACGGTGTACGAGCAGACCAGCGCCTATCCGGGCGCTAATTACTCGCGGTCGTACTACCCAACGACGGAGGCACCGCTGCTCAATCGGGCAGTGCTTGGCGCGGCCGGCGGCTTGCTCGGCTCGCAGTTCGGTCATGGCGATGGACGTGCCGCCGCCACTGCGGCAGGTGCGGTCGCGGGCTGGGTGCTGGGCGGCGCGCTGGGACGCTAAGAAAGCGTTGAACAGCTCCTTGCTGGTGCTGTGAGCGTTCGCACATCCATGCGCGCCAGGCGGCGCTGCATTGTGCAGGGCTTGCTTAACTGCTCACCGCGCGGCGCTGGGCGGCACCCCGTACCAGCGCCGAAAAGCGCGGCTGAAATTTGCCGGATCCCGATAACCCAGCGCGGCTGCGATATCCCCCAGCTTGCGCTGGGGTTCAACCAGTAACTCGGCGGCGCGCTCACGTCGGGCCTCATCAACCAGCTGTTGATAGCTCAACCCGGCTTCCGCCAGACGCCGATGCAGCGAACGCACGGAGAGGTGCAAACGTCGGGCAGCCTGGGTGACCGTCGGCGGCGTGCGGGAAAAATCCCCGCTGTCGAAACTACGCAGCAGGAGCTGCCGCAAGGTATCGGCCACCGGGCCTTGATAGCCCTCGCGTTCCGATAAAGCACACCGGCGCAGCGACGCGCGCCACAGCACGGCGTCGTGGCCGGCATGCGCCTGCTGACACCAGATTCTGGGCAGGATGAGCGCGTTGCTCCGCGCGCCAAAAGAAAAATCAGCTCTGAATCGCTTGCTGTAGCGCTCAGACGCCACTCTGGGCGAATGCTTGAGTGCCATGCACAGGCCCTGCACACGGCCCCCGCGCAGGGTTCTCACATAGGCCAACAAGGCGAGTAGCGGAATCTCGATCAGGATCGGCCCAAGCTCGCCCAGCGGCATCATGGACTCCACTTCGATGCGGCAAACATCGTTTACCACGCGTTCCCGCCACACCAGATACGGAATGCGCGAGGGCAGATATTTCACGTAGGCGTTCAAACCATCGCCCAGCGTTGGCGTGCTGAACAGGGCGCTCGTGAGCGGGCCATGAAAATGCTCGCCGATCGCTTCCGCCCACTCGAAATGCCAATCGGGCCGGCGCGTCATCGCCGCCGCGTTGCGGGCGCAGATTAGCTGCTGCTCAACGGTAATGGGGGCATCGCGCAAGAGGACATCTTCAACGCTGAGCCCACTACCGGCCATCACCCGGGCTGGATCGCGCGAGGACTGCGCCATCAGCTTGAGGTAGGTATTGGGCATCAATGCGTGCTCTGGCCTATGCATGACTCGAGTCTGGCATGAAATGACAACCAGATGGCAGATAGTCGCCTCACCCGCAGAACCGGCCGTGATTACTCTGCGACCTTAGAGAGTCGGCCATTCAGGACGCACAAGGAGCACTACCGCCATGAAGTTTCACTGGTTCAATCTCATGCCCTGGCCTTACTTGCCGGACGACTTCACCGAAAAACATCGCAGCGTGTGGGTGGATGTCGACTCCCGCCTGTTCGATCCGGTGAAGTCGAATCGCGTCTATAACGATTATCTTGACCTGCTCGAATTCGCGGCCGACCAAGGCTATGACGGCGTTGGCATCAACGAACATCACCAGAACGCCTACGGCCTGATGCCGTCACCGCAGTTGATGGCGGCGACGCTTGCGCGCCGTACCCGCGACGTCTCCATCCTGCTGCTCGGACAATCGCTGGCGCTGTATGACCCGCCGACCCGCGTCGCCGAAGAAATGGCCATGATCGACTGCATTTCCGGCGGCCGCCTGATTTCCGGCTTCCCGGTCGGTAGCTCCATGGATGACAACTACGCCTGCGGCGTGAACCCCGCGACCTTGCGCGAAAAATATCTGGAAGCGCACGACCTCGTGCGCCGCGCGTGGTCCGATCCGGATGTCTTCGCCTGGAACGGCAAGCACTACAAGCTGCGCTATGTGAACCTGTGGCCACGGCCCATTCAGGCGCCGCCGCCGATTTGGATCCCCGGCGGTGGCTCGGTTGAAACCTGGGATTTCTGCGCGGAAAACCACTACAACTACAGCTATCTCTCGTTTAGCGGTTACATCCGAGGCGCGCAGTTGATGGACGGTTTCTGGCGGCGGATGGAAGAACTCGGCGCCGAATTTAACCCCTATCAAGCGGCCTTCGCGCAACAAATCTGCGTGGCGGAGACCGATGCCGAAGCCCAGCGCCTGTATGAAAAACACGCGCGGTATTTCTTCTCACGTTGCCTGCATGTGCATCCGGGGTTCGCCGATGCGCCAGGCTACCGCACCGAAGCCACCATCAAGGCCGGGCTGCAAAGCCAGATGGCCGGACAGTCCTCCGCCATGAATCAAGCCGCACAGCTGAGCTGGCAGGACATGATCGACAAGGGCTTCATCATTGCCGGCAGTCCTGATTCCGTCGCCGAACAAATGGAGCGCGTGGCGCGCACCCTGAAAGTGGGCCACGTCGTGTGTCTGCTGCATTTCGGCGATATGCCAACCTCGCTCTGCAAGTACTCCACCGAACTCTTCGCCAACCGCGTGATCCCGCGCATTCGTCCGATCTGGAATGAGTACGAGGACCACTGGTCACCCCGTCCCATGCCGAAGGCCGAGCGCGCGGTGCCGCGCGATTGCCCGGGCACCCCGGACGAAACGTCCGCTACGGTGGCACCTTTGGCGCGGGTGGTCTGATGGAACTTTCAACGATCAACGTGGGCCCAGCGCAGCGGCTGGTTTACTACTATCGCGCGGGTCAAGGCGAACCACTGCTCTACCTGCATCACTTGCTGGGACTGCGCGGCTTTGAGCCCGCGCTCCAAAACCTCGCCTCTCATTACGACGTCATTGCCCCCTACGCACCGGGCTGGGGTCCGGCAAAAGACGACCTCACCGACATTGATCCGGGGGCGCTCGATTTGACGCTGCATCACGTTGACCTGCTGGACGCGCTGGGGCTGTCCAAGGTCAAAGTCGTTGGGATCAGCATTGGCGCGTGGATGGCGGCGGAGCTGGCGGCCATTCAACCGTCGCGGGTCGAGCAGCTGGTGCTGGTCAATCCGCTTGGGCTGTGGCTCGACGGGGTTGGAGGAGAGGACGCCTTCGCCCAGCATCCGGGCTTTCCGTCGCGCGTGCTGTTTTCCGAACGCGGGATGCGCGAAAAGTTTCTGATTGAAGGGCGCGACAAAATTGAAGCGCACGTCGAGGAACTGCTGAATCTGCGGGCGGGCGCCAAATTTCTGTGGCCGATTCCCGATACCGGCGTGAAGCGTCGGCTACCGCGTATCAAGGCACGCACGCTGGTAGTCACCAGCGAACGTGACCCCATCGTCCCTGCGGCCTACGGGCCGGCGTGGCAGGCGTCCATCAAGGACGCCGCGCTCGCCACGCTACCCGGCGCCGGTCATATTGCGGAGCTGGAGCAGCCCGAGGCTTTTTCGACGCTGGTGCACGAGTTCCTCAATTAGGCGGAAGCCTGCAGGCAACGGCCGTCCGCCGGTCCGTTGCCTGCCGCCACTATTGGCGGATGCCTTCAATCCCGAATTCAAGCTGCACGACTTCGGCGCTGGGCCCCAAATCATGCGTGATCCCGAAATCCTTGCGGGTCATGCTGTAGCGCCCCGTGAAGCCTGCGCGGTAGCCGCCCCAGGGGTCTTTGCCTTCACCCACTTTGGTGACTTCAATCTGAATCGGCTTCTCGACCCCGTGCAGCGAAAGAATGCCCGACAAGGTGCCGCCCTTGGCGTCGCCCTTGAAGCCGGTGCTCTTGAAGCTCGCCTTGGGAAACTTCGTCACTTCCAGAAAGTCGGCGCCGCGCAGATGCTCGTCGCGCTTGGCGAAATTACTGTTGATGCTGCCCGTATCCACCGTCACCTCAATGGCTGACTCAGACGGTTTATCCGCGTCGTAACGCAGAGAGCCGCTGACGGCATCAAACCGACCCTGCAGCCAGCTATAGCCCAAGTGCTGGATCTTGAACTGCACGAACGAGTGCGAGGGATCGATCTGGTACTCCGCCGCCTGACTCGGCGTGCCGCCCGTGGCGAGCACAACTCCCATCAGCAATAGAGGTGATACGCGCATAAAAGTCTCCCGTTGATTTGTCTGTGATTGAGATGGCCTTACCAGCAACCCGTCGGTGAGTGCCCGATCCGGCGGTCGTTCTTTCAACGCAGGCCCCGTGCCCGACTGGTTCATGCCGTGCCGCTACGCTGCGCTTTGAGCTTAACGGCCGGTATTATCGAAGTGGAGGCATTCCAAACCAATCGCCAAAAATGGAAACTCTTTGTTTCCATAATCGGAACAATCAATGGACAGACTCTCAGCGATAGCTGCCTTCAGGGCTGTGGTGGACCATGGCGGATACGCGGCAGCATCGCGCGCCGTGGGGCGTTCCAAAACGGCACTCTCAAAGGCGGTCGCAGATTTGGAGTCCGAGTTGGGCGTGCGCCTGCTGCAAAGAAGTACGCGCCGAATCGCCTTGACCGATCCGGGCCGCCAGTTCCACGGCCGATGTGTGCTGCTTTTAGCGGACCTGGAAGACGCGGAGAGCGAAGCACGCAACGCTCAAACCAAGGTCCGCGGTCAGATCCGCCTCGTAGCGCCCCAAACCTTTGGCGAGACTTTTCTGATGCCCGTTTTGGGTGAGTTCCTGGCAAAGGAATCAGAGATCACGCTAGACCTGATGCTGACCGACCGCTTCGTCGATCTGGTGGAAGAGCGATTTGATCTGGCGGTGCGCATTGCCGATCTGCCGGACTCGAGTCTGATCGCCAGACGGCTTGGCGATATGCAACTCGTGCTTTGTGCAGCGCCCGCTTATCTCGCGGCGCACGGCGTGCCCTCGGCACCGGCGATGCTGGCCGCGCACCAGTGCATCATCGACACCAACCTGTCTCAGCCCCGTCACTGGCTGTTTAGTCGCAGGGGACGCTCTCTGCGGGTGCCTGTGAGCGGACGGGTGCAGGTGAACAGCGCCAATGCCGCGCGGGCAATGGCGCTGGCCGGACATGGCCTCGCGCTGTGTCCTGATTTCGTGGTGACACAAGAACTGGCAGCGGGAAGGCTGGTGTCGCTGCTCAACGACTATCAAACCGCACCGCGCGGCATCTATGCCGTCTACCCGCATCGCCGCCATCTGGCCAACAGGGTGCGTGCCTTAATCGATTTTCTCGCCCGGCGCCTGAGCGGCGCGCTTGGCGCTTAAGGCGAATACGCGGTGCCCGGGGCGTAGTCCGTAGGCCTGAGGTGAAAACGTTGCGCATGCGCCTGCCAGCGCTGACCGGCTTTCATCGCGGCCACCATCGCCTGCGCGTCGGTAACATAAACCCCGCCGACACAGCTAATGCCACGCGCGAACAGCAAGTCTGGAAAGAAACCCGCCGTCGGGCCTATGAGCGAGATCTCCCTGGCCTGCGCGCAGCAGCGCAACATCTCGTCCAAACTGTCGTTAAGACACATGGCAGCGGTAGCGATCACCACGCTGCAATTGCGCAAAGCGGCAGGATCGTCGGTCACCAACAGGTTTTCTTCGGCACACAGTAACTGCGCCTTGCGCTCAATCACGACGACCGGAATGCCTCGCGCCCGCACGCGTGCGATCAGTGGGGCGAAGTAGCCAATGAACCCAACGCGATCGCCAGCCCGCAGCGTCACGCCAAAGGAATCCTGCGCGATCGGCGGCACATAGCGCTGTTGGCGCCACCACCAGGCGGTGATCGCATTGATCGCAGCGAGCCCTATTGAACGCTCGGCATCGGAGTCGGCGGCGTAGCTGCGCGCGAGCGACAGCACGGCACTGCCTTCAAGCTGCGCCGCGCTAAACCGGGCGGGCAT
This sequence comes from Klebsiella pneumoniae, assembly GCA_945876945.1. GTDB lineage: Bacteria > Pseudomonadota > Gammaproteobacteria. Next base: position 45,065 of record CAMCQE010000009.1, read on the forward strand.
GCCACGCTGTGTTTCGCCCAGCCATGCGTAATACAGACCTGCGCTCCCGTCGGCCAGACCAATCACGCCAAACTCAACTTCACCCGTCTGCTCGCAGCGCGGCTCCGGGACGTAAGCAAGAGTCACCGCAGGCAAGCTGATGCCTTGCACCGTCTCTTCAACCTGCGCGATCAGACTGCGACGAAAATTTTCACTGGACATGCTGCCTCCGGGGCCATCGACGCTGGTTTGTTATAGTCGCCCGAATCAGTACAGAACTGGAGAAGACTCAGGTGCGAAGACCGTTTAACGCCATGTTCAACCAGAACGCTTTCAAGCTTGGCCTGTTCTCTCCGAACTGCAGCGGCGGCATGGCGGTCACCACCGTGCCGGAACGCTGGGACGCCAGCTGGGAGAACAATCTTGCACTCGCCAAACTGGCAGATGACACCGGCATTGAGTTTCTCCTGCCGATCGCCCGCTGGACCGGCTACGGCGGCGATACCGATTTTCAGGGCGATTCGCTGGAAACCATTACCTGGGCGGCCGGGCTACTCGCGCACACACGAAGGCTTTCCGTCTTCGCGACCGCCCATGCGTCATTTCTCCATCCGCTGATGGCCGCCAAGCAGTTCGCCACGATTGACCACCTCTCAGGCGGCCGCTTCGGCCTGAATATCGTCTGTGGCTGGAATCAGCCCGAATATCAGATGTTCGGCCTTGAACTGCCGAGCGACCACGGCACACGCTACCGGTACGGCCAGGAGTGGTGGGACATCATTCGCCAAACCTGGCAGACGGAGCTCCCCTTCGATTGGGACGGCGAGTTCTTTCAACTCAAGAACGCGCGCTGTCGCCCGCAGCCCGTGGCGCGTAGCTTGCCGCCGCTAATGAACGCCGGTTCTTCACGCGAGGGGCGCGAGTTCGCGGCTAGAAACTGCGACTTCCTGTTCACCGTGATGATTAATCCGGAAACCGGCCGCGAAGATGTGCGGCATATCCGGGAGGTCGCCGCTCAACAATACCAACGCGCACTGGAGGTCTTTACCACGACCTATGTGGTCTGCCGTCCAAGCCGACGCGAAGCGGAGGAGTACCACCACTACTACGCGGTGGAGTGTGCTGACACTGCGGGAGTGGAACGCTTGATGGAGTTGCAGGGCATGTACGCGCAATCCTTCCCTCAGGAGATGATCGACGCCTTGCGCGTGCAGTTTGCGGGTGGCCACGGCGTTTATCCGCTCATCGGCGACCCCGATTTTATTGCTGAAGAAATCGCGCGCATTCACGCCGCAGGCTTTGCCGGCGCGACGCTGGCGTTTGTGAACTACCTGACGGAGTTGCCCTACTTCGCGGAGGAAGTATTGCCGCGACTGGTTTCGCGTGGCTTGCGAATCGCGTAGAGACACAGGCTCAGGTTTCGGACTGACCAAAAGAAAAGGCCGGGTTTCCCCGGCCTTTTCAAAGGACCTACAAGAGGTCTGGATTAGGTACCCAGACGCTGCATGGCCTGCACGGTCATGTACTTGTTGATCAGGTCGTCGTGCATGTTCCACTGCGACTTCCAGCCACCGGCACAGGATTCGGCCTGGTGGAAGCGGGTGATACGCTGCGACTGGATGTCGTTGGAAATTACCCAACTCCAGCTCCACGCGATGTCTTTGCCGGCCATCGCGACCTTGTCGCCCTTCTTGTACTGGCTGAAGCCAGGTTCGAAGGACTTCCAGATTTCGCCGCGGCGGTCGAAGGTGATCATCTGCGGGAAGGTCAGCATACGAGCGTCAATGTAGACGCGCTTCTTGCTGACCGGCGCGCGCGGGTAACCCGTCGGCTCGGCTTCGAGAACGATAACTTCCGGAATCAGCGACTTGCCGACGTACATGAAGCTGTTGTTCTTCGGACCACCCACCAGCGGGTATTCCCAGTTCTTCGCTTCCGGCTGCCACTGACCGTGCATCGAGCCGAGGAACGGCTGGCGACCCACGATCTTGTAGTTGCCCCACGTCAGCATCGGGTCGCCAGCGGCCCAAGCGTCGGAGAGGAACAGGTTGATGCCGGGGACCAGCGGCTCGAAGCGCTGGTTGGTCGGGAAACGACGAACCCGCTTGAACGCCGGGATGTAGCCGAAGAGATCGGGATATTCGCGCTGGTCATACGGCCAGATGTTCACGAAGGCTGTGCCCTTGACGTCATTCGGCGCCGAGAACCAGGTGGACTGCAGACGCAGTTTGTCTTCGTAACCCTTCAGGTACGGGCCATCCGGATGGTCAACCAGACCGGTGGTGTTCTGTTCCGCCCACACGAAGTCGTAGTTGTACAGCACGTTGCCGGAGGCATCGAGCGCGTACATCGGAATCGCGTACATGGTTTGGTCGTGCCGGCCCCAGCTGAGCGTGAGGTTGGCGATGGTTTCCATACCATCCTGTGGGTTCGGGAACGGCAGACCGCCGATCCACGGCTTGCCGTCCTTGGTGCGGACGTTGCCGGTTTCGTCGAATTTCGCCTGGCCCTGATTCTTGATCGTGGCTTCCAGGAATTTCGGCGGGAACATGGTCGACGCATCGGTGTCGGTCGCCATGATGAAGAACTTACGGCCCATCTGCTTCACTTCCTGGTAAAGCATCGGATCGACGAGGTCTTTCACGACGTCGATGTTGTCGGCGCTGATTTCATCGCCAACTTTGATCTTGCCCTTGGTGTAAAGCGAGATGTCGAGCAGTTCGTCCGGGTAGGCTTTGGAGATGTCGCCCGACTCGCTCAACAGCGGCCAAAGGGAGGTCAGCACCCCGGCTCCGCCGATCCCTCGCGCCACCTTATCCATGAAGAATCGACGGCTATAGTCAAAATCGAATTTTCTAATATGCATGAACGCCCCCTGATGTCTTTAAAAACACGCAAGCCCTGCCGACCACGAGTGAATCCACTTGCAGCTGGCCAAGTCTGAAAAGCCTTGTAACACCACTCACGCGGGTCTCGCAATGGCAGCTTGGTGATAAGTTCCAATGCTGCACTGCGTCGGTTCAAAAGATTTTTTATCTAGTGATTCAAGGCCCTTGCCGCCGCCTCGCGAGCCGCCCGCACCTTGTCGTTGGATTGATTGAAAAGCAGCTCGCGGCGCGCCTGTTCTTGCGCCTCGGTGAGCGGTCGCTCGCCCCATTCGCGCGCCACCTGACGGCCTTTCTGAACAGCAGGCCGCGCGCCCACTTCGTCCACCCACCGTTTGAGATGGGGAAATTTTTCCCACACCGTCGCGTCTATCAGTTTTTCGAGCAGCATCGCCCACGGCCACGACATCATGTCCGCGATGCTGTAGTCAGCCCCGGCGATAAATGCGTGCACCGACAGCTGCGCATCCATCACCCCGCAGAGCCTGTCGACCTCGCCACCAAATCGCTTCTGGCCGTACTGCAGCTGCACGGGGTCATCCGCAATCTTCGGCGCGTAGTTCAGAAAATGATTGGCGTTGCCCATCATTGGTCCGAGGTTGGCCATCTGCCAGTACACCCACTGCAAGACCTTGTAGCGCCCCGCGCCGCTGGTGGGCAAAAAGCGTCCGGTTTTATCTGCGAGATATTCGACAATCGCCGCGGACTCAAACAGCGAGAGCGCTGCGCCGCCGCCGAGCGGCGCGTGATCGATGATCGCCGGCATGCGATTGTTAGGCGAAATCTTCAGGAAATCCGGCTTGAATTGGTCGCCGACACCGATGTTCACTTCGTGAACTTGATACTCGAGGCCGCACTCCTCCAGCATGATGGTGACCTTCCACGCATTCGGCGTAGGCCAGTAATAGACGTCGATCATCGGTTCGCTCCTCTTTGATTTTTTTCGTCTGACGGCAGGCGCATCGAGCGCAGGATAGTCTTTCGTTGAAAGCCTTGGCATTAGGCAGCCCGAAACGCGTCGGCTATGCTCCAGCCAGCGTCTCACGGAGGACTCACCCATGACCTACGACCTCATCATTCGCAACGGGATTTTGATCGATGGCTCGGGTGCCCCGCGCTATCCAGCAGACATTGGCATCGTCGGCGACCGCATCGCGCGCATCGGACGCATCAGAGCACCGGCCAACAAAACCATTGACGCCGATGGTCAGGTGGTCACGCCGGGCTTCGTGGACGGCCATACGCACATGGATGCCCAGATCTTCTGGGACCCCCTTGGCTCCTGCTCCTGCTATCACGGCGTGACCACGGTGGTGATGGGCAATTGCGGCTTCACGCTTGCGCCGTGCGCTGCAGCTGATTCGGATTTTGTCTTTCGCAATCTCGAGCGCGCCGAGGATCTCTCGCGCGACGCGATGCGCGCGGGTATCGATTGGCGTTGGGAAACCTTCCCCGAATATCTCGACGTCGTTGACGCCCTGCCCAAGGGCATTAACTACGGAGGCTACATCGGCCACTCGCCGCTGCGCACTTATGTGATGGGCGAGCGGGCGTTTTCCGAACTCGCCAGCGATGACGAAGTGCGTCGCATGCAGCACCTGGTGCAGGAAGCCGTGCGCGCGGGCGCCATGGGCTTCTCCACTTCGCGCACCATGAACCATCTGACATCCGACGACCGTCCGGTCGCGAGCCGGGTGGCCGATTGGAGCGAAGTGCGCGCCATCGTCAACGCCATGGGGGACGCCGGCGGCGGGATCTTTGAGCTTGCCAGCGAAGAACCGGGCCGCAGCCCGCGGCGGCAACGCGATTATTTCGACCGTCTGAAAAATCTGGCGGTCGAATCAGGCTGCCCCATCACGTTTGGCATGCCGAGCATCCGCGTGGCGCCGGAACTCTGGCCCAACTATTACGAACTCGCCAACGAGACCGCCGCTGCCGGCGGCCGCATGTTCGTCCAAACCCACAGCCGCTCGATCTCCACGTTACTCTCGTTCAAATCGCATACGCCGTTCGACCACTGGGAAGGCTGGAAAGACGTGCGCAGCCGTCCGCTGGAAGAGCAGAAGCAGCTGCTGCGTGACCCGTCCATCAAGCGCCGTCTGGTGGAGATAGCGAGCGCGGATTACGCCGGCCCCAAAGTGGTCGGGGCGGAAGCCCGCCCCCCCGAATGGGACTGGTTCTATGTGTTCCATGGCATTCGCAATGAGGAAATGATGAGCGAATTCGCGGCCAGACGCGGCGTTCATCCGGTGGAGGCGATGATAGATCTCGCGCTCGAAACCGACTTCAACGCGTTCTTCCGCCAACCGCTGGCGAACGAAGATCAGGAAGCCGTGCTGAAGATGATGCGGCACCCGCGCAGCGTGGTGACGTTCTCCGATTCGGGCGCGCATGTGGCCCAAATTATGGATTCTTCGCTGCAAACTCATCTGCTCAGCTACTGGGTGCGCGAGCGCGAAGCCTTCACCCTTGAGGAAGCGGTGCGGCTTATCACCTACGACACGGCATCCGCCTGGGGCTTGCACGACCGCGGCCTTTTGCGCGAAGGACTCAACGCCGATTTGGTCATCTTTGACCCGGCGACCGTTGACCAGAACATGCCTGAGCTGGTGAACGATTTGCCGAGCGGCGCGCAACGCCTCAAACAAACAGCGAAGGGCATCAGCCACACCATCGTCAACGGCCGGGTGTTACTCGAAAACAATCATCCCACCGGCGAATTGCCAGGCCGACTGATTCGACGCCGAACCGCCTGAACGCTGGCTGGCCGCCCGCCTCCGCGCGGGCGGCTCAACTTCCGGCCTCTGCCGCCGATTCAGACCGGCATGAAAGTTCTCATTATCGACAGCTCGAGGGCATGGATGGCCGACGTGCGCCGGGCGCTGGCGCGGGTGCTGCCTGATATCGAAGTTTCAGAATACGACGCTGACCAACAGGGCATGCCAGCTGAAACTTTTTGCTGGGATTTGTATGACGCGCTGTTGTTAAGTCAGGAACTGGGAGACCAACCTGCCGGCTTGAACTGGTTGATCCATTACCGCGCGCAGGCGGGCTTTCCTCCAACAATACTCGTGGCCGCGAACGACGACGTCTATCTCGCGGCACAAGCTATCAAGTCTGGTGCCAACGACTACCTGCGCCGCGCCGACATCTTCGGCGAGCGTCTGCCCGCAATCCTGCAAGACCTCGCCATCGAAGCCGAACAACGCACGCAGGCGATTGCGGCGCAATCCTCCGGGTTCCAGAGGGGCGGCCTCGGCGCACTGCGCCGCACCCGGCCACAAATTGATGACACCGCCCACCGCTTTATTCGACTCATAGGACAGGGCGGCTTTTCCCGCGTGTATCTTGCCGAGCGCGCTGTCGACGGCAGCCCCGTGGTGCTCAAGGTGGTCGACAGAAACATGGGACTCGATGGCGGCATGCTTCGACGCTTCGCGCGTGAGGCCCAGATTCTCGCCAGCATTGAAGATCCATACGTCGTGAAGGTCTTCGACCGGGGCATTACTGACGACTACGGCTACATCGCCATGGAGTTTTTTGCCGGCGGGGATCTCAAGCAAAGAGTGGAACGCGGCATGACGGTGCCGGCCGCCATCGACTGCATGTGGTCCATCGCGCGCGGCCTGCATGCCATTCATCGCGAAGGGGTGATTCATCGGGATCTCAAGCCTGCCAACATCATGTTTCGCGCAGACGGCTCGCTGGCGCTGGCCGACTTTGGCATCTCGCGCAGAATTCATGAGCGAATCGACCTGACCACAGCAACCGGCACGCTGGGCACGCCCGGTTACATCAGTCCGGAACAGGCGCTGGGCACGCCCGTTGATCACCGCGCCGACCTCTACAGCGCCGGCGTCATTTTTTACGAGTTGCTGACTGGCCGGAAACCCTTCCGGGCAGAAACTCCCGCAGGAATTGTGTACCAACACATTCACACCGCACCGCCGCCGCTCCCCGCGCGGTTGGCGAGTGCCCAGCCTGTAATCGACCTCTTGCTCGCCAAAGATCCCGCAGACCGATTGTCCAGCGCCGCAGAGTTGATGGGCTGTCTGGACGAATGGTTGCCCTCCATCCCGTGGCCCGTCACGCCCAGCGCGGCGTCTGCTGGCGCTAGCCGCTGGCACTGAGCCCGCCTGACATGCTCCAGCCGTAAGGCTTTCGTATACTGCGGTGCATTAGCGCAATCCGAGGAACGCAACTGATGGCTGGAATCTTCAAGGCCTACGACATTCGTGGGATTTACGGCGACACCCTGACCCCCGACATTGCCACCCGCATCGGCCGCGCTTTTGTGGACTTCCTGGGGGCGCGCCGTGTCGTCATTGGGCGAGACATGCGCACCCACTCACCCGCCATGTTTGAAGCGCTGGCCAAGGGCGTCACGATGCAGGGCGCAGATGTGATTGACGTTGGCCTGTGTAGCACCCCGATGTGTTACTACGCGAACGGCAGTCTGGGCGCCGATGGCAGCATCATGATCACCGCCTCGCACAACCCGGGCGAGTGGAACGGGGTGAAGATCTGCCGCGAGAACGCGATCCCCATCAGCGGTCCTACCGGTATCGAGACCATTGAAGCGCTGGTGAACGCACAAGATTTCAAGCCTGCGGCGAGCGTACCCGGACGTGTGACGACCCACGACATCATTCCGGCATACACCGCCCATATCCGGGCACAGGCGGCCTTCAAAAAACCGCTACGCATTGCGGTGGATTACGCCAACGCCATGGGCATTGTCGAAGCGCGCGCGCTGGCCGGCCTGTACGAAGAATCGAGCCTGTTCGGGGAACTTGATGGCGCATTCCCCAACCACGAAGCGAATCCGCTGGATCACGAAACGCTGGAGCCGCTGCAGCATCTCATTCGCGAGCATGGCCCATTCGATTTCGGCATCGCCTTTGACGGCGACGCCGACCGCGTCGGATTTGTGGACGAGCGGGGCGACATCGTGCCCATGGACCTCATCACCGCACTCATCGCGCAGACCATGTTGAAAACCAGCAAGGGACGCATTTTCTACGACCTCAGAAGCAGCAAAGCGGTGCGCGAGGCCATCGTCGAAGCGGGCGGCGAGGCCCTGATGTCCCGCGTGGGTCATGCGTTCATCAAACGCCAGATGCGCGACGCCGACGCGCTCTTTGCCGGCGAACTCTCCGGCCATTACTACTTCCGGGAAAACTATTTCGCCGAAAGCTCAGCGCTGGCGGTGATCTTCGTCGCGAATCTGGTGAGCAGCGTCGACCAACCGCTGTCTGCGCTCATTGCGCCCTTGCGTCGTTACGCGCCGAGCGGCGAAATCAACTCGCGCGTGGAAGATGTGGCACAGGTGTTCAGCGCGCTGCGCGCCGCCTATCCGGACGCCCGGTTCAGCGAACTCGACGGCTTGAGCGTGGAATATCCAGACTGGTGGTTCAACGTGCGCGCCTCAAACACCGAGCCTCTGGTGCGTTTGAACCTGGAGGCCCCCACCCCGGCCGAGATGGCATCCCACCGCGACGAAGTGCTGGGCATCATTCGCCGTTAGGCAACACACCCTCAGCGCTCGCGGCAAATCTCCGCCGCGATCCCGCTGAGCGGCACCGAGCGGCTCACCGCGCCGCGTTTCACCGCCTCTTTGGGCATGCCGTAGACCACGCAGGACGCCTCGTCCTGCGCAATGGTCTGGGCCCCGGCATCGAACATTTCCTTCAGGCCCTGCGCCCCGTCGTCGCCCATGCCGGTCATGATGATGCCCAGCGCATTGCGACCAGCCGCTTTGGCCGCCGAGCGGAAGAGAACATCTACCGACGGCTTGTGGCGACTGACTGCCGGTCCGTCGACCACATCCACGAAGTAATAGGCGCCGCTCCGCTTCAGCAGCGTATGGCGGCCGCCAGGCGCGATCAGGCACAGCCCAGGGATAACCCGGTCGTTAGCTTTCGCTTCCCGCACTTCGATCGCGCAGATCTTGTTGAGGCGCATCGCGAAAGCTTCGGTGAATTTCTCCGGCATGTGCTGTACCACCACAATCCCCGGCGCCACGCGGGGCAGCGCAGTGAGTACTGCTTCGAGCGCCTGCGTACCGCCGGTGGACGTACCAATCGCCACAATGCGCTCGGTGGTCTGCGCCATCGCCTGCGCGGTGGCGGCAGGAATCACCGCGTCTGCGGTGAACTTGGGGGGAATTTTAATGGGCGACTCGCGACCCGGCCGCACGCGCCCCACCTTCGCCTGCGCGGCGGCCTTGATGGCATTGATCAGTTCCGCAGCGGACTCTTCCAGAAATTTTTTCAGCGCGAGTTTGGGCTTCACGATAATTTCCACCGCCCCGGCCGACATCGCCTGCATCGTCGTATCGGCGCCCTTCTCGGTCAGCGTCGAGCAAATGACCACGGGCGTCGGGTGTTCATCCATCACTTTGCGCAGGAAGGTAATGCCATCCATCCGCGGCATTTCCACATCAAGCACGATCACGTCGGGCCATTCGCGTTCCATTTTCTCCAGCGCGTAGAGCGGATCCGGGGCGACGCCCAGCAAGCGCAGTCCCTGCGCCTTGCCAATCATGTCCGTCATCACCTGACGCACGACTGCGGAATCGTCGATAACCATGACGGAGATGGGATTCATCGCGCCGGCTCCGTCTTCGGCTGATGCTTCACCCACACGCTGCCGTCCCACAGGTCGAACATCACGATGCGATGTCCTTCGCCGCCCACGTGACTCGCCTTCACCGGCTGCCCATGCAAGGCCAGAATGCCGAGCCCGGCGGTGACATTCTGTTGCCCAATGGCAGATTTGCCGGTTTTGTTGACGGCGGGAAACATGTCGCCACCGCCAAAGAGCTTGATCTCGTAATCGTTGGGATCCGTCCCCACGCGCACCGATTCCTTGAGAAACATCAGATAGGCCTCATCGCCGAAGCGGCCATCAAGTTCGGGGGTGCGGCGCGAACCACGGGTCGGCAGCATGTAATGGCACATTGCGCCGAAACGCCGCTGCGGGTGCCACATGGTCATGGCCACACAGGAGCCAAGCAGCGTGCGCATGCGCACATCAGGGTCATCGCTGAACTGGAATTCACCAGGCTGCAGGAAATATTCAAAGTACTCGCTCGCTGATCGCATAAAACTCAGGCATCACTGGCGCTGATAGATAGCCGGATGGATCGTCGTAAGCGGCAGGTTCATGCCATGCAGGCTCTCAGAATGGCCACAGAAAAAATAGCCTCCGGGCCGCAAGGCCTTGCACAACTGACGTACCACTTTGGCTTTGGTTTCCATATCAAAGTAGATCAGCACGTTGCGCAGAAAAATCAGATCAAATTGCCCGAGGTCGGGCAGCGGGGCGATGAGATTGACCTGCATAAAGCTCAGGCGACGGCGCAACTCCGGCACTACGCGAAACGTGCCCTCTTGGGCTCGGACGCCGCGCAAGCAGTAGCGGGTCAGTAGCTCGCG
>CAMCQE010000010.1 GCA_945876945.1 Klebsiella pneumoniae
GCGGCATGCCGAGTGCGTCGGCCGACGAATAACCAAACATCTGCTCCGCGGCGGGATTCCAGGCGTTAATCAGGCCGCTTGCATCGGTGCTAATGAGGGCTTGGCGCGAGTACAGGATGGCCGCTTCGGCCAGCGAGCGAACGTAGGCAGCGCTGACCACCGTTGAGGTGGCCTTTTGCTTGTCGTCCATTAGGTCAGTTTTCCTCCAAGCGAGCGCTCAAGCAAAGGCGCGCTCAGGATGCGAGCGCATGCATCCGCGGAGTGTCCGCGCCCAGCACACGCACGCGGTTCTTGCCGGCAGATTTGGCTTGGTACATGGCGTGATCGGCGCGTGACAGTAGCTGCTCGCGGGTAATCGTCTCGCCCGCAAACAAGGTCACGCCCACGCTGGCCGAACACACTGCGGAACTGACATGAATTTGGCGCAGCCGACGCAACAGCTTTGCCGCCACCGCTTTCGCATGAGCCAGCGCCACCGCCGGGTCGGCTTCGAGCTGGTCAATCAAGACCACGAACTCGTCGCCCCCAATCCGGGCCACGGTATCGGCGTCGCGGATCAAAGCCCGGGTGCGCTTGGCGACTTCAATCAGCACGGCGTCGCCCACCGCATGGCCGTTGACGTCGTTCACGCGTTTGAAATCGTCGAGATCGATAAACAACAACGCGCCGGGGCAAGTCGTGCGTTCGCTTTTGCGCATCGCCACGCCCAAGCGGTCTAGCAGCGCGCGGCGATTGGCGAGGTGGGTGAGCGGATCTTCCAGCGCCCAGGACAACAGCACGCCCATGCGACGCTTCATGCCTTGCGAGTCGCGCGCAAGCTCGCTCAAGCCGTCGGTATCGCCAAAGCGTGAAATCGTAATCGACACCTCCACCAGGCTACCGTCCTTGCGCTGGCGTCGCGTATCGAAGTCGCGCAGCTGCCCGCCGTTGCGAATGTGGGCAAAAAGTTGCGTGGCTTCATTCGCGCGCTCGGGTGGATAGAGCATCGTCAGGGATTGCCCGATGGCCTCGTTCGCAGCATAGCCGTAGAGCGCTTCCGCGCCGGGGTTCCAGCTGGTGATCGTGCCCGCCTCGTCACAACTCAGGATGGCGTCGGCACAGGAGCGCACGATGGTTTCGGAATGCTGCAGTTCCTCCAAACGACGCTCGCTCAGGTTAAAAGCGCCAATGAGCAATACCGCGCCGTTGGTCCGGCCGCGCATACCGAACACCGGCGACTGGCAGACCGACAGCGGCACCGTGTGACCGTTCTTGTGTCGCGCCATGAGAGACGGCGCCGACAGGGCCGAGCCGGTCAGCAGCGCACCTCGCAGCGCTTGCACTTGCGCGTCATCGGTATCCGCAAATAGTGATTCGAGCGTGTGGGTTTTCAGTTCCCGGGCGCCGTAGCCCAGCAAGTCACAAATCTGCGGATTGGCAGCATATATTTTGCCCTTGGGGTTAATCCCAAGAATGCCCACCGCCCCGGCATTCGGTGATCCTGAATGGCTGTTGATGACTTTCATGTGGCTCTCCCCCGAATAACACCCAAATACCTGTGAGAGAGAGTGTAGGCCGGAGCAGAGCGTGCGCTGGACCGCCCCCCGTCGCGCGCTTGAGATAGGTCAACAAAGCGGGTTGCGGCCCGCCGTAAGACCCGCGCGGCTCAGTTGAGCAGGCGGCGAAAAGGCACCATGGGGGAACGCGTAAAACCATGCCTGCCATAAAAGCGCTGGGCATCGGTGTTGATATCGTCGGTGAGCAAGGTGATGCGCTGGCAGCCGGCTTGTCTCGCCTGCGCGATCGCCGCTTCAAGCAGCTGGCTCCCGAACCCGGCGTTGCGCCAGGCCGGCGCCACTACCATGTCTTCCAGCAGCGCCACGCGTGCGCCGAGCGCGGTGGAAATGGTGTAGAGCAAGCCCACCATGCCGGCGACTTCAGCCCCGTGATGGGCAATCAGGATTTGGCCGACTTCGGGGTTCTCAAGAATGAGGGTCAGCCCGCGAGCCTGGGCGATCTCGTCGGGTTTGAATTCGGCCTCCTGCTCAAACAACACGTTGAGCAGGCGCACGAGCGACGGCAAATCAGCCGTCGTCGCCAGCCGGATAGCACACGCGCTCACAGGGTGGCGAGCGCGTCAGGCGTCACTTGCTGGCCAGTCCGTGCCCGATGCGCTGGGTTTCCAGCCAGCGACGCACACGGTTGGCGTCGCCGATGGGCGTCAGCTTGCCGGGAGAGTCCAACAGCACGAGGATGAGCGGGCGGTCGGCGGTGCGTGCCTGCATCACCAAACAGCGACCGGCCTCCGAGGTGTAACCCGTCTTGGAGACCTCAATTTTCCAATCCGGGTCTTTGTACCGCACCAGCCGATTGGTGTTATTGAATTCCTCGGTGCTCCGACCGCCACGCAGGCTGACCGTCTGCCCGGTGGTGGTGGTGAATTCGCGAATCAGCGCGTAGTTGCTGGCGGCCTGCACCATCTTCGCCAGGTCATTCGCCGTAGAGCGGTTTTGCGGCTTTAGGCCGGCGGCATCGACAAACGTGGTGCTCCGCATGCCCAGCGCCTGTGCTTTGCTGTTCATCGCGGCAATGAACTTGGCGCGTCCACCCGGATAGGTCCGGGCCAGTGAGGCGGCCGCGCGGTTTTCAGAAGACATCAGCGCCAGACGCAGGATGTCACGGCGCGTCAAGTGAGTGCCCACGCTTAAACGGGAATGCGTGCCCTTATAGCGATCGATGTCTTCGTTACTGATGGTGACCGTCTGATCCATCGGCAGACGAGCGTCGAGCGTGACCATGGCAGTCATCAGCTTGGTGATAGAGGCAATCGAGCTAGGTTCATCCGGGTTACGCGCCAGCAGTACCGTATTGCGATCGCGGTCAATCACCAGCACCGAGGTCGACTGCAGTTGTAGCGCACGGCCCGCACCGACAAGTTGCGCACCTGCAGCCAGCGCACTCGCGGCCGGCGCGCTGGCACGCGGGCGACTGCGGCGCTGAGCAATCGAGCGTTGCCGCGCTTTCCGCGCGTTGGACGTTACCGCGGGCCGGCGAGGGCTGGCGCGCTGGGCGCTCTTGGCTTTGGCGGGCGTCTTTTTTGCCGCCGCAGTGCGCGGGGCAGCCTTGCGAGAGACCGCTTTCGGCGCGACGGCATGAGCCCGGGCGTGACTGGCTTTGGCTGACTTCGATTGCGAGGTCGATGCGGTATTGGCGGCGAAAGCGTATTGCCCTCCGAAGCACAACAGGAGTACCGCCAAACACACATTCCGCATTCCGAATCTCCAGTACTGCGACGCCTAACAGCATCTATTCATCAATATGTTAGGGAGTCTACTTTACTTGGTGCGTGAAGATCTTCAAGTCGCCGAAAAATTTCGGCCGCGGCCAGCAGCAGACCGCACAGCATCACCGAAGGCCAAGGGCCAAACCGCACGAAAGGCGTGGTGCCGGTGCGCGCGCTGGTCGTGCCGGTGAGCACATAGGGCACAAACTGGGGCGAGCGCGCCCGCACCTGACCGTGATGGTCAATGATGGCCGAGATCCCGGTATTGGTCGCCCGTAAGAATTCGCGTCCCGCTTCGGCCGCCCGCACGCGGGAAATCTGCAGGTGTTGATGGGGCGCGGCGCTGTCACCGAACCAGGCATCGTTGCTCACGTTGAGCAGCAGATTGGCCGCCGGCAATGGCCTCAACACTTCGCTTGAGTAAGCGTCCTCATAACAAATGGTGGCGCCAAAGCGCAGCTCGCCGGCCGTCATCACGCCCTGGCTTACCCCACCAGACGAGAAGCCGGACATCGGGATCGACAGAAAATCGAGGGCGGGTCGAAGCTGCTCGTCGAACGGCAGATACTCCCCGAAGGGCACCAGATGATGCTTGCTGTAAATGCCGGAGGCAGCACCCAGCATGATCACACTGTTGTAGTAGCGCTCGCTGCTACCGGCGGTGGGCACGCCCAGCAACACAAGACTCCCGCTGGCTTTGGCGCGGGCCGCGAGGCCGGCCATGTATTCCGGAATCTCCTGCGGGAAGGCCGGCAGCGCAGTTTCTGGCCAGAGAATAATGTCGCGACCCCAATGGGCCTCGGTGAGATTGGCGTAGCGCTGCAGCGTTTCGTCGCGCGCCTCGGGCGACCATTTCATGGCTTGGGGCACCGCGCCCTGCACAATGGCAACGGTTTTGGGGGGGCCGTCTGGTGTGGTCCATTCCACCTGCGTCAAGGCCAGACCACTCACCCAGGGCAACACGGCCAGCGCGGCACACTTAAGGCGATATTCGCGCGACGTGGCCGCGACCGCCAGCGCACCGGCGCTTATCGTCAGCAGGAGAGTCGCGCCCTGCGCCCCCAGCACCGGGATCCAGCCGGCCAACGGCGAATCGATCTGGGCATCGCCCATCAGCAACCAGGGGAAGCCGGTGAACAACGCGCCGCGCAGCCATTCGCTCAAAGTCCACAGCGCCGGCCACAGTAACAACAGCCGTTGCGCCTCACTCCGCGCCGGCAGGCGTCGGGCGCACCACGCGGCCAGCGCCGGATAGAGCGAGATGAACATCACGAACAAGGCCGTCATCGAGACCGAGAACACATAAAGCGGCAGGCCGAACTGATGGATGCTGATCTGAATCCATCCAACGCCGTGGCCCAGCAAACCAAGACCAAACCACCAGCCGCGCCACGCTGCCTGGCGGGGTGTGGTGTCGCCAGCGGTAAGCAGAAAAAAGCCGGCCAGGCCCAGCGGCGCCAAGCACCAGTAGCCGTAGGGCGCAAAGGCAAAAGGCACGAGCAGCCCGATTAACAGCGCAATCGCCGCTCGCATAAGCGCAGTCGTAGTCTCTCTGGGGGACTCAGCCGCCGCGCGCGGCGGCGCGAGCGTCAGCGGTGCGCATCACCCGCAACAGCTGCACCCGCCGCGGATCGGCGCGCAGCACCTTGAAGTGAAAGCCGGCGAACTCGATTTCGTCACCGCGCTCGGGCAGGCGCCCGAACTCGTGCACCACCAGGCCGCCAATGGTGTCGTACTGCGAATCGATCAAACGCGATTTGAAGTACTCGTTGAAATGCCCGATCGGCGTGCGGCCCTTCACGGTATAGCGATTCGCGCGATGGCTGCGAATGAAGGCTTCGTCCTCGACGTCATACTCGTCGTCGATCTCGCCGACGATTTGCTCGATCACGTCCTCAATGCTCACCAAGCCGGCAATGCCGCCGTACTCATCCACCACAATCGCCAGATGATTGCGGCTCTGGCGGAACTCCCGTAGCAGGATGTTCAGCCGCTTGCTCTCGGGGACAAACACTGCGGGTCGCAATAACTCGCGGACGTTGAAGGGCTGCTGGGGATTCGCCGCCAGCGGCAAGAGATCTTTGGCGAGCAAGATCCCTAATGCACGCTCGTGACCGGCATCCAGCACCGGAAAGCGCGAATGCGCGGATTCGATGACCGACGGCAAAAACTCCGCCGGCGTGGCATCGGCCTCGATAAAGACCATCTCGGCGCGCGGAATCATGATGTCCAGCACCTTCATCTCGGACACCAGCAGCGCGCCTTCCAGCATCGCGGCGGCGTCGTTATCAACGAGATTCTGGCGCTCTGCTTCGTGAAAGAGCCGGATTAAATCTTGCCGGGTGCGGGCCGACGGTCTGAGCCAGTGGGCAAGCCGCGTGCGCAGGGGATCGAGGCTACGATTAAGCCACGCCCGCGGCGTCGACTGGGGAGGTTCATCGGTCATGGCTTAAGCTCACGCTCCGCGTAAGGGTCGGGAAATTCCATATCGGCGAGCAGCTGGCGTTCCAGCGCTTCCATCTTTTCGGCCTCGGCATCGTCCAGGTGATCGTAGCCCAGCAGATGCAAAGCGCCATGCACCAGCAGATGCGCGCAATGGGCGGCGATGGTTTTCCGCTGGGCGGCGGCTTCGGCTTTGAGCACCGGCGCGCACAGCACGATGTCGCCCAGCAGGGTCGGCGCAATGGCTTCAAGGCCGCTCACCGGAAACGACAGCACGTTGGTGGGCCCCTGCTTGCCGCGCCACTGCGCGTTGAGCGCGCTGCCTTCTTCGGCATCCACAATGCGCACGGTGAGGCTGGCCTCTGGTCGGAGCGGTGCCAGTGCCTGCGCGAGCCAGGCGCTCATCTGGCGGTTAGAAGGCAAGCCGCGCAGGGTGCTTGCGCGCTGAACGTGCACTTCAACGCTCATGCAGAACCCGCAGGGGGTCGATTCTCAAACGCCTCATAGGCATCAAGAATGCGGCCCACGAGCGCGTGACGGACCACGTCCTGCGTGCGGAAAAATGTGAAGCTGATCCCGTCCACCTGACGCACCACGTCAATCGCGTGGCGCAAACCCGATTCGCGGCCGCGCGGCAAATCCACCTGCGTGATGTCGCCCGTGATCACCGCCTTGGCACCAAAGCCGATGCGGGTGAGGAACATTTTCATTTGCTCGATGGTGGTGTTCTGGGCTTCATCGAGAATGATGAAAGCATCGTTCAGCGTGCGCCCGCGCATGAAGGCCAGCGGTGCGACTTCAATCACGTTGCGCTCGATGAGTTTCGCCACGCGGTCGAAACCCAGCATCTCGTAGAGCGCGTCGTAAAGCGGGCGAAGATAGGGATCGATTTTCTGCGCCATATCGCCGGGCAGAAAGCCCAGCCGCTCGCCGGCTTCGACCGCCGGCCGCACCAGACACAAGCGCCGCACGCGGTCGCGCTCCAGGGCCTCCACGGCGGCCGCGACCGCCAGATAGGTCTTGCCGGTACCGGCAGGGCCGACGCCAAAACTGATGTCACAGCGCTCGATATTGCGCAGGTAAAGCCGCTGGTTGGTGCCGCGCGCCTTCACCACCATCCGCCGTGTCTGTGCGACGACTTCGTCGTCGTCGGATTCGCCATCAAGTCGGGCCAGCGTGGCGGCCGAATCCTGCAAGCGCAGATGCACGTCGGACGGCGCGAGAAATTTATTGCCCGCGGTGGCGTAGAGATCGCGAATGACTTCGCTGGTGGTGTCGCGCTCGCGCTGGGCGCCGGTGATGTTGAACACGTTGCCGCGATTGCTGATTTCTACGCCGAGACGGCGCTCAATCAGTCGCAGGTGTTCATCAAACTGCCCGCATAAATTGGCGAGACGATCGTTCTGCAGGGGTTCGAGAATAATTTCGGTGGTGTTTTCTGCGTTCAAATCAGACTGCCCCGGCTGTTTCAGCCACGAGTTCGCCGCGAAGAGAGTTAGGGAGCGCTGCCGTGATACGCACCTGGCAGAAGCCACCGATGAGCGAGGCATCCCCCGCGAAATTCACCACTCGATTGTTTTCGGTACGCCCGGAGACTTCGGCCGCGTCTTTGCGCGCATGCCCCGTCACCAACACGCGCCGGAGAGTGCCGACCATCGCCCGGCTCTTGGCCTGGGCGAGTTCTTCCAAGCGGCGTTGGAGGATAGCCAGCCGATGTTTCTTTTCTTCCGGCGTGACGTCATCCGGATAGGACGCCGCCGGCGTGCCGGGCCGTGGGCTGTAAATGAAGCTGAAGGAGTGGTCGAAATCGACCTGCTCCACGAGTTTCATGGTGGCTTCGAAATCGGCGTGAGTTTCGCCGGGAAAGCCCACGATGAAATCAGATGAAATCGAAATTTCCGGCCGCAATTTGCGCAAGCGACGAATTTTGGACAGATATTCCAGCGTGGTGTGGCCGCGCTTCATCAGCGAGAGCACGCGGTCGGAACCGCTTTGCACCGGCAGGTGCACATGGCTTACCAGCGCCGGTACATCGGCGTAGGCGTCGATCAGGCGGTCGCTGAACTCGACCGGATGCGAAGTCGTGTAGCGAATGCGCTCAACGCCGTCGATCACTGCGATGTAGCGAATCAGCGCAGCGAGATCGCAAACTTGTCCGTCGTGCATGCGACCACGATAGGCATTCACGTTCTGGCCGAGCAAGGTCACTTCGCGCACGCCCTGTTCGGCCAGCGTTACGATTTCGGTAATGACGTCATCAAACGGGCGGGAGAATTCTTCGCCGCGCGTATACGGCACCACGCAAAACGTGCAGTACTTGCTGCAGCCTTCCATGATCGAGACAAACGCGGTGGGCCCTTCGGCGCGCGGTTCCGGCAGGCGGTCGAATTTTTCAATTTCCGGAAAGCTGATATCCAGCACGCGCCGCTGGCCGGCGATGGCCGCGTCGTAAAGTTCAGGCAGGCGATGCAGGGTTTGCGGGCCAAACACCAAATCAACATAGGGCGCGCGGTCGAAGACGTTGTCGCCTTCCTGACTCGCCACGCAGCCGCCCACGCCAATCACCACGCCGCGCTTGGCGTCTTTCAGTTCCCTCCAGCGACCCAATTCGGAAAACAGTTTTTCCTGCGCTTTTTCGCGCACCGAGCAGGTGTTCAATAGCAATAAATCGGCTTCCTCGAGCACCTCGGTAGGCGCAAAGCCGTGCGAGGCGCCGAGTACCTCCGCCATTTTGCGCGAGTCGTACTCGTTCATCTGGCAGCCAAAGGTCTTGATATAAACGCGTTTGCTCATGGCCGGTCGGTGATTTCCTTCGGTTCGAAACTACAACAGAAGTTCGTGACGGTTCAAAGCGCCAGTAGGGCTTTGGGTGATCAGGCGGGCGGCGGGTCGAACTCGGCGCCGCGCGCGGCAAGAAAGGCCGCGACAGCGGCGGCCGCGGCCGTCACCGCGGGTTCGTCGCCGCCACGCACCACCAGCGAGGTTCCGAAGCGACCTTCGCGCATGAACGGATAGCTGCCGAGATCCAGCGCGGGATAGTCCGCCTGCACCGCGGCGAGTTCGTTGGCGATATCGCTTTCCCGAATCCAGGCCGTCACGGTGCGACTGACGATCGGCGGCCCACCGGGCAAGGTGGCGATCACATTGGGCAACATCGCCGCGAGAATTCGCGGCACACCCGGCAGCACGTGCACGTTCTCCAGCGTAAAGCCGGGCGCGGCGCTGACCGGGTTATCGATGAGCGTTGCGCCGAGCGGTACGCGCGCCATGCGCAAGCGCACTTCCGTCGCTTCGCGTTCGCCGTAGTACGCGGTGAGCCGGCGCACGGCTTCTGCGTCGTGACGCACTTCGCGCTCGAAAGCCGCGGCGATGCAGTCGGTGGTGATGTCGTCGTGTGTGGGCCCGATACCGCCGCTCGTGAAGACATGGTCGTAACGCGCGCGCAGTGCGTTGACCGCTTCCACGATGGCGTCCTGCCGATCTTCCACCACCCGCACTTCGCGCAGGCGGATCCCGATTTCCGCCAGCGCCGCGCCGATGGTCTGCACGTTCGCGTCCCGCGTGCGACCCGACAGGATTTCGTTACCAATCACCAGAACAGCAGCACTGGGGGGCGGGTTATTCATGCGATTTTGAGCGGCTCCGGCAGTTCGATACGCAGATTATCAATGAGACGCGCCGGCCCGAGCCATGCGGCCACCAGCAGTTGCAGCATGGTGTCGCCGACCTGCGGTGCGCTTAAATCCTGCGCGCGGCGGATGCTGAAGTATTCCGGGCGGAAACCTGCCGCCGCGAGTTCCGCCATGCCGGCGGTTTCGATCGCGATGAGCGAAGTGTTTTGCAGGAGTGTTTTTTCCCGCGCCCGGTTCATCGCCTGAAAAATCTGCGGCGCCAGCGCGCGCTCGGCGGCGTTGAGATAGCTGTTGCGCGAGCTCATCGCCAGACCGTCGGCTTCGCGCACGATCGGCTGGCCCAAAATTTTTACCGGCATCAGCAGGTCGTGCACCATCTGCTTGATGACCATCACCTGCTGATAATCCTTGTCTCCAAAGAGCGCCAAATCGGGCTGCACGTTCATCAACAGTTTGGTCACCACCGTGGCCACGCCGGAGAAATGGCCCGGACGGTACTGGCCGCAGAGAATTGACGATAAACCCGGCACCGTGACGCGAGTGTCTTCTTCGATGCCGCCCGGGTAGAGCTCATTCAAGTCGGGCGCGAACAGCAGGTCCAGACCCGCCGCCTGAAGTTTTTGCTTGTCCGATTCCAGCGTGCTCGGGTACTTGGCGTAATCCTCGCCACGACCGAACTGGATCGGATTGACGAAGATGCTAACGACCGATCGGGTAGCCAATTCCCGCGCTTTCAGCAGCAGGGTGATGTGCCCGTCGTGGAGGTTACCCATCGTGGGCACAAAGCTGATGGTCTCGCCCGCGCGCCGCCAGCCGGCCACCACGGCGCGGAGTTCTTCCACGGAATTGGCAATGTTCATAGGTCGATTCGGCAACTCGTTGAGGCAGGGTGGGGAGTGTAGCGCAGGCCGGCGGGGATTCCCGCCACTAGCCCGGCACCTTCAGGCCGGGATTGAAATACCGCCGCCCGACCACGCCACGCTCAATCTCGGCCAGCAGGAGCCCGAAGTGCGCCGGGTTATCGACGAGATTGATTTCCTCGGCGTTCACAATCAGTAACGGCGCGTCACTGTAGTAATGGAAAAACTCCACGTATTCCTGACACAGGCGTCCGAGGTATTCGCCGTCGATGCCCTGCTCGTAACCGATGCCCCGACGCGCGATCCGCCGATGCAGCGTAGGCACCGAGGCCTGCAGGTAAATCACCAGCGACGGCCGCGGCAGGCTGGCGACAAAGCGCGTGTAGATTTCGTGATAGAGCCGGTATTCGTCGTCGTCGAGCACCACCTTGGCGAACAGGCGGTCTTTCTCGAACATGAAATCCGACACCAGTCGGGGCGCAAAAAGGTCGCCCTGCCGGCGCGCCTGCAGTTCGCGCGAGCGGTGAAACAGAAAATGCAGCTGGGTCGCCAGCGCATAGCGCGCCGGGTCGTCGTAGAACTTGGGCAGGAAGGGGTTCCCACCCGCCTCTTCCAATAGCAGTTCGGTCTGCCACAGCGCGGAGAGTTTGCGGGCAAGGCTGGTTTTGCCAACCCCGATGGGGCCTTCAATAGCGACGAAGCGGGCGGCCTCGGGCACCTTGGGTTCTTTGTCTGGCACAGGATGGGTCACAGGCGATGAATTCCATGAGAGTCGAGCGTGGCGCCCCGCTCGGCGAGCGGTCCGAAGCCGGGCACCCGCAGCGTGGGGGCGATCTCCAGTAGAGGTAGCACCACGAAGGCGCGCTCGGTGAGCCCCGGATGGGGAACACACAAACGTTCGTCGGCGATTTCCTGCTGGTCGTAGAGCAGGAGGTCGAGGTCGAGCGTACGCGGCCCCCAGCGCACGCTGCGCACCCGGTCGTGCGCGCGTTCAATGGCCTGCAAGGCATCCAGCAAGGCGTGCGGCGCGAGCGCAGTCTCGATCTGCGCCACCGCGTTGATGTAGTCCGGCTGGCCGGGCGGCCCCATTGGGGGCGTGCGATAAAGCGAGGAGCTGGCGAGAAGACGCGATCCCGGCAAGCTGCCCAGTTCGGCCAAGGCCTGGGTGACCTGTCGCCGCGGGTCGTCGAGATTACTGCCCAAACCGATGTACGCCACGCCGGGCGAGTGCGTCACCGTCACCAAGCGTCAAACGCCAGCGGGTTTACGGCGGCGGCGACGGCGACGGCGCTTGGGCCCCGGTGCGCCACCGGGCGTGGTCGCGGCCGTCGGGGCATCGGTCCCTTCAAGGTCCAAATCTTCCACCATCTGCTCGCGGTCTTCGGTGGGAGTCACCAGATAGCGGGTCCAGAATTCCGCCGCTTCTTCCACCGGATCGCCCGCTTTCTCGCGCAGCAGGAGAAAATCGTAGGCCGCCCGGAAGCGCGGATGCTCCATCAGGCGGTCGACGCGGCGGGCCGAAGGTCGCTGCATGCGGGCTTGCAGACTCCAGATTTCGCGGGTGACCTGGGTAAAGCGGCGCGGCATGGCAATGCGCTGGATCTGGCGGGAGACCATGCCGTCGGCAGCGGTCTCCAGCGCTTCGGCAGCCTGCATGCCGTTAGCGGTGTACAGCGCCGCCTGTTCTTCCACCACATGCCACAGCAGCGCGGCAAACAGAAACGCCGGCGTGATGGGTTTGTTTTCCACCACGCGGGCATCGGTGCTTTCGAGCGCGGCGGCGATTAAAGCACCGGCGAATTCCCCTTCCGGGCTGTCCAGAAATTCGTCGGTCATCGGAAACAGGCAGTGAAAGAGCCCGTGATGGCGCAGCGCCTCGAAGGTCTGCAAGCCAACGCCGCCATGGAACATCTTCAGCATTTCATCGAACAGGCGCGCCGGCGCGATGTCTTCCAGCAGCTGGCGCAAGCGGGGAATGGCGTCCAGCGTGGCGTCATCAAGGCCGAAACCCAGTTTGGTGGCGAACCGGATGGCCCGGAGCATGCGCACCGGGTCTTCGCGATAGCGTTTGTCCGGATCGCCAATCAGCCGCAGACGGCCCGCGCGCAGGTCTTCCACCCCGCCCACGTAGTCGACGATCGAAAAGTCGGCAATGTTGTAGTAGAGCGCGTTGACGGTGAAATCGCGCCGCCAGACGTCATCGTCGATGCTGCCGTAGACGTTGTCGCGCAGGATGCGACCTTCGTCGGTCATCGCCGAGCCTTCGGCGTCGCCGTCGTGCTGGGCGCGAAACGTGGCGACTTCAATAATTTCCTGCCCGAACTGGACGTGGGCCAGACGGAAGCGTCGTCCAATCAGGCGGCAATTGCGGAATAACTCGCGCACCTGCTCCGGTAAGGCGTCGGTCGCGATGTCGAAGTCTTTCGGCTCGCGACCCAACAGCAGGTCGCGCACGCTGCCACCTACCAGATAGGCCTGATAGCCGGCCTTGTTCAGCCGGTAGAGCACTTTCAGGGCGGCGTCGGAAATGAATTTACGGGAGACCGCATGTTCATCCCGCGTGTAGATGCGGGGTTGCACGCGTGCTTCGGCCTGCACGTTGGCCAGATTGTCGGCGAGTTCAGTCAAAAGCAGGGTTTCCTCTGGATATCACGGCGGGACGCCGGACCCTCGGCCATTGGGGCGGGGTCTGTAGAGTGGTCGACTGTCGGGCGAATCTTAATCGCATTGGCGGGTCATTGGATCACCCACGAACGGCTGACGACACACGTGGCCTGCGCCTATACTCCGCCCTCGCGCTCGTTGCTCCCATCGTCTAGCGGTTAGGACGACGCCCTCTCACGGCGTAAACAGGGGTTCGATTCCCCTTGGGAGTACCATCTGAACCATCAGGCGGCGCCCATCGACGCCGCCAATCCGCACACTCACCACAAGTAGTCTCAGCAGGAGGAAACCATGAGCTGTCAGGTCATTCTTGAGTTTCGGGCGGCGCCCGGTCGCGTCGCCGACGTTCAGCAGTGGCTGAAAAGCGTGCTGCCCGATACGCGCGCCTTCGACGGCTGCCAAACCCTGTACTGCATTCAGAATCAGGAAGACCCCGAGGTCGTGCTGATCGTCGAGCAATGGGACAGTCGCCAGCATTACGAGCGTTATCTCGCCTGGCGCGCCGAACGCGGCGATATGGAAGTGTTTGGCGCGATGATGGCCGGACCGCCGAACATTCGCTTCTTCGACTACTTCCGGGTTTAAGCCGTTGCGCCCGATCGATGCGGATCGGGCGCCTCTGTGCGGTATGAACAGCCCAACCACTGCTTCAAGGATTCGGCAATGAAACGCCTCGTTTTTGTCTCGCTTATTAGTCTTCTGGTGCTGAACCTCAGCGCGTGCAACACCCTCAACGGCATCGGCAAGGACATCAAGCAAGGTGGCGCCGCGATCGAGAAAGCCACCAAGTAAATTGCCTGGCAAGGCCCGCGCCAGCCCATGCTGGTAGTGCGTCACAGTTTTCGCTTCTCGGCCTGAAGCTTCCAAAGCCTTGCCGTCTAGAGTGCATACATGACGCATACAAATGAGGCCAGGATGAATACGACCCGCCCCCGCAGCGCCCGTGCGCTCGCTTGCACGCTCGCCATTGCGCTAGTCAGCGCCACCGGTCTGGTTGGGGCTGCGCCACCGCCGCCGGGACCACCCGGTCCACCGCCAGCAGCACCGGCCGGTGGCAATCACTTTCGGGACGAGGCCGGGGTCTGGTCGAACTTTAGCCTGCCGGGCACAACCGATCGCCGAAGCCCGTTTTTTCAGGCGCTGGGCACCAACGGCCGAACCTGCGCGTCCTGTCACGCCGCGAACGATGCCTGGACGGCAACGCCTCGCGAACTGCAACGGCGTTTCGCCAATAGCAGCGGCAACGACCCCGTCTTCGCCCCGATTGATGGCACGAACTGTCCGACTCTGGACATCCAAACCCCGCTGGCGCACGCCAATGCCTCCAGCCTGCTCCTCAGCAAAGGCCTGATTCGCGTTGAGATGCCGGTAGCCAGCACCGCTGAGTTCGCGGTCTCCAACACCAGCAACCGCTACGGCTGTACCTCAACGACCGCGCTCTCCGTCTATCGCCGCATCCCGATGTCGGCCAACCTGACGCTCCTGTCCTCCGTGATGTGGGACGGCAGAGAATCCGCGCCCGGGCAATCGGTAAGCGATTCCTTGCTCGTGCAGTCGAGCCATGCGATTACCGGCCACGCCGCCGCCGTACGGGCCCCGGCGAACACGGTGTTGCAGTCGATTTTAAATTTCGAACTGGGCCAGTTCACCGCCCAAAGCGCCGACCGGAACGCCGGCAGTTTGTCTGCCGCTGGCGCACGGGGCGGCCCGGTCGTGCTATCCAGTCAGGCTTTCACGCCTGGCAGCAACGAACCTTTCCGGGCCGATGGCGGCGGTGGCGTCCCACCCAACCCCGTGTTCTCGCTCTTTACGGCCTGGCGTTCGCAGACCGGGGCCGATGCCGCTTCGCGGGCGCGGGCTTCGATTGCCAGAGGGGAGCAGATCTTTAACACCCGCCCGGTCTCGATCCGGGGCGTGGCCGGCCTGAACGACCTGCCGGGGCCGAACGGACTGCCGCGCACCGTCATTCGAGGCACCTGTGGCACCTGCCACAACACGCCGCACGGTGGCGGACACTCCACGCCGCTCAACGTGAACATCGGCATTGCGAACGCCGACCGCGCGGGCCCTGACCTGCCGGTCTTCACGCTCGTGAACAAGACCACCGGCAACAGCGTGCAAACGACCGATCCGGGTCGCGCGCTGGTCACCGGCAAATGGGCGGATATTGGCAAGTTCAAGGTACCCTCCCTGCGCGCGCTTGCCGCCCGGGCGCCTTACTTCCACAACGGCACGGCAGATAACCTCGGGCAGGTGGTCGGGTTCTACGACCGACGCTTCAACCTTAACCTGAGCGCACAGGAACGGGCCGATTTGGTGGCCTTCCTCGAAAGTCTGTAAGGCGCGGCTGGCTTCAGGCTTTGCGGCGAGCGACCATGCTCGCCGCCACGAAGCACAGCGCCAAGGCCGCCAAAGCCCACGGCGGCATCGGCACTTTCTTGACTGGCGTCGTGGGCACCACCACGGCGCCGTCCAGCGCGAAATCATCAATGCGCCATTGCTGGCCGATGGCGGCACCCGCCGGCGGCACAAACTGCACCGACACCAGCGCGCTGCCTGACGCCGCAAGCGCCAGCGCGAGACCAGTGGCATTGACCGAGCTCCACCCCGTCTCGGTACTGGCGACGCTGCGGCTAAACACCGACGTCCCCCCAATCATCACTTGCAGAGTGCCCGGCGTGCCGGCGCCACCGGCGCCGGAGCCGCAGCTGTTAGGACAAAACGTGAACGAAACCCCGCTGATCGTCGCGGCGTGCGTGGCATCGGCCGTCAGGCTGAACTCCAGCCGGCGCGTCACATCAAGACCCCCAGCGGCCGCGAACCCAACGGCGCCGTTGGTCGCGCCTACCGCCGCCTGACCCGCCTTGCCGACGATGGCGTCCGGCGCGCCGGTAAAGACGCTAGCGGCCAGGCCCGAAGCGACCGTGTCGGGAGTCACGGTAAATGCGGCCTGACTTGGGCCAAAACCAAATTCGACCACGGGAGCGGCGGAGGCCGTGGCGCTGGCGAGCGCGCCGACCGCAATCAGAAGGTGGCGGATGAGGTTGCCGGGGATGTCCATGCGTTTGCCTTGCGGTCTCGTGATGGGTCTTGTCGGGTTTGAAATCGGGTCGTCAACGAGCGCGCGCCCTGCACGGCAGGCCTACACCACCAGCAGGTCTGCGACGCCGAGGGATGGACGGCCCTGCAGGACAGCGAGCACCACGGCCACCGCCGCGCCGTCGCCATCGCTGTCATAGCTCAGCACCCCCGTGGCGGTGTCGTAGAGCAGATGTTGGCTCGCCGTATGCGGCACAGGGTTGGGTTCAGCGAGGAACATACCCGCGGCCACCGGCCCCGTCGCGCCAAGGGTCGGAAATACGGCCCGGGCAAACGCGAGCTCGTCAGCACTGGTGAAGTCGGTCAGCAGATCCTGCTCACCCGCGCGGACTTCACCAAACACAAAACGATCGCTACCGGTCCCGCCGCTCGCGATATCCCCGCCGATCCCGGCGAGATACAGCACATCGTTACCGGCATCGCCCCGCAGGCGATCATTGCCGCTGCTGCCAATCAGCACGTCGTTACCCGCAGCGCCAATCAAGGTGTCGTTGCCCGCCCCACCGCTCAGCCGGTTGGCGAGCGTCGAGCCCGTTAAGAGGTCGTTGCCGCTACCGCCGGTAGCGTGCTCTATCACCACCGTTTTGTAGATATGAATGTTGTAGCCACTTGCAAACGGACCGATGCGGGCCAGCTTCGCACCCAGATTGATAATCGCGGGGGTCGTCTGATTCGCCGCCGACAGGGTGTCCGTGCCACCGGCATCCCAAATGGTCATCACCGTTGGCACGCTGAAGGAATAGGTGTCATTGCCGGTGTGATAGGTCTTGTTGGGCCCGTACAGGCGCTGCATGTCCCGAATATCGCCCTCCATCGGCGTGCTGGGGCGAATCAAAAGGCCATCGAGCGTATAGAAAGGTGCCTCCCGGTAGGCCATGACCGTGTAAGCGGTGTTGTCCTGCGCCAAGGGTAAGGCCGGCGCGGTAAAGGGATGTTTGAAACCCAGCGCGTGCCCCACCTCATGCAGCATGGTCATGAAACCATAGGTGCCGGGGACGAAAGCATCGTTGTAAGAGGCGCCGCGGAACCAGACGTCTCCCGCCTGCGGGGTGCTGCCCGGCGTGTAGGCATGGGCGTAACGATCTGTGCCGATGGAATCCGTAAAAGCCAGCCGCAGTTCCCCCACTACGCGCTGGCCGTCGCTGGTCCGGGTGAACGTCAGGTTGGCGACTGCCGCCCAGCGGGCAAGGGCGAATTTGAAGGCGGCAATGTGGGTCGCAGTCGCGCTATACCACCCGGCCGCAAATTCGCTGCCATAGTTCGGGGTCGCGTAGGCGAGGCCTCCGCCATCGCCCGGGAAACTATAGGTAAGGGTGACCCCCTGCCCAAGGCCCGCGCCCCATTTCACCCCCCCGACGAGACTGGGGCCGGAGACGCTGATGCGCGTGGTGAGGGTTGTGTTAGCGGTGGGCGTCGCCATGAGATGAATGCGAGGGAGGGCTCAACGCTCCCACACTAGCCATGACGCGCGCAAGCGCGGTCAGCCGAGCAGGGTCGCCAACATCACCCCCGCGGCGGTGGCCATGATGGCGGTGGCAAGCCAGCCCAGACACAGCATGCCGCGCGAGGCCACAAACGCCCCCATCAAGGTCTTGCGTGCCGCGAGCAGCAGGATGACGACCATCAGCGGCACCGCCACCACCCCGTTGACCACCGCGCTCCAGAACAAGGCCTTCAGCGGCGGGATTGGCAGATATTGAGCACCGAGTCCAATCAGCACGCTGCCTGCGATCACCGCATAAAAGGCCGGCGCCTCGCTGACCGATTTCTCGAGCCCCCACGACCAACCAAAAGCTTCCGCGGTCGCATAAGCCGCAGCGCCGGCAAGCACGGGCACGCCGATAAGCCCCACACCGATAATCCCGCAGGCAAAGAGCAGGAACGCAAAATCACCCGCCAGCGGGCGCAGCGCACCGGCGGCTTCGGCGGCGGTGTTGATTTCGGTGATCCCGGCCGCATGCAGGGTGACGGCGGTCGCGAGCATCACAAACCAGGCCGTGAGGTTGGAATAAAACATCCCGCTCCAGGTATCCCAGCGAATCCGCCTTAACTCATGGGCTGCCTGCGCGGGCGCCTCCAGCAGCGGCCGCACGTCGGCGCGGCGCCTGAGGTCTTCCACTTCCTGCGAGGCCTGCCAGAAAAAGAGATAAGGGCTGATGGTGGTGCCCAGAATGCCGACCACCATCGCCGCCGAATCCGGTGTGAGTTCGAAGCGAGGCCAGAAACTACTCACCAGCACCTGCCGCCAGGGCACTTCGACCGTAAACAGCACGCCGGCATAGGCGAGCAATGACAGGGTGAGCCATTTCAGAAAATTCACGTAGCGGTGGTAGGGCAAAAAAACCTGCAGCAGGATGGAAACCATCACAAACAGGGCCGTCATCCAGTGCCGGTCGTAGCCGGTGATTAAAGCGCCAACCTCGCCCATCGCCGCGACGTCGGCAGCAATGTTGAGCGTGTTGGCGATCGCCAGAAGCGCCACCGTGAAATACAGCACGCCCGGCGGGAACTGGCTGCGGATATTGGCCGCCAGCCCTTTGCCGGTGACCCGCCCGATAGTCGCGCATACCGTCTGCACTGCCGCCATCAGCGGGTACGCAAAGGGCATCGTCCACAGCAGTGCTAAGCCAAACCGCGCACCGGCCTGCGAATAGGTGGCGATGCCCCCCGGATCGTCGTCGGCCACGCCGGTGATCAGGCCCGGCCCGATGCGCGCCAGCGGATGCCGGCGCACGCGCCGCCAGAGTCTGGCTGAATAGCGGCCAGCGTCGCCAAGCGAAAACTGCATGGAGAATCCTTTAGGGTCGCGGCGTTTCAGCCTCGGCCAAGCCGTTTAAGCGCACCTGATCCGTGTCATGCGAGTGACACCTTGACTACCCTTGCCTAGAATCTGCTCCAAAGTAACCCGCCCCGGGGCGCATAGGTGGCGAAATCATGATCCGTGACATCCCCGCCCAGCAGAGATCAACAGCTTGCGCGCCGCAGCTCACGGGCTGCTGCGCGCCCCCGCATGAGACCACGAGGCCCTTATGAAGATTCGCTTTTGGGGCACTCGGGGGTCTTTGCCGGTAGCGCTCACCGCGCCCCAGGTACTGCAAAAGATTGCCAAGGCGCTCGTGGCCGCCAGCGGGCAGCGCTTTGAAACCACCGAGCAGGCGCTCAGTTTCGCCCGCGAACTGCCGTTTGATGTCGGCCAAACCTTTGGCGGGCATTCCAGCTGTGTCGAACTGGAAGCCGCGCCCCCAACCGGGCCGCATCACGACTATGTGCTGTGCGATCTGGGCTCGGGGCTGCGCACCTTCGGCAGTAGCGTGCTGGCCCGGCATGGCGCGCGCGGCACCAATACCTTCCATATCTTCATCTCGCACGTGCACTGGGACCACATCATGGGCTTCCCCCTCTTTGCACCTGCGTATATGCCGGGCAACCGGATCTGTCTCTACGGCTGCCATGCCGAACTTGAAGCCGCCCTGCGCAGACAGCATGGCGCGCCGTCGTTTCCGGTGGATTTCTCTCAACTCGGCGCAACGATGGAGTTTATCCCCCTCACCCCCGGCGAAACCCGGGAGATCGCCGGGTACGCCGTGACGCCCAAGCTGCAGTTACACGCCGGCGACTCCTATGGCTATCGCTTTGAGCGCGGCGGCAAATCGTTTGTCTATTCCACAGATTCCGAACACAAGCTGGAGCGCCCCGAAGACCGCGACGGCTTTGCGCAGTTTTTCCGGGGCGCGGATGCGGTCTGTTTTGACGCCATGTATTCCTTCGCCGAGGCGATTTCGGTCAAGGAAGACTGGGGCCACTCCAGCAACGTGATGGGCGTTGAGCTCTGCCAACAGGCAGGCGCCAAACGGTTAATCCTCTTTCATCACGAGCCCATTCATGATGATTCGCGGCTGGTGGCCATTCACGGTGAAACCAAACGCTTTGAGGCACTGACCCGCGGCGATAACCCGCCATTGGAGGTCATCTCTGCCTACGACGGGATGGAACTCGATTTGTAGGTGAGAGGCAAAACACCATGACCGACCCCCAGTATCAACGCCTGTGCCAAGGCCTCGCCAGCGCCTTACGGCGTGACGCAGAACTCCACGTCAAACAGGATTACTGGCAGATCGGGCAAGGCTTCCTGCACTATCGCGCCATGCTCCGACAGGGCGGCAACCACCGCTACCGCAAGCTGGTAGTGGCCTTGCGCTTGTGGGACGCCTGGATTCTCGCGCGCAACACCGATTGGCTGGAATATCCGGAAATTCCGGAAGCGCGCTGGGCGGAACTGGCGGAAAGCGTTGTGGCCGATCTCGCCGCCGATCGCGAAATTAAAAACTTTCAGGTGAATTCGTTTTTTGATCTCGACCACACGCTCGAACTGCCGCGAGCAACGCAGCGTCCGCACGAAGCCTCACCGCTAGACGACCCTTGAATCCGGCCGGGGCTCGGCCCAGGCGGCGAGTTCTTCGCTTGAAAAGCCGGCCGCCAAACGCGCCTCAAGGTTGAACGGCGCGCGCGGCAAGGACTGCCCATAGCGCTCACTCAAGGCCTTGAAGGTCGCCGCCGGCGGGAGGTCGCGCTGCTCACACAGCCACTGATACCAGCGATTGCCAACCGCCACATGGCCAATTTCATCGCGCAGGATGATCTCCAGAATCGCGGCCGCCTCATGGTCACCCGCCGCCCGCAGCTTGGCCTGCATGGCGGGCGTGACGTCCAGACCACGCGCCTCCAGCACGCGCGGCACGAGCGCCATTCTTGCCAGCACGTCGTCGGCCGTTTTGCGCGCCGCCTCCCATAAACCGTCATGCGCCGGAAAATCCCCGTAGTCATAACCCAGACCGCGCAAATGCGCCCGGAGCAGGGAAAAGTGGTGCGCTTCCTCCGCTGCCACCCCAATCCAGTCCTGGTAGTAATCCGCCGGCATCGCGTGAAAACGCACCACGGCATCCAGCGCGAGGTTAATCGCGTTGAACTCGATGTGGGCGATGGCATGAATGAGCGCGGCCCGGCCCGGGAGCGACGCGGGGCGCCGTCGCGGCACTCGCTGAGGCGGGATCAATGCCGGCCGCTCGGGGCGGCCGGGAATGATCGGCGCGGCCAGTTCGCAGGCCGCATCGAGCGGCAGCGACGACGCGGACAAGTCGCGCACCAGCGCCACTTTTTCCGCCGGATCGGCGCATGCCAGCGCCCGTTGCGCGGCGCGGCGAGCGTCGTTGGTCATCGCGGAGTCTCCTGCCTGACGGGCTCGGCAATCGGCAGCCCCAGCCGATTGCTGAGGTACCGCAGATCCTTGGGGGACTGGGCCATCCACGGGCCGGAATAACCGCCCTTCGCGCCGGACGGAGTGGTCTGGCTGCGCCAGACATCCACCGCCAGCCCGACGGCGTAGGCTACCGCCGCGGGTTGTTCCAGATGAATTTGATGCCCGCTGTTCAGCGCCAGCAAATGCGCGGTCGTCGGTGACTGTGCGGCCAGTTCGGACTGCAGGCTGAGCCAAAGCGCCTCTAGCTGGTCGCCGCGCGCGCCGGCCGGCCACACCCGTTTCCCGCGGGTCAACACCACCAGCGGCAGGGCTTTCAAGGGCTCTGCCTGCCGCAGTTCGGCTTCGCTATCGCGAAACCCCAGCAACTCCCAGGCGATGGTTCGGCGCGGGCGCCAATTCTCATATTGGAAGCGCGTCTGGGCTTCCGCCGCCGGGGTCATGCCCGGCACGACGCCCGGACGGCGACCAAAGTGCACCAGCCCCATGCGGCTCGAGGGTGCAATCTGGACATTGTGAGGCGGCGCGGCAAAGCGGTCGGCCTGTTCGGGATGCGAAGCGTCGACCAGCACCAGCCCTGCCACCAGCGTCGGATAGCGCCGGGCGAAAAGCTGCACGTCGAAGCCCCCGTAGGAGTGTCCGAGCAGCATGAAAGGCGGCTTGAGTTCGGCGGCGCGCTGGAGCAATAAGAGATCATTCACGTGCGCGGCGCTGGTTCGGGGATAGGGTCCCATCTCGCTCCAGCCGTAGCCTGCGCGTTCGATCACACAGACCTTGAGGGTGCCGGCAAGAAGGCGCAGTACAGGCTCCCATTCCAGCGACGCCGCCCCCAGCCCAATATCAATCAGCACGGTGGGTGCGCCATGGCCGAGACAATTCAGATGCATGCGCCGACCGCCAATGTCGACCATCTGCCCGGGCGGCTCGCCCATGGGATGCGCCTTGGCGCCGCGGGCGACGCCTAGGCAGAGCATCAGGATGATGAGTAACAACGGCATTGCAACGCGATC
Organism: Klebsiella pneumoniae; assembly: GCA_945876945.1. GTDB lineage: Bacteria > Pseudomonadota > Gammaproteobacteria. The sequence goes on from CAMCQE010000010.1 coordinate 22,224, forward strand.
TCCGGCGGTCATGGTCGGCAAGCTCTGCTTGCGGCGCGCCGGAGCATTGTGACAGATTCGCCGCACCACCCGTTCCTCATCTCGACCATGCCAAACAGCTCGCACACCGACCTCCAAGGAAACCCTGTTGCGCTGTGGCGCCGGCTCGCTGCAATGCTCTATGACGCGCTGGCGGTGATTGGGATCTGCTTCGTTGTTGGCGGTATCGCAGTAGGGCTTAATCATGGTGTTGCTGTGCCGGCCAATCACCCGGGATTCAGCGCGCTCCTGCTCCTGCTGAATTATCTCTATTTCGCGTTTTGCTGGCGCCGCAGCGGCCAAACGCTGGGCATGAAAAGCTGGCGGATTCGGGTCGAGGACACCGAGACCGGCGCGCGCCTGAGCTGGTCGCAGACGCTGGTGCGCTTCAGCGTGGGGATCGCGGCCTGGCTGCCCGCGGGCATGGGCTACTGGTGGAGCGTGTTTGATGCCGAACGGCGCAGCTGGACCGATCGGGCGTCTCACTCGCGACTGGTCAGGGTACCCAAGACCTAGCGCGTGCGGGCAAGGAGCGCCAGCGCCGCCGCCAGCATCACCAGCGTGGGCGCGCCGGCGGACAGCACCGCAGGCACCTCATAGACCACGCCCAAATGACCCGCCGTCTGGTTGAGCAGGTGAAAGCCGAGCCCGATCATGGCGCCGATCAGCACGCGCTGCCCCACCGACACCGAGCGGTCGGCCCGTAACACCATCGGCACCGCCAGCAGCACCATCGCCACCAGACCCAGCGGATAGCTCAACTTCCGCCACAGCGCGTGCTCATACCGTTGTGGGTCGCCAGCGTTCTGATTGAGGAAGCGCAGATAGCGCACAAGGCTCACGATGCCCAAACGGTCCGGATTGATTTTCACCATCGCGAGCAAATCCGGCTTGATGATGGAATCCCAGGCCGCCTCGGTCTCGCGGCGAGCCCGAATCCCGTCGTCATCCAGCTCCGTGCGCGAAATGTTCTCCAGAATCCAGCCCTCGTCGGTGTAGCGCGCGCCCTCGGCGTAGGTGCTGGCGCTCAGGCGGTTGAGGTCGTCGAAATCGTAAATGTAGATATCTTGTAGCCGATCGCCGGGCAGGATTTCGCGGATATTGACGTAACTCTTGCCATCGCGTGACCAGAAACCGCTTTCGTTCGGCATTTGGCCATGCTTGTTCAGGGCCCGGCCCCGGATATCTTCGGCCATGCGCAGCGTAGGTGGCGCCAGCCCCTCCCCTACCAGCAACACGATGACCAACATCACCCAGGCCGATTTGAGCACCGACAGCACCAATCGATTCTTGGACACGCCGGCGGCCCGGATCACGATGATCTCGCCGTTGCGCATCAGGGTGCCGAAACCAATCAACGCTCCGATCAGCGCGGCCATCGGGAAGAGTTGATAAGTCAGCGTGGGCAGCATCAGCACGACGAAACTCGCGGCCTTGAACAAGGTGTAGGTGCCGCGGCCAATGTCTTCAAGCTGATCGATGAAAGCAAAAAAAGTGAAGATCGCGACCAGCACCGCGAGCACCGTGAAGGTGGCGGCGAGAATGCTCCAGGCAATGTAGCGATCAAGGATTTTCATACGTGTGTGAGCACAGTATAGCCGCGCTTTACGCCGCTAAATCCGACCGCATACACTGGCCCTCGATTCGCATCCTCACAATCATTCATCGCCCTTAAGCCCACAGCCCTCGCCCTCCGGAGCAGCCCATGGAAATCTCCGTCAAACGCGGTCATCCGCAGGAACAGAAAACAGCATGCCTCATCGTTGGCGTGCATGCCGGAAAAAAATTATCGAGCGCGGCAGAGGCCATTGATAAGGCGCTGGGCGGCACGCTCACCAAGCTGTTCAAGCGCGGGGATTTGACCGGCGCAATGGGCGAAACCCTGATGTTGCACGAGGCACCCGGCACCAGCGCAGAGCGCGTGCTGGTGATGGGTTGCGGCAAGATCGAAGGCATCGAGGCGGCGGAGTATCAGCAGATTGTTGGCAAGGCGGCGCGCGCGGTGGCCGATGCCGGCTTACGCAACGCGGTGGCCTGCCTCACCGAACTCGAAGTCAAGGAACGCGATACCCATTGGAAGACTCTGCAGGCCGCGCTGGCCTTCCATAACAGTACCTACCGGTTTGATCAGATGAAGAGCAAACCGTCCAAGAAAACCCGCTGCGCCAAGCTCACGCTGTTGGTGGAGAGCGTGCGCAATGCCGAGGCCGAACGCGCGGTCGCCATCGCCGACGGCATGGCCGAAGGCCTCAATCTCACCAAGGATTTAGCCAATTTGCCGGGCAATCACTGCCCGCCGAAGCAGTTGGCCGACGCCGCGAAAGCGCTGGGTAAAGCCCACAAGAGCCTCAAGGTGACGGTGCTGGAGCGCGCCGACATGGAAACCCTCGGCATGGGTTCCCTGCTGGCCGTGGCGCAGGGCAGCGCCGAAGCGCCCAAACTTATTACGCTGGAGTACACCGGCGACGCCGGCAAATCCCGCCCCATCGTGCTGGTGGGTAAAGGCGTGACCTTCGACTCCGGCGGGATCTCCATCAAGCCCGGCCCGGGCATGGATGAAATGAAGTTCGACATGTGCGGCGCGGCCAGCGTGCTGGGCGTGATGAAAGCCGTGGCGAGCCTTGGCCTGGCGGTGAACGTGGTGGGCGTGATTCCGGCGGTGGAAAACATGCCGGACGGCAAAGCCATCAAACCGGGCGACGTGGTCACCAGCATGTCCGGCCAGACGATCGAGATTCTCAACACCGATGCCGAAGGTCGCCTCATCCTGTGCGATGCGCTGACCTACGCCGCCCGCTTTGAACCCGACGTGGTCATTGATATCGCCACCCTGACCGGCGCCTGCGTTATCGCGCTTGGCAGCCACGCCAGCGGCCTGCTCTCCAACCACGACCCGCTGGCTGAAGAACTCCTCCGCGCCGGCCAGCACAGCGGCGACCGCGCCTGGCGCCTGCCGCTGTGGGACGACTATCAAAAACAACTCGACAGCAACTTCGCGGATATGGCGAACGTGGGCGGTCGCGAAGCCGGCACCATCACCGCAGCCTGCTTCCTCGCCCGCTACACCAAGGCCTATCGCTGGGCGCATCTCGATATTGCCGGCACCGCCTGGCATTCGGGCAAAGCCAAAGGCGCCAGCGGTCGGCCGGTGCCCATGCTGATGGAATTCATCCTCAACCGGGCGCGTCGCGCCGGCTGAGCAGGCGACGGGCATGACCCGAATCGACTTTCACGTCTTGCCGGATGGCAGTCAGCGGCAGCACGACATCTACATCTGCCAACTGGTGGAGCGGGCCTGGCGCGAGGGCCGGCACGTGCACCTGCATTGCGAGACCGAAAGCCTGCAGCAGGCGCTGGATGAACTGCTCTGGACCTTCCACGACGCGAGCTTCCTGCCGCACGCGGCGGCGGATAGCCCCGAAGCGGCGCAGGTGCGGGTGACGCTCGGTCACGGCCAGCAAGCGCCGCAGAGTGCGGAATTGCTGGTGAATCTGCAGCGCGACGTCCCACCCTTTTTTAGCCAGTTCGAGCAGGTGGTGGAAACCACCGGCCCGGATGAGGCCACCCGGGCGCTGGCACGCAATCGCTATCGCTTCTACAAAGACCGGGGTTACCCGCTCGAGACAATCAAGGTCTGAGCCTTATGAGCGACGAGAAGATCCCGAGCAAACCCGACCTCGACTCGCCGCTCCGCGAACTGGCCGCCCTGCTGGATGCGCGGCATCAGGCGCAGGACGAAATCCTCAGCGGTCTCCGTCCGCCACCGGGACTCAAGCCTCCACGCTTGCTCGATCGCGTCGCAGGCGTCGATCCGGCGCTATTTCTGCGGGCGCCCCCGCCACCGGCGCCAACGCCCAAACTGAGCGCGACGCTCCCCACTCATTCATCTCCCGGAATCGCTGAATCGACCATGAGCCCAGACGCCACTATCGCCAAGACCTACGACCCTCACGCCATCGAGCGCGCCCGCTATGCGCGCTGGGAACAAACGGGCTACTTCACGCCGCAGGGTCGCGATGCGCCCTACTGCATCATGCTGCCGCCGCCCAACGTTACCGGCAGCCTGCACATGGGCCACGCCTTTCAGGACACCCTGATGGACGCGCTCATCCGCTATCACCGGATGCAGGGCTTCCGCACGCTCTGGCAGTGCGGCACCGACCACGCGGGCATCGCGACCCAAATGGTGGTCGAGCGGCAGCTCGGGCTGAAGGGCACTTCGCGCCACGAACTGGGCCGCGAGCGCTTTGTCGACGCCGTATGGGACTGGAAAGCCGAATCCGGCGGCACCATCTCCCAGCAGCTCCGCCGCATGGGGGCGTCGATGGACTGGTCGCGCGAGCGCTTCACCATGGACGAGGGCCTGTCGGCGGCCGTGACCGAAGTCTTTGTGCGCCTGTATGAAGAGGGCCTGATCTATCGCGGCAAGCGTCTGGTGAACTGGGATCCGGTGCTCAACACCGCGATTTCCGATCTGGAGGTGGTGGCTACCGAAGAGCAGGGGCACCTCTGGCACATTCGCTATCCGCTGGAAGACGGTACCGGCTCGGTCGTGGTGGCGACGACCCGCCCGGAAACCCTGCTCGGTGACGCCGCCGTCGCGGTGCATCCAGACGACGAGCGCTATCAGGCCATGATCGGCAAGCGCGTCACGCTGCCGCTGTGCGATCGCACCATTCCCGTCATTGCCGATACCTACGTCGACCCGGCCTTTGGCTCGGGCTGCGTGAAGATCACCCCGGCGCACGACTTTAACGACTATGCGGTGGGCGAGCGCCACAACCTGCCCAAGCTCAATATCTTTACGGACAACGCCTGCATCAACGAGGACGCCCCGGCGGCCTATCGCGGACTGGATCGCTTTGAAGCCCGCAAACGCGTGGTCGCCGATCTGGCCGCGCTCAATCTGCTGGTGAAGGTGGACGACCATAAGCTGATGGTGCCGCGCGGCGACCGTTCGCAGGCGGTGATCGAGCCCTACCTCACCGATCAATGGTTTGTGCGGATTGCCCCGCTGGCCGAACCCGCGATCGCCTGTGTCGAAGACGGCCGCATCCGTTTCGTCCCGGAGAACTGGTCCAAAACCTACTTTGAGTGGATGCGGAATATCGAAGACTGGTGCATCAGCCGTCAGCTCTGGTGGGGCCACCGGATCCCGGCCTGGTACGCGGAAGACGGCAGCATCCACGTGGGGCGCACCGAGCGCGAAGCGCGCGCCAACTCAGGTCTCGGCGCCGACGTGCCGCTGCGGCAGGACGCCGACGTCCTCGACACCTGGTTCTCGAGCGCGCTGTGGCCGTTCTCCACGCTGGGGTGGCCGGCGCAAACGCCTGAACTCTCCACCTTCTACCCCACCAGCGTGCTGGTGACGGGCTTCGACATCATTTTCTTCTGGGTCGCCCGGATGATCATGATGGGGTTGAAGTTTATGGGGGACGTGCCCTTCCACGAGGTCTACATCCACGGCCTGGTGCGCGACGCCGAAGGCAACAAGATGTCGAAGTCGAAGGGCAATATCCTCGACCCCATCGACCTCATCGACGGCATCGAACTCGAACCGCTGGTGGGCAAACGCACCACCGGCCTGATGCGCCCGGAAGACGCGCCCAAAATTGAAGCCGCCACTCGCCGCCAGTTCGGCGAGGGCATTCCCAGCTACGGCACCGACGCGCTGCGCTTTACCTTCGCCTCTATGGCCACGCAGGGCCGCGACGTACGCTTTGATCTGGGCCGCATCGAAGGCTATCGAAACTTCTGCAACAAAATCTGGAACGCGAGCCGGTACGTGCTGATGACGGTGGGCACCGCCCCGCTGGCGGCGCCGGGCAGTCGCGGCGGACTGGCCGAGCGCTGGATTCGCCATCGCTTCGGTCAAGCGCTAGGCGCGGTGCGGGATGGCTTTGACGCCTATCGCTTCGACCTCGCCGCGCAGGCCATCTACGAATTCATCTGGGATGAGTTCTGCGACTGGTATATCGAACTGGCGAAAGTCTCGCTCAACGATCCGGGCACATCCGATGAACACAAGCAGGTCGTGCGCCGCACCCTGCTTGAAGTACTGGAAGCCGCGCTCCGCGCCCTGCACCCGCTGATGCCTTACATCACCGAAGAGCTCTGGCTCAAGGTTGCCCCGCTGCTGGGCGCCAGCGCCGAGACCGTGATGACCCAGCCCTATCCGCGGCAGGCCGACTACCCGGCGGATCCGCCGGCAGCGGCGGAAGTGGAATGGCTGAAAACCGTGGTGCTTGGCGTGCGCCGGATTCGGGCCGAAAGCAATCTCGAACCAGCCCGCAAAATTCCCCTGCAGGTGAAAGGCGGTAGCGCGGATGAGCAGGCCTGGCTGGGGGAATGCGCCCCCTTCATTCAGTCGCTGGCCCGGCTTGAACGCATCGAACGGGTGGAACACGCCCGCAGCGACGCCACCGCGGCAATCGCCGGGGAGACCACCTTGCTGGTGCCCTTGCTGGATCTCATCGACCCGGCCGTGGAGGCCGACCGCCTGGCCAAGGAAATCGTGCGCCTCGAGCAGGATCTGGCGCGCGTGAACGCCAAACTCGGCAACGAATCCTTTGTCGCTCGAGCCCCGGCCGAGGTGGTGGAGAAAGAGCGCAAACGGGCGGCGGACAATGCCGACGCCATTGAGCGCATCCAAACGCAGTTGCGCAAACTGCGTCCCGAGGCTGAAGCCATGGCGGGCCTAGTGGCTCGCCCCGCTTAACACCAGTCGCACCACCAAAATCACGGTGCCGATGAAAATCGCGGTGCCGATGAGGCCCGCGATGATGAAGGTTCGGGCCGAACCGCGAGAAAAATCCCGCTCCCGATTGCGCGAACTCTGGACGCCGAAAAACGCCGCGAGCACGCTTTGCGCGACTTGCAGCGGTGTCATCTTCGATGGCTTTTGGGGAGAATCTGGGTTTTCCATGGCCGGGGCGCTTTTCGCGCTACCTCGCTGCAGTGCAATCAGGACATGCTGCCATCATGCTGACCCAACTAAAAGAAGACCTTAACAGCATCTTTGCGCGCGACCCCGCGGCGCGAAACCTGCTGGAGGTGCTCACCACCTATCCCGGTGTGCATGCCCTGTTATTTCATCGCGTGAGCCACCTGCTGTGGCTGCGGGGTCTGAAATGGCCGGCGCGCATGCTCTCGCATATCGGGCGGTTCCTGACCGGCATCGAAATTCATCCGGGCGCCACCATCGGCAGACGCCTGTTTATTGACCACGGCATGGGCGTGGTGATCGGCGAGACGGCCGAGATTGGCGACGACTGCACCCTCTACCACGGCGTAACGCTGGGCGGCACGACCTGGAACAAGGGCAAGCGTCATCCCACCTTGGGCAATGGCGTGGTCATCGGCGCCGGGGCCAAGGTGCTGGGCCCGATTGTGGTGGGCGACAACGCGCGCATCGGCTCCAATGCGGTGGTCGTGAAGGACGTCCCCGACGGCGCGACCGTCGTCGGCATTCCCGCCCGCGAGGCCAGCAGCAAAAGCGCCAATGCAGACCTCTCGCTAAACGAGCCGGCCGCGCAGGCACCTCGCCCCTGCTTCGATGCTTACGGCCAATCCGCCGATGTGAAAGACCCGCTGGTGGTGAAACTTGAGCAAGTCACGGCGCAAGCGCGAGCGCTGGAAGAAAGACTTGCCGCATTGGAGGCGCGCCAGCCGGCGGCCGGCGACGGCCAATCGCAGTTGCACAAATAATAGTTGACCAATTTACTGGGGATCCCGGAGAATTCCCTACCCTGCTTCTTGGTAATGGCGCACGGACCTCTATGAGACTCACAACTAAAGGGCGCTATGCCGTGACGGCCATGGTGGAACTCGCCCTCCAGCAGAACAAAGGGCGCCTTTCGCTCGCCGAAATCGCCGAGCGTCATGGCATCTCCCAGTCCTATCTGGAGCAACTGTTCGCTGCCCTGCGGCGCCGGGGTCTGGTGGATGGCACTCGCGGACCCGGCGGCGGCTACCAACTCGCCCGCGAGCGCGCCCTGATTTCCGTCGCCGACGTCATCGACGCGGTTGATGAAACGGTGGACGCCACACGCTGCGGCGGCAAGCGGAACTGCAAAGGCGAGAAGGGCTGCATCACGCATGACCTCTGGGCCGGTTTGAGCGAGCAAATCCGCCAGCATCTGGCCAACGTAAGTCTCGAAATCGTCTGCCAGAACGCAGAAAGCCCGGATGACGTGCATGTCATCAAGAAATGGCCCATGAACGGCGCCCAGCCCACGCCATCAGCCACCTGACATTCGGAGAAGACGACTATGGCCATCACTCTTACTGAACGCGCCGCCAAACACGTGCAGCGTTTCCTCGCCGGCCAGACCGGCGGCTCGGGCCTGCGTATCGGCGTGCGCCCCACCGGCTGCTCGGGCTACGCCTACGTGGTGCAACCCGTCAATGAAGTTGGCGAACACGATCAGGTTTTCAACTCTCACGGTATTCAGGTGGTGGTGGACGACCAGAGCATCGGCTACCTCAACGGCACGGAAGTCGATTTCACCCGCGAAGGCCTGAACGAAGGCTTCAAGTTCAATAACCCCAATGTCGCGGCCACCTGTGGCTGCGGCGAGAGTTTCAGCGTTTAGCCTTATGTCTGCTCCCAACACCGACGTTCAGGCTTTCATTGGCCAAAAATACGAAGCCGGCTTCGTCACCGACATCGAGCAAGAGCATTTGCCGCCGGGTCTCAGCGAAGACACCGTGCGCTTCATCTCTGGCAAAAAAGGCGAGCCCGAATGGCTGCTGGAGTGGCGCCTGAAGGCTTTTCGCCGCTGGCAGGAGATGAAAGAGCCCGAGTGGGCGCACGTGCACTACCCGAAGATCGACTATCAGTCGATTTCCTACTGGGCGGCGCCCAAGTCCAAGGCCGACGGCCCGCAAAGTCTCGCCGACGTCGATCCGAAGCTCATCGAAACCTACAACAAGCTCGGCATCCCGCTGGAAGAGCAGAAAATGCTCGCCGGGGTGGCGGTGGATGTGGTGTTCGACAGCGTGTCGGTGCACACCACCTTCAAGGAGAAGCTGGCCGACGCGGGCGTTATCTTCTGCTCATTCTCCGAGGCGGTGCGCGAGCACCCGGAGCTGGTGCGCCGCTATCTCGGCACCGTCGTGCCCCAGCACGACAACTACTTTGCCGCGCTGAATTCAGCGGTGTTTTCGGATGGTTCGTTTGTCTACATCCCCAAAAACACCCGCAGCCCGATGGAGCTCTCCACCTACTTCCGCATGAACGCCATGAACACCGGGCAGTTCGAGCGCACGCTCATCGTGGCGGATGCAGGCAGCTATGTGAGCTATCTCGAAGGCTGCACCGCGCCGCAACGCGACGAAAACCAGCTGCATGCCGCGGTGGTGGAACTCGTGGTGCTGGACGACGCCGAGATTAAATATTCCACAGTGCAGAACTGGTATCCGGGCGATGAAGAAGGGCGCGGCGGCATCTATAACTTCGTCACCAAGCGCGGCGATTGCCGCGGCCGCAATTCCAAGATTTCGTGGACGCAGGTCGAAACCGGGTCCGCCATTACCTGGAAATATCCGAGCTGCGTGCTGAAAGGCGAGAATTCGGTTGGCGAGTTCTACTCGGTGGCGCTGACCCACAACCGCCAGCAGGCGGATACCGGCACCAAGATGATTCACATTGGTCGCAATACGCGCAGCACGATTGTCTCCAAGGGAATCTCGGCCGGGCGGGGCCAAAATGCCTATCGCGGCCTGGTGCGGATCGCCAAAAGCGCCGAGGGCGCGCGCAACTACACGCAGTGCGATTCGCTGCTCATTGGCGACCAATGCGGGGCGCATACCTTCCCGTATGTGGAAGTAAAGAACAGCAGCGCCAAGCTCGAGCACGAAGCGTCCACGTCCAAAATCAGCGAAGACCAGCTGTTTTATCTGCGCAGTCGCGGCATTGGACAGGAAGACGCGGTCAACCTCATCGTCAACGGCTTCTGCAAGCAGGTCTTCAAAGAGCTGCCCATGGAATTCGCCGTCGAAGCCCAGAAACTGCTGAGTGTGAGCCTTGAAGGCGCAGTCGGCTGAACGGATCGGAATCTCTCACCATGCTCACGATTGAAAATCTTCAGGTCGAAGTTGACGGCAAGCCCATTCTGCGCGGCCTCAATCTCGAACTGCCCGCCGGCCAGGTTCACGCCATCATGGGCCCCAACGGCTCGGGTAAAAGCACGCTGGCGCATGTGTTGGCCGGCAAGCCGGGCTACACCGTGACCGGCGGCAGCGTCACCTTCAATGGTCGCGATTTGTTGGGCTTAAGCCCGGAAGAGCGCGCCGGCGAAGGCGTGTTTCTGGCCTTCCAGTACCCGGTCGAAATTCCGGGCGTGAACAACGTCTACATGCTGAAAGCCGCGCTCAACGGCATTCGCAAACACCGTGGTCTGGGCGAAATCAACGCGGTGGAATTCCTCGCCATGGTGAAGGCCAAAACCGCCTCGCTGGGCCTGAAAGAAAGCCTGCTCAACCGGCCTGTGAATCAGGGTTTCTCTGGCGGCGAGAAAAAGCGCAACGAAGTGTTTCAGATGAGCGTGCTTGAACCCACGCTCGCGGTGCTCGACGAAACCGACTCCGGGCTTGATATCGACGCCCTGCGCATCGTCGCCGAAGGCGTCAACCAGCTGCGCGACCCCAAGCGCTCGTTTCTGGTCGTCACCCACTACCAGCGCCTGCTGGATTACATCGTGCCCGATGTCGTTCATGTGCTCGCTCAGGGCCAGATCATCAAATCCGGCACACGCGAACTGGCGCTCGAACTCGAAGCACGCGGTTACGACTGGCTGCTGCAAGCGGTGGCTTGATGAACTGGCTGACGACCTTGGCCCAGGCCCACGCGCCGGGGCTCGAATCCCCGCTCGGCGCGCTGCGACAGCAAGCGCTCGCCGTGGTCGCCGCGCGTGGCGTGCCCACGGTGCGCGAAGAAGCGTGGAAATACACCGACCTCCGGCCGCTCGGCGAGCTGGCGCTGGTGGACGCGCCGGCCGCCATCCAGCTTGAAGACACGCTGGCGCCGCTGCTTGAGAGCACGCCGCATCGGCTGGTGTTTGTTGACGGCGTGCTGTCGCCAACGCTGTCCGCCCTGGATGCCCTGCCGCCCTCGGTGCGGGTCCGCCCGCTCCGCGAAGTGCTGGCGCACGATCCGGAAAGTCTGCGCGCCACGCTCACCCGCTATGCGGCGCAGGACGCACAGGTGTTTGCCGCGCTGAATGCCGGTTGCGCCCGCGACGGCGCCGTGATCGAACTGGCCGCAGCGAGCCGTCTGGAAGCGCCACTGCTGGTGGCCTTTTTGAACAGCCCGAATCCCGCGCGCTGTTTCACCGCGCCGCTCATCGTGGTGAAGGCCGACGCCCACAGCCAGCTCACGCTGATCGAACTGCACTACGGGCAGCCCGGCGCACAGAATCTCAGCGCGGCGCTCACCGACATCAGCGCTGGCGCCGGGAGTCAGCTCGCGCACTATCGCCTGCAGATTGAAGCGGCCGAGGCACTGCATCTCGGCCATCTGCGCCTCGCGCTGGGCGAACAGGCGCAGGTCGACAGTCACTCCTTTGCGTTTGGCGCGAAGCTCGCCCGGCTCGATATCAACGCCGAATTGGCCGCCCCCGGCGCGGCCGTCACCTTGAACGGCCTGTTCCACGCGCAGGCCGGCCAACACATCGATCACCAAACCAAAATCGACCACGCTGCGCCTCACACCACCAGCAACGAGCTTTATAAAGGGCTCGCCAGCGGGGACGGCCGCGGGGTGTTCCGGGGTCAGGTGCTGGTGCGGCCCAACGCGCAGAAAATTGCCGCGAAGCAGGCCAGCCACAACCTGCTGCTCTCGCCCAATGCGGAAATCGACACCAAGCCGGAACTTGAAATCTATGCCGACGATGTGAGCTGCGCGCACGGCGCGACGGTCGGTCAGCTGGATGAGAGCGCGCTGTTCTATCTGCGTTCGCGCGGCATTCCGCTCGCCGAAGCCCACGCCCTGCTGGTGTTCGGTTTCACCCAGGACGTGGTGGAACAGGTGAATTTTGCGCCCCTGCGCGAATGGCTGGCCAATACGCTGGCCGGCAGCGCCGACGTGCCCTTACCCGAAAAAATAGAGGTCAACGAATGACAATCCAGACTCCGACGCTGGTGCCTGCGTTTGATGTCGCAAAGGTGCGTGAGGATTTTCCGATTCTTCACACGCGGGTTCACGGCAAGCCGCTGGTCTATCTCGATAACGCTGCCACCACCCAGAAGCCGCGGGCGGTGATCGATTCCCAGGTGCGCTACTACGAAACGCTCAACGCCAACATCCATCGCGGCGTGCACACCTTGAGCCAGCGCGCGACCGACGAGTTTGAAGGCGGCCGCGAGGCCGTGCGGCAGTTTCTGAACGCCGGTAGCACGCGCGAAATCATCTTCACGCGCGGCACTACCGAAGCCATCAATCTGGTGGCACAGACCTATGCCCGCAGCACGCTTAAAGCGGGCGACGAAGTCCTCATCGGCGAGGCCGAACATCACGCCAACATCGTGCCCTGGCAGATGCTGCGCGACAGCCACGGCACGGTGCTGAAGGTCGTACCGGTCAACGACGCCGGCGAACTCGACATGGCGGCCTTCGAGCAACTGCTCTCGCCGCGCACCAAGCTCGTTGCCATCGGGCACGTCTCCAACGCGCTGGGCAGCATCAATCCGGTGGCGCAGATCGTGGCGATGGCGCATGCGGCGGGCGCGAAGGTCCTTATCGACGGCGCGCAATCGGTGGCCCACGGCCATGTGGACGTCACCGCGCTGGGCTGCGATTTCTACGCGTTTTCGGGCCACAAGCTGTTTGGCCCCACCGGCATCGGCGTGCTTTACGGCAAAGCAGAGCTGCTGGAAGCCATGCCGCCCTGGCAGGGCGGGGGCGACATGATTCGCACCGTCAGCTTCGAGCGATCGGAGTGGAACGATCTGCCCTGGAAGTTCGAAGCTGGCACGCCCGATATTGCCGGCGGCATTGGCCTGAAAGCCGCAATCGACTATCTCGCGACGCTCGATTTTGACGGCGCCATTCGCCACGAGCAGGCGCTGTTGGCTTACGCCACCGAACGCGCCCTGCAGGTGCCGGGTTTACGCCTCATCGGCACCGCGCGTGAAAAAGCCGCGGTGCTGTCGTTTGTGATCGAAGGCCTGCACCCGCAGGATCTGGGCGTGCTGCTCGATACTCAGGGCGTCGCGATCCGCACCGGACACCACTGCGCGATGCCCGTCTTAAGCCGCTACGGCCTGAGCGGCACCGCCCGCGCCTCTTTCGCTTTCTATAACACCCACGAGGAAATCGACCATTTCTTCGCCGCGCTGGCGAAGGCATGTGAGATCCTCGCCTGAACGCATCCAGGTAACGCTATGAGCGCCGCAGATTTCGACCGCCACGTCCCCATCGCCCTTTCGCGTGATTGCCCCGCCGTGCTGATTCCAGAGGGCACCGTGGTGACGCTCGGCGAAGGCACCGCGGTATATGTCACCCAGGCGCTTGGCGGCTCGGTCACCGTGAATGTGAACGGGAACCTCGCGCGCATCGCCGCCACCGACGTTGACGCTCTGGGCATGGAGCGCGATACCGGCCCGGCGCAGGGCCATACCCAGAACGGCGAGGTGGACGAGAGCCTCATCTGGGAACAGTTGCAGACCTGCTACGACCCCGAAATCCCGATCAACATCGTGGAACTAGGGCTGATTTATCGCTGTGAGGTCGTCACCGAAGAAAACGGCGCGAAAAAAGTCGAGATCGATATGACCCTCACCGCGCCCGGCTGCGGCATGGGCCCGATTCTGGTCGAGGACGTGCGCGGCAAGGTCACCACGGTGCCCAATGTGTCGGCGGTCGCCGTCGAGCTGACCTTCGATCCACCGTGGAACTCCGAAATGATGTCCGAGGCGGCCCGCCTGCAAACCGGCATGTATTGAAACTATCGCAAGCCTGACGGCTCTACAAACACGCGTGCGCCGTGCTTTCATGCGCCGCAGCCAATATAATCCGGGCCCAAATTTCAAGCCCTTACCTTCTCTCACTTCAAGGAGTCTCTCAGGCCATGGCCATTGAACGCACCCTTTCCATCGTCAAGCCCGACGCTGTGCGCAAGAATCACATCGGCGGCGTCCTCGCCAAGCTCGAAGGCGCTGGCCTCACCATCATCGGCGCCAAGCTGATCAAGCTCTCCCAGGAACAGGCCGGCGCTTTTTACGGCGTGCACCGCGAACGCTCCTTCTTTCAGGAACTCGTCGATTTCATGACCTCCGGCCCGATCATGGTGCAGGTGCTTGAAGGCGAAAACGCCATCCTCCGCAATCGCGAAGTCATGGGCGCCACCGATCCGGCCAAGGCTGAAGCGGGCACCATTCGCGCCGAATATGGCGCTGATATCGGTGAAAACGCCGTCCACGGCTCCGACGGCCCGGACACCGCCCGTACGGAAATCGCGTTTTTCTTCGCGGAATCCGAACTGCAGTCCCGCTGAGGGATTGCACTACCGACCATGACCGAGCCCGTCACGACCACTCGCCCCAACCTGCTCGACTTCGACGCAGCGGGTTTGGCGAGTTTCTTTGTCGAACACGGGCAACCGGCCTATCGCGCCACCCAGCTGATCAAATGGGTGCACCAGCAGGGCGTGCTCGACCTCGATTTGATGACCAACTTTGGTCGGGGTTTGCGCGAACTCCTGCGCGAAACCGGCGAATTCCGCTTGCCGGAAATAATCAGCGCGCATGAGTCGACCGACGGCACGCTGAAGTGGCTGCTCCGGGTCGATAACGGCAACGCGATCGAAACCGTCTTTATCCCTGAAATGGATCGGGGCACGCTGTGTGTGTCCTCGCAGGTCGGCTGCGCGCTCAACTGCAGCTTCTGCGCGACCGCCCGTCAGGGCTTTAGTCGCAACCTCTCAACCGGGGAAATCATCGGGCAGGTCTGGGTGGCGGCCCGTTATCTGGGTCAGCATCCCAAAACCCAGCGCCGCATCACCAACGTGGTGATGATGGGCATGGGCGAGCCGCTGATGAACTTCGAGGCCGTAGTGCCGGCGATGCGTCTGATGATGGAAGACAACGCCTACAACCTCGGCCGCAAACGCGTCACGCTCAGCACTGCGGGGCATGTGCCCGGGATCGACCGCCTGCGGGAAGAATGCCCGGTTGCGCTCGCCGTCTCCCTGCATGCGCCGAACGATGAACTCCGCAATGAGCTCGTGCCGCTCAACCGCACCTATCCCATCGCCGAACTGCTGGACGCCTGCCGGCGCTATGTGTCGAACAACCCGCACGACCAAATCACCTTTGAATATGTGATGCTTGATGGCGTGAACGACACCCCCGCACATGCCCGCCAGCTTGCGCGCGTCCTGCGTGGCATTCCCTCCAAAATGAATCTGATCCCCTTCAATCCAGTCGTGGGGGCGCACTATCGGCGGTCCACGCCAGAAGCGATCGACGCCTTCCGTCGCGAGCTCGCCAAGGCTGGCTTATTGACCATTACCCGGAAAACGCGCGGCGAAGATATCGACGCTGCCTGTGGCCAGCTGGTCGGTCGCGTCGCCGCCAAGGCCGCGCGGCATCGGGCCACAAAGGAGCCATTGGATGTCTGAGCGGCGCCGGCGCTACTGGCTGTTGGGCACGCTCTTGCTAGTGGCCGCCTGTCAGTCGCAACCGCCGACAGAACCGGGGGTTAGCCGGGCGGAGGAGCGCGAGAAAGTCGCGGCGGTGAACACGCAGTTGGGCATCGAGTTCATTCGAACCGGCCCCAACGAGCTCGCGTTGAAAAAACTCCAGAAAGCGCTGGAGGCCGTGCCCAACTATCCCGACGCGCACAATGCGCTCGGGCTGCTCTACAACCGGATGGGCGAGTATGACAAGGCAGACGCCAGTTTCCGGGCGGCATTGCGCACTAGCCCGACCAACGGTCTGGCCCTGAATAACTACGGCCAGTTTCTATGCCAGCAAAAACGCTACGCGGAAGGCCAGAGCCGTTTTCTGGCGGCGGTGAAAAACCCGCTGTATGAATCACCGGAAATTGCCTATACCAACGCCGGCCTTTGCGCGCTGGATGCCGGCGACGCCAAAGCCGCCGAGGACCATTTCCGCGCGGCGCTGGAGCGCAACCCGAATGTCCCGCCAGCACTGATCAGCCTCGCGAGCTTAAGCCTCGATCGGGGCGACGCGGTGAGCGCGGCACAATTCTTCAAGCGCTACAGCGATGACGCGAGGCAGACACCGCGCTCCTTGGCCCTCGGCATTCGGATCGAGCGGGCCTTGGGCCATCAGGACCAGGTGGCGAGCTACGAGGTGATGCTCCGCAATCAATTCCCTGATTCTCGCGAAGCGGGCCAACTGCAACGGGGCGAGCTCTGAGCCATGTCGGCCGCCGATGACACTTCAATCGTAGCCTCCCGGGTTGCGACCGGCCCCGGTACTTTGCTGCGGCTGGCGCGGGAAGCCCGAGAGATGACGAAAGAGGAACTCGCTCGCGTCACCCGTCTGGAACCCAAAATCATCGAGGCGCTGGAAGCCGAAGCCTGGGACAAACTCGCCGGCCCGGCGTTCATCAAAGGCTACATGCGGGGTATCGCCCGCGAATTAGGCATTGACCCCGCCCCCGCAATCGCCGAGTACAACGCCCAGTTCAACACCGCAGAGCCTGCGCTCAGCCAATCCGAGTCGCGCGCGCCCCTCGAATTAACGACCGCCAATCGCTGGATCAAGGCGATGAGTTTCGCCGTCTTTGGCGCGGTGGCGGTGGGCGTCGCGGTGTGGTGGCAGCACAACTATGTGCAACCAGCGCCGCCGACAGGACCTGGCGAGCTACCGGTAGCAGACACCGGACCCAAGCCCGAACCCGCCCCCCCCTTACCCTACTCGTGGACGGTGGTGGAGCACGCCGGCCTGCCGCTCGACAGCCCGCAAAGCTGGCGCCGCCAAACCGACGGGTCGGCGCCACCCCCGCTGCCTAGCCCCGAAGAAGCAGCGAGCGCCAGCGATGCCGTGCCGACCCCTCCCTTGACGCCGCCGGCCAAGCCAACGCCCCCGAGCAAAACGGAGACTGCCGCCAAACCCGAGCCGGGGCCTGAAGTCAGACCGGAAGTCAAAGCCGAGGCAAAGGCTGAGACCAAGTCCGAGCCTAAGCCTGCACCGATCGAAGCAACGCCCGCCGCACAGCCGCCGCGCGGCCCGCTCGTGCTGAGCGCCAGCGAAAGCTCCTGGGTGAGGGTGACAGACGCCAGCGGCAAAGCCATCTGGCAGGGCATGCTGCAGGCCGGGCAGAAAATCGGGCTGGATGGGAAAGCGCCCTTGAATCTGTTGATCGGCAATGCGCGCGTGGTCACGGTCAACTATCAGGGCCAAAGCCAGCCCATCCAGAACCCCTCCAGTAACGGCGTTGGCCGCCTGACAGTGGGCGAGCACACTCAGGGGCGCTAATGCCTCACGTATTCCGGAGCTATTGGTGAAAGAGCAACTCCGCGCCATTCGCGGCATGAACGACATCCTGCCCACGACCAGCCACCGCTGGCAGGCGCTGGAGGCCACCGTCGGCAAAGTGCTGGCGGCCTACGGGTACTCGCAGATCAGATTGCCCATTGTTGAGCAGACGGCGGTATTTGAGCGCTCCATCGGGGATACCACCGATATTGTGCAAAAAGAGATGTACACCTTTGCCGACCGCAACGGCGACCATCTGACACTCCGCCCCGAAGGCACCGCGGGTTGCGTGCGCGCCGTGCTGGAGCACGGCCTGCTTAACGTTCAGCCGCAACTCCGGCTCTGGTACATCGGCCCCATGTTCCGCCATGAGCGGCCGCAAAAAGGGCGCTATCGCCAGTTCCATCAGATTGGAGTGGAAACCTACGGGATGCCGGGCCCGGACATTGATGCCGAACTGCTATTGCTGACAGCCCGTCTGTGGCAGGCGCTGGGCTTGAGCGGCCTGCGGCTGGAGCTGAACACACTGGGGCTTGCCCACGAACGCGAACAGTATCGGGCCGCGTTGACCGCCTATTTTGAAAGTCATCGCGACGCGCTCGATGAAGACAGCCTGCTCCGTCTGGCCCGCAATCCCTTGCGCATACTCGATTCCAAAAATCCGGCCATGCAGGCCATCGTGGCCAATGCGCCGCGCCTCACGGAATTTCTTGAAGAAGAATCCCGCGCGCACTTTGCCGCCGTCTGCGCCACCCTTGATGCCGCCGGCATCGCCTACGTTGTTAATCCACTGCTGGTGCGCGGACTCGACTACTACTCGCGTACGGTATTCGAATGGATTACCACTGAACTCGGCGCCCAGGGCACGGTCTGTGCGGGTGGACGCTATGACGCACTGGTCGAACTGATGGGCGGCAAGCCAACGCCGGCCATTGGGTTCGCCATGGGACTGGAGCGCTTGCTGGAACTGCTGGCGGCACAATCCGGGAGCGAGACCACACCGGAGGCCGACTATTGCGTGGTGGGCGCCGGCGAGGCTGAAAGTCAGGCGGCCTTATTGCTGGCCGAAAGCCTGCGGGATGCTTATCCGGAACGTCGCGTGACCTGCATCTGTGGTGGCGGCAGCATGAAGTCGCAAATGAAGCGTGCCGACCGCACGGGCGCACAGATCGCCCTGATTCTCGGCAGCGAAGAATTGGCCAGTGACACGGTCACCCTCAAACCGCTGCGGGGTCAGGGCGAACAACAGCGCGTGGCCCGCGCCGCGCTCTTGGCCACCTTGAGCATCGCGCCAGTGAACTAACGGGGAAACCCGCAACGACAGGCTATAATCCCCGGCCCGGCGTCTACCCGGCCCGCTTTATCTCAAAGGATTTCCCACGTGGAAGGCTATACCTCCGAAAGCGAACAAGTCGAAGTTATCCGCAAATGGTTGAAGGACAACGGCAAGTCCCTGCTGCTAGGGCTTGCCATAGGCTTGTTGGCGCTGGGCGGTTACCGCTATTGGGACGAGACGCGCAAGCTTCGCGCCGAAAGCGCCTCGGTCAATTACGAGCAGTTGCTTGGCCTGCTGGAAAAGAACGCCACCGACGACGCCCGCAAAGCTGGCCAGACCATCATCGACAACTATGGCGATAGCACCTACGCCCGCCTGACGGCCTTACTGCTCGCCAAGCTCGAAATGGGCGATGGCAAAACCGACGCCGCCCGAGCCCGCCTGCAGTGGGTGATCGACCACCCCGGCAGCGACAATCTCACCCCCGTAGCCCACGCCAGACTGGCGCAAATTGCGCTACACGAAGGAAAAGCAGATGCCGCCTGGGCGTTGCTGGAAAAGAGCGGCCTGACCAAAACCGATCGCTTCGCCGAACTGCAGGGCGACATCCTTGCAGCCCGCGGCAAAACCGCCGAAGCCGTGGCCAAGTACCAAAAAGCGCAGGCGGAAGCGACCGCCGGGGGCGGCAATCCTGCAATAGTCGAACTCAAGCTTGAACGGCTGGGCCGTTCCGGCGACGGAGCATGATGATGAAACGCATTACCCTGCTGGCCCTGGTCGCCGGAATCGCGCTGGCAGGTTGCGCGGAACAACGCAACGCTATCAGGGAAAGCGTGGACAATGCGTTCAGCGACAAATCCGAAAATGAAGGCACCATCAAGAAAGCCGCCGAGCCGCGGCCCTTGGACAAAGAGTTCAAACCCAGCATTGCCCTGGAGGAAATCTGGTCCGGTCGCTACGGCAAAGGCTACGAAAAACTCTACCTGAAGCTGCTTCCGGCGATGGATGGCGACAACGTTTATGTCGCCGACCGCGATGGCCGCATCATCTGTCTGGATGCCACTACCGGTAAAACGAAATGGGAAGACCGGGACAAACGGCGACCCGTTTCAGGGGGGCCAGGCGTAGGCGACGGCAAGGTATTCGTGGGTACAAGCAACGCCCAGGTGGTGGCCCGCGATGCGGCCGACGGCAAGAAGCTCTGGATCGCGGAAGTCTCCAGCGAAATCCTCGCGCCCCCCGTCGCGGCCAGGGGCACCGTGGTCATTCGCAGCGGCGACGGCAAACTCTACGCGCTGGACAGCAACACAGGTCGCCTGAAATGGACCTTGGACCGCACCATCCCCATCCTCACCCTGCGCGGTACCGCGCCGCCGATCATCCACGAAGACATGGTGCTGGCCGGTTTCGACAACGGACGCCTGGCGGCGCTGGAACTCAGCACCGGCAAGGAACTGTGGGAGGCGCGCCTCGCTGACCCGAGCGGCCGCACCGACCTCGAACGCCTGGTCGATGTGGACGCCAAACCGGTAGTTCGCGACAACACGGCCTACATCGCGAGCTTTCAGGGCAAGGTCGCGGCGGTCGCCCTGAGCGACGGCAGCCTTGAATGGACGCGCGAAATGTCATCCTCCGAAGACCTCGATGTCGACGCCGACAACGTCTACGTGACGGACGAGCGCGGCACGGTGCTGGCGCTGTCGCGCCAGGATGGTTCAACCGTCTGGAGGCAGAAAGCGTTCAGAAACCGCAAGGTCACGGGGCCGACCCGCTATGAAAACTTCGTGGTGGTCGGCGACTTCGAAGGCTATATGCACTGGTTAGACGTCAAAACCGGCGACGTTGTGGGGCGCGAGCGCATCGACAAGAAGCGCATCATCACCCCGCCCATCGAGATCGGCGGCGCGCTCGCCGGCTACAGCTCCACCGGCGAACTTTCCGCCTGGCGCGTGAAATAAGGACGCGCGGGCGTTACCCAACGCCCGCCAGCACATCATGTCGCAGGAAATCCGAAATCACGCCAAGCCTGCCTTTGCCATTCTGGGCCGCCCGAATGTAGGTAAATCCACGCTCTTCAATCGCATCACCCGCACCCGCAACGCCCTCGTGGCCGACGTTCCGGGCGTTACGCGGGATGTGCAGCTCGGTGTCGGCAGAGTCGGACGTGCCGGCTATCTGGTGGTTGATACCGGCGGAATTTCCTCCGATCAGGGCGAGCTTGGCGAGCTGGTGAGCCGGCAGGCGATGCAGGCGCTAGAGGAATGCGCGGCCGGTGTGTTCGTGGTGGACGCCCGCGAAGGCCTGAATGCCACCGACGAGGCACTCGCCAAAAGTCTCCGGCGGAGCGGCAAGCCGCTCTTTCTGGCCGTCAACAAGGCCGAAGGCAGCGACGTCATCACGCTGCGCGCGGAGTTTTCACGCCTCGGGCTAGGCCAGCCCTGGCCGATCTCGGCGGCGCATGGGCAAGGCATCGACGAATTGGTCGCCGCCATCACCAAAGGCTGGCCGGCGCCGGAAGACGTCGAAACGGCGCACGATCCCGAAACCATTCGGGTGGCCATCGTCGGCCGACCGAATGTGGGCAAGTCCACGCTGGTCAATCGGATGGTGGGCGAAGAACGCATGATTACCTGCGACATGCCGGGTACCACGCACGACAGCGTGACCGTGCCGCTCACCCGTCATGGCCGGAACTACACGCTGATCGATACCGCCGGCATCCGTCGCAAGAGCAAAGTGATCGATGTCGTCGAGAAATTCAGCGCGGTCAAAACGCTGCAGTCCATCGACCTTGCGCAGGTCGTGGTGGTGGTGCTGGACGCTCGGGATTCATTGACCGAGCAGGATCTCACGGTGCTTGGCGCGGTACTCGAAGTAGGCCGCTCACTGGTGGTCGCCATTAACAAATGGGACGGCTTGCCGCCCGACCAACGGACAGAAGTCTTCCGTCAGGTCGACCGCCGGCTCGAGTTTATGGATTTTGCCGAAGTGCGAACCATCTCGGCCCTGCACGGCACCGGCGTTGGCGACCTCTTTGTCGACATTGAAGCGGCCTGGAAATCGAGCCGGATCGAAGCCCCCACCAGCCTGCTCACCGACCTGCTCTACCGCGCGACCGAAGCCCACACGCCACCGCTGGTGAACGGTCGCCGGATCAAGTTGCGCTATGCGCATATGGGTGGCCGCAATCCGCCGACCATCATCATCCACGGCAACCAGACGGAATCGGTGCCGGGTAGCTATCGCCGCTATCTCTCAAACTTCTACCGCAAGGCCCTCAAACTGGTCGGAACGCCGGTGGCGATCGAACTCCGGCAGGGGGAAAATCCGTTCGAAGGCCGCCGCAACGAACTCACGCCACGGCAGGTCAAAAAGCGTCAGCGCCTTCGCGAGCACATCCGGAAACGGGAACGCTAGCCGCGTCGACCTCGAACCAAGGCACGACGGCGTCCTGACGGGCAATGTCGGCGGCGATGCCCGCAGCGTGGGTGGCCAGGCACTCGGCCACAATCTCGGGCCGATTGGTGCGTTCGCTCAGGTGAGCCGCCACCAGCCTGCGCAGGCGCGACGTATCGAGGCGCTGCAAGAGGTCGATGGTTTGGGCGTTACTCAAATGACCGAAAGGACTCGCGATGCGACGCTTCAAGGTCGCCGGGTAGGCACTCGCTGCCAGCAGGTCCGGGTCGTGATTGAACTCCAGCACCATCGCATCACAGCCGGCGTAGGCCGCTAGTACATGCGGGGTGATGCTGCCCAGATCCGTCAGCAGCCCCATCCGGGCCCCCTCATGGCTGAACACAAACTGGGCGGGTTCTCGCGCGTCGTGCGGTACCGGCACGGGAAGCACCTGAAGATCACCGATGCTAAAGGCCGCGTGCGGTGAAAACTCGCAGGCGCGCGCGGCAGCGCCATGGCGCTCAGCGCAGGCGAGCTGCGTGCCGCGCGTCCAATACACAGGGGTGCCGTATTTGCGGGAAAGTGGGAGCACGCCACCCAGGTGGTCGTCGTGCTCGTGCGTGACCAGAATGGCGTCGAGCGACGCGGGGTCGAAATCCAGCGCCTGCGCGCGCTCTTCAAAAGCCCTGATGGAGTAACCGCTATCGACCAGCACGGTCGTGCTTCCGGTCGAGATCAGTAGCGCGTTACCCGCGCTACCACTGCCGATTAAAGCGCAGCGCACAGACGGGGCTTAGCCGTCGTTACGCGCCTCCAGCCCCTGCTTCAGGTCTTCGAGAATCTTGCGGGCAATCTCACCCGTTTCCCAGCGGCCTTCGCGATCAAGCACTACCGCTTCCGTGTGCGAGCCAACTTCGGTGAGATTGATCTGCAGACGGTTGTCTTCTTCGTTGCCCCAGAACTTCATCTTGGACAACCAACCGCGCTTTGCGACGCCGCCCTGACTGGCCGAGACCCGCAGATAGTAGGTGCCCTTGCCACGATCCGACTCGTCAACGGCATAACCGGCGCGTTCCAGCGCGGCCCCGGTGGTGCTCCAGCAGGTGGCAAGCGGCTGGTTAATCGACAGATAAATCTTCTCGCCGCCAGCGCTCACCACTTCCGCCACACCGTTCGCTTTGTCCGGCGCGCCGTTTGCACCATAGGCTTCGGCCACCGTTAGCTGGGAAGCAGCGTCCGCCTCAGCGCTATCGGTGGGCGCGGTAGCGGCGGGCTGCATGCCAACCAGAAACGCCTGCATGCGTCCGACCAGTTCACGCTCCTGGGCAACATCCCGGCTCTGCGGCTGCCACACCATCTGGTCACCCTTCTTGCCCATGGCTTCCACGCGCTGGGCAACGTAAAGCAAGGTGGTGCCCGCCTCTTGGCCGACTTCGGCAAGAATCTTGTATTTCTGGCGCGTCTGGGTGGATGAGTCCTCGTCCCAGACGGTTTCCATCACGCCGAGATCTTCGTCGTCCAGCGCAGTGTCGTAGTTGGCGTCAGCCATGAACTTGCGGAGCTGCGGCCACAGCTGCTTGGCGGTGCCCTGCACCACCAGAATGTGTTCGTTATCGAGCAGCTTGATGGAGTCGTTGCCGGAGCGTTCAAGCTGGCGCTGCTGTTTACGCTGGGCCACTCGCTCCTGATAGGAGGAATACGTTGCGGTGTCTCCGCCCTGCGGGATCGCCATGCGGTCCTTGATGGCGTCGCTGCTCAGATCCGGCGGGACCTCAAGGTCAGGGAGGTTGCGGCTCTTGCGGTACTCGGTGCGCGTATCCGGGATGATTTTGTCGAACTTGGGCATCATGGAGCAGCCGGCGAGCGCCACCATGGCGGCCAGCAACAGGAGTTTTTTCGTCATATGCGTTAAGACCTCGCGGCGAATGCAGTTCGGCGGGCAGAAAATGGTGAGAAGGACTGGTCGCGTACGGTATTGGTTCCCGTCTTCCGCATCAGAGGACAAGCCTGATGCCGGCGGCCGACAACGCAGCGCGAACCGTGGGTTCGGCCGCCGCAGATAACCAGGTCAGCGGCAAACGGATGCCGTTGTCGATTAAGCCCATCGCATGAACCGCCCACTTCACGGGGATGGGGTTGGATTCACAGAAGAGGTCCCGGTGCAGGAGGGCGAGCGGGGCATCAATCGCCGCGGCAAGCGCGGCATCGCCGGCACGGGCGGCCACGCAGAGTTCATGCATAGCCTTGGGGGCGACGTTGGCGGTTACCGAAATCACGCCGTGCCCACCGGCCAGCATGAACTCGCGCGCGGTCGCGTCATCCCCGCTCAGGAGTACGAAATTCTCCCCACATTGTTCCCGGATCTGCCCGACCCGGGCCACTTCTCCCGTCGCTTCCTTGACGCCCACGATGTGCGGCACCCTGGCCAGTCTGGCGATGGTCGCCGGGAGCATGTCGCACGCCGTACGCCCGGGCACGTTGTAGAGAATCTGCGGGATCGCGACCGCTTCGGCCACCGCCTTGAAATGGAGGTACAGGCCTTCCTGCGTCGGTTTGTTGTAGTAGGGCGTGACCAGCAAACACGCATCCGCCCCGGCCGCTTTGGCCTGTTGGGTGAGATGGATAGCTTCGGTCGTTGAGTTGGCGCCGGTGCCCGCAATCACGGGCACCCGATGCTTGACGATTTCCACCGTGCGGCGAATCGCCTCGCAATGTTCTTCTTCGTTGAGCGTCGCAGATTCGCCGGTGGTGCCAACGGCAACGATACCGTCGGTGCCCTGCGCAATGTGAAACTCGATGAGTTCGGCTAACTGGTCCCAGGCAAGTGGCGCATCGGGGGCGACGCCACCGCGCATTGGCGTGACAATCGCAACGATGCTGCCCTGAAATTCGCTCATGCCTTGGCCCTGCCCAAATGGTCGTGCATGGTAGCTTTCGCCCTGCCCCAACTCAAGCTAAGGAGCCGATGCCGGATTTCAGCATTGATCCTGAAGCTTGCGGCGCCCAAGTGTGTCCATGCACAATGCGGCGTCCATGAGAACAAGCAGCCGGCCCCCCACCGAACCCATGCAAAACCACATCGCGGTGACCGTGATGGGTGCCAATCGGCATGGCTTGCTGGAGGCCTTTACCAAATCCGTCAAGGATTGCGGTTGCTCCATCGGCGAAAGCCGCATGACGGTCCTCGGCGACCGCTTCACGCTCATGCTCATTCTCTCTGGCAGTTGGGATGCAATCGCCAAAATCGAAAGCCTGCTGCCCCGTCTCGAAAATCAACTGCAAGTCAAAACACTTGCCCAACGGGCCGAACCACGTCGGCGGCAGGGCGACCTCATGCCCTACGCGATTGAAGTGGTGTCGGTTGACCATCCGGGCATCGTGCACGAAATCACGCAGTTTTTTGCCCAGCGCGATATCGGCATTGAGGACATGTACTCAGGCACCTATGCCGCCGCCCACACCGCAACGCCTATGTTCTCGTTACACATGACCATCAGCGTGCCGACCAATGTCTCGATTGCCGGCCTACGCGGAGAATTCATGGACTTCTGCGACCATCTCAACTTCGACGCCATCATGGAGCCGGTGAAGTGAGGCGGTCGCCGCCATAGCCCCTCCAGTCCCGACGTACCGCACGTTGTTCACGGAGTAAGTTGATGCCTCGCCCGAGCAAGAAAAAAACCGGCCGCCGCCTGTTCGTTCTGGACACTAACGTCCTCCTCCACGATCCCACCTGCGTCTTCCGCTTCGCGGAACACGACATCTTCATTCCAATGATGGTGTTGGAAGAACTGGACCACGCCAAAAAGGGCGTCTCCGAAGTGGCCCGCAATGCGCGTCAGGTCAGCCGCACCCTGGATGACCTCATCAACAACGCCGACCGCACCGCGATCGAAGCCGGGCTGCCCTTGCCCTCGCCGATCAACACCACCGGCGCCAATCCGCCCAGCGGCAAACTGTTTCTGCAGACCAGCCTGCTGAACAACGCGATGCCGCCCGGCCTGCCCGGGCACACGCCAGACAACAGCATCCTTGGCACCACGCTGGCCTTGCGCGCGGCGCACGGCAAGCGGGACGTCACACTGGTGTCGAAAGACATCAACCTGCGCATCAAGGCGCGGGTAGTCGGCATCTCCGCCGAGGACTACTACAACGACAAAGTCCTCGACGACATCAACCTGCTCTACACCGGCACCCGCGAACTTTCGGCCAATTTCTGGGCGAGCAAAGGCAAATCGCTGGAATGCTGGCAGGCGGACCAGAAAACCTGGTACGCGGTGCCTGCGAGCAGTTTCGAGCAGTTTTATCCCAACGAATTTCTTTACGGGCCGGAAGAAACCGACCTCGAACTCATCGCCCGCCGGGTGGAAAACAAGCGCGTGGTGTTTGAACGGGCACGCGACTTCCGTAATCCGCGCAATTCCGTGTGGGGCATGGTGGCGCGTAACCGCGAGCAGAGCTTCGCGCTCAATTTGCTGATGGATCCGGAGATCGATTTCGTCACGCTGCTGGGCGCGGCGGGCACCGGCAAAACCCTGCTGGCGCTGGCCGCGGGGCTCGCGCAGTCGCTGGACACGAAGCGCTATCGCGAAATCATCGTTACCCGCGAAACCGTGCCGCTGGGGGAAGACATCGGCTTTCTGCCGGGCACGGAAGAAGAAAAAATGACGCCCTGGATGGGCGCGTTGATGGATAACCTCGAAGCGCTGGCGGAAACCCAGGAAGGGGGCGAATGGGGCCGCGCCGCTACCGCCGATCTGCTGGCCAAGCGGGTCAAGGTGCGCTCCATGAACTTCATGCGCGGCCGCACGTTTTTCAACCGCTACATCGTGATCGACGAAGCCCAGAACCTCACCGCCAAACAGATGCGCACGCTCATCACCCGCGCGGGGCCAGGTTCCAAGATCGTCTGTTGCGGCAACATCGCCCAGATCGACACGCCGTACTTGAGCGAGACCACCTCCGGCCTGACCTACATCGTTGACCGCTTCAAGCAGTGGGCGCACGGTGGGCATATCACGCTGATGCGGGGCGAACGTTCACGGCTGGCGGACTACGCGGTCCAGAATCTCTAACCCGCCCGGTTGATGTAGCCTGATCCGGAGGGTCGGCGCGGCACCGTATGCCGCGCTACCCTTGGGCCGCGGGCGAGTCACAGCGATCCCGTGGTGATTAAGCCCGGCACCTAATGCCCAAACCTGCGCGCGGAGTCCTGTTTTGAGCTGTCATTTCCAAGCTAGCCCGGGCGTCGATGCCGAAATGCTCGGCACCTTCTTGCTGGCGCAAACGGGCATGCGGCCCACGGACGTGCGCCGCATCGAACGCTGGTACCTCGATACCTTTGACCATCGTCTGGCGCAGGCAGGCTGGGCGCTTGACGCCGATAGTCAGAGCCAGCATCTCCCTGTCGTTCACTTGCGGCGCCTCGGCACCGAGCAACAAGACCAGCTTCACGGGCTGACGTCCCTACCCACCCTCGCCACCGACATCCCGCGGCCACGCCTGCGCAATCGGCTCATCAATCTGACGGAAGGGCGCGCCCTGCTGCCGGTGAGCGCCGGCCACATCACGGTTCACGCCTTCGATTGCCTCGATGCGCGCGGCAAACTGACCGCGCGCTTCCTGATTGAAACCTCAAGCGAACTGCCCGCGTCTACCGTGCTGCGGGTACAGGCAATCACGGGGTTTGAGCCCGTTGGCCAACGGGTGATTCGCGCCGCGCGCCGCGCCGGTCTGGTCAAACCCCTGCGTGAGGATTGCGGCCTCTTCTGGCTCAAACAGCTGGGCCGCGCGCCGGCGCAGTATCGGCCCAAGCCCATCATTGCACTGCGCGCTGAGCAAGGTTCGGCGCGGGCGCTGGCCAAACTCTTGCGCGCCTACACCCACGTCATGCAGACCAACGAGGCCGGCATCGTGGCGGATCTGGATAGCGAATTCCTGCACGACTATCGCGTGGCATTGCGGAGCATCAGGTCCTGGCTGGGAGACCTCAAATCCACCATTGCGCTGGACTTGCGGGCGCGGTTCCGCGCCGAACTCTCGACGCTTAATCGCGCCACCGGCGCGTTACGCGATATGGATGTGCTCGGTGGCTGTCTCGACGCCTATCTTGCCGCCTGCCCGGAAGTGCCGCCGGCAGCGGCGGCCGCGCTCCGCCAGCGCGTGCAGAGCACCCGCGAAGCGGCGCGCGCAGCGTTGAAAACCCATCTGCTGAGCCCCGAATACCAGGCCGCGATGCAGTCCTGGGGCGAGTTTCTCGACGCCCTCGGCCGCGGCAAGCACGCCGGTCGACGCGGCCGCTCGCCGGTGCTGAACACCGTGTCGCGCGCGCTGCGTCAGCGACGGCTGGCGATTTTGCGCTTCGATCCCGTCGAGGCCCGGCACGATCCGGAAACCCTGCACGAACTGCGCAAGGACTGTAAAAAGCTGCGCTACCTGCTCGAAGGGTTCCAGCGGCTGTATGCGCCCGAGGCATTGCAAAGGGCCGTGCGCGAACTCAAGACGCTGCAATCTGCGATGGGCGACACCTGGGATCTCCACGTTCACCATGAGCTGCTCCAGCGACTGGTGCAGGGGGACTCGGCAGAATCCCCCGTCGACCCGGGCGCGCTTCAGTTGTTAACGACGCTGGGCGAGCGGCTCGGCAGTCTGGAGCGCAAGCATGTGGCGCTGGTAGATGCCGCATTTGCGCGCTTTCGGGCACCTCGCGTACAACGGCTGTATGCCCGGCTGGAGGAGAACCGCACATGAAGGTATTCGCGACCTACAACGTAAAAGGCGGGGTGGGCAAAACGGCCGCCACGGTCAATCTGGCCTACCTCGCCAGCCGCGCGGGCTATCGCTGTGTGATCTGGGACCTCGACCCGCAGGGCGCCGCCGGGTTTTATTTCCGCATCGAGCCCACGGCCACCACCGACCCGCAGGCTTTTCTGGAGAAAAAACGCGGGCTGAAGGCCGCCGTGCATGGCACCAACTACGCGGGCCTCGATCTGATTCCAGCCGACCTCGGCCACCGCAATCTGGATATCGCGCTGAGCGAGTTCCGCAAACCCACTACCCGCCTCGGCAAGCTGCTGTCGGCGCTGGAAGACGACTACGACCTGGCGTTTGTAGACTGCGCGCCGCATCTGTCATTGGTGTCGGAAAACATTTTCGAGATGGCCGACTGGCTACTGGTGCCGGTCATTCCTACGCCGCTGTCGGTGCGCGCCTATGCCCAATTAGGGGAATTCTCGACCGCGCACGGCCTGCCGCGCGAGAAACTGCTGCCATTTTTCTCGATGGTCGATCGCCGACGCCAGCTGCACTGTGAGCTCATTACCCAGTTCGCCGCCGACCACCCGGAAGTGCTGCGGAGTTTCATTCCCTACACCAGTCAGGTGGAGAAAATGGGCGAGCAGCGGGCGCCAGTGCAAACCTTTGCCGCCGGCAGCCCCGGCGCGCGCGCCTTCTATGCCCTGTGGCAGGCGCTGTGCGAGCGGATAGGACTGGACGACGGCAGCCACCTCGCGGATGACACCTGATCCGCAGGCGCTGGTCGCATCGCTGCGCGACTGGGGCGCCGAACTCGGCTTTCAGCAGGTCGGGATTACCGGCATCGATCTGAGCGCCGACGAGCCCCGTTTGCAGGATTGGCTCGCCCGCCACTACCACGGCGAGATGGCCTGGCTGACCGCCCACGACGGCAAACGGAGTCGGCCGGCGGCTTTGGTGCCCGGCACGCTCTCGGTTATTTCGGTCCGCTGCGATTACCTGCCGGAGCCGATGGCCGGCAGCATTGCGCAGTTGCAGAACCCCGCAGGGGCTTACGTCTCGCGCTACGCGCTGGGCCGCGACTATCACAAAACCCTGCGCGGTCGTCTGCGGAGTCTGGCCCGCCGGCTCGAAGAAGTGCTCGGCCCGTTTGGCCATCGGGTCTTCACCGACAGCGCGCCCGTGCTGGAGAAGCCGCTGGCGCGTAACGCGGGCCTTGGCTGGATCGGCAAGCACACCAATCTCATCAACCGGCACGACGGCTCCTGGTTTTTTCTGGGCGAGATTTTTACCGATCTCGAACTCCCGCCAGACCCGCCTCAGGTCTCCGACCACTGCGGTTCCTGCACCCGCTGCATTGAAGTCTGCCCGACGGCCGCCATCATCGCGCCCTATGTGCTCGACGCCCGCCGCTGCATCAGCTATCTCACGATCGAACTGGAAGGCAGCATCCCCGAAGACTTGCGGCCGCTGATCGGCAACCGGGTGTATGGCTGCGATGACTGCCAGCTGTTCTGCCCGTGGAATCGCTACGCCAAACTCACCGCGCTGCCGGACTTCGCGCCTCGCCACGGTCTCGAACGGGCCTCACTGCTGACTCTGTTCGACTGGGACGAAGCCACTTTTCTCGCCAACACCGAAGGCTCGGCGATCCGCCGCATCAGCTTTGAACAGTGGCAGCGGAATCTGGCGGTGGCGCTGGGCAATGCGCCGCCCGACGCGGCCACGATTGTGGCCTTGCGGGCGCGGCGGCCAGACGTCTCGCCGCTGGTGCAGGAACACATCGACTGGGCGCTGACGCGCTTGGGCGCGAGCGCCTGAGGATCAGGATTTAACCGCCGGCGGCGGCTGGGCGTCTTTGGGTAAGGCGGGCGGTGGCGGCAGTTTCTCCAGCCAGCCGCGCAAGCGTTTGGCGACATCCACTTCGCCGCCTTTGAAAGCCCGGTCGGCGGCGTCAATGTCGACTCGCCGATGCGGGGGCGTGTTGGGTTGGCGCGCTGTTTTGCGCCGGCGGTCGGCCTCACGGATCGCAACCGGATCCAGCGCCGGCACGAACTCGATGCTGGGCACTTTGAGACCGTCGAGTTTGCCGCGCCAACGGCCGACGGCTGCGAAGGCGCGCACGTTGGGCGGGAAGCCGTCCGCAAAGCAGGCCTGCGCGCGGTCTGCGCTTTCGCCTTCGGCGACCAGCGCGATCAGCGGTGGCTTGGTGGCATCGACGAACGCGAGTGCCGCGGTGATGCGAGCACAGAGCGGATCAAGCGGCGCATTGGCCGCTGTCGGCAGCGTGGCGTCCGAGGCTGGCGCTGGCGCCTGCTCCGGCGCCACCTCCGCTTGCAGCGGCACCTGCAGCGCCAGCGTCAACCAACCGCCAGCGGCCGGGATCTCGCGCAGCTGGGTGGTGCCAGGATGCTGATCTATGAAAGCCCGTGGACCGGGCACGATGAGTATCGCGCCCTGCGGCTTGGCCGCTTTCGCAGGCAGTCGCTTAAACGCAAAGAAGCGTGCCGAATCGGCGTTCAGCCAGACCAGTTCATCATCGACGGTGAGTTGAGGCAGTCGCGGCGTAATCTCGGCCTCGCGATCGGCAGGGGTCGTGTCTTTGTCCGCCGGCACATCGGTCGCCGGGGGACTTGCCGCCGGTTCAGTCGCCGCCGCAGGGGCCGGCTCGGCGGCCTTGCTGGCGTCGGCCGCCGGCGGCGGATCGGCCGCGAACGCACCGCTCGCAGCGAGCAGGCAGACAAGGCTCAGAAGTTTCATCACACGCATGCAGGCTCTATCGACTCCTGCGCGCGCATTCTGGAGCGCGGTGCCGGGCAGCCGGCCTTTGGGGTAAAGTGCGGCGCCTCTGTCATTCCCCCGGAACTCGCCCATGCAAGCCGACCTCATTGCACCTTCGATTCTCTCTGCCAACTTTGCCCGCCTCGGCGAGGAAGTAGACGCCGTGGTCGCGGCCGGCGCCGGGCTCATTCATTTCGACGTGATGGACAACCACTACGTGCCCAATCTCACGATTGGCCCGATGGTCTGCGCGGCACTGCGTAAGCACGGGGTGACGGCCCCCATCGATGTCCACCTGATGGTCGAGCCGGTGGACCACATGATCAGCGAGTTTGCGAAAGCCGGCGCGAGCTACATCACTTTCCACCCCGAAGCCTCCCGCCATATCGATCGCAGCCTGTCGCTGATTCGCGATCTGGGCTGCCAATCGGGGCTGGTGTTCAATCCCGCCACGCCGCTCGACGCCCTGCGTCACGTGCTGGACAAGGTGGACATGGTGCTCTTGATGTCGGTGAATCCGGGCTTTGGCGGCCAGTCCTTTATTCCCTCGGCCCTGCCGAAGCTGCGCGAAGCGCGGCGGCTCATCGATGACTCCGGCTTGCCCATCCGGCTCGAGATCGACGGTGGCGTCAAAATCGACAACATCGGCGAGATTGCCGCAGCCGGCGCCGACACCTTCGTGGCCGGCTCGGCGATCTTCAACGGCGGCGACTATCGCGACACCATCGCCGCGATGCAGGCGGCAATTACGGCCGGCCGCCAACGATGAACGCCGCGCGGGTGGTGTTGTTTGATCTCGACGGCACGCTGGTGGACAGCGCGCCGGACATTGCCAACGCTGCCGACAACGCGCTGATTCAATGCGGCTTTGCGCCGCGCGGAGCAGAAGCCGTGCGCGGCTACATCGGCAACGGCGCGGAACGTCTCATCCATCGCTGCCTCACCGGCGAGATGGACGGGCAGGCCGACGCCGAATCCTTCGCCCGCACCTATCGCGCCTGGCAGCAGTGCTATACCGCCGACCTCACCACCCACACGGTGGTATATCCGGGCGTCATTGAAACGCTCAGCGCGCTCCGCGGCGCGGGCTTTGCGCTGGGCTGTGTGACGAACAAACCGGAACGCTTCACGCTGCCGCTGCTGGCACAACTCGACCTCGCGCGGTGGTTCGCGGTGACCCTGTCGGGGGATTCCCTGCCGGTGAAAAAGCCCGATC
>CAMCQE010000011.1 GCA_945876945.1 Klebsiella pneumoniae
CTGCAATTCGGCTTCCAGACTGCCGCCGAGGACGATGTCGGTGCCCCGACCGGCCATATTGGTGGCCACCGTGACGCTGCCCGGGCGCCCCGCCTGCGCCACGATGTGCGCTTCTTTTTCATGGAACTTGGCGTTTAGCACCTGGTGCGGAATGCCTTCCTTGCGCAGCATCTCGGATAGGAATTCTGAGCTTTCAATCGAGGTGGTCCCCACCAGTACGGGCTGGCGGCGCGTGCGGCAATCTGCAATATCTTCGGCGATGGCTTTATATTTTTCGCGCGTCGTCAGAAACACCATGTCGCCGAAGTCTTTGCGAACCATTGGACGGTGGGTGGGAATCACCACGACTTCGAGACCGTAAATTTGTTGGAATTCGTAGGCTTCGGTGTCTGCGGTACCGGTCATGCCACCGAGCTTTTCGTAGATGCGGAAATAGTTCTGATAGGTGATAGAAGCCAAGGTCTGGTTCTCGAGCTGGATCGGCACGCCCTCTTTCGCTTCCACAGCCTGATGCAAACCATCAGACCAGCGGCGACCCGGCATCGTGCGGCCGGTGAACTCATCGACAATCGTGACCTGAGCGTCTTTCACGACGTAATCAACGTCGCGGGTAAAGAGGACATGCGCGCGCAAAGCGGCATTCAGGTGATGCATCAGCCCGATATTGGCGACGCCATAGAGACTCTCGCCGGCGGGGAGGAGCCCGGCTTCCGACATCAAGCTCTCCACGTGCTCGTGGCCAAGTTCCGTGATGTGAACCTGGCGGGACTTTTCGTCGACCCAGTAGTCGCCGTCCCCCTCTTCCTCCGGCTGACGGACGAGCTTGGGAATCAGCACATTAACCCGCGTGTACCAATCGCTACGGTCGTCCGAGGGGCCAGAAATAATCAGCGGGGTACGCGCCTCGTCAATCAGAATCGAGTCGACTTCATCGACCACCGCGTAGACGAGCTCGCGTTGCACGCGCTGGTCTTGGGCGAAAACCATGTTGTCGCGGAGATAATCAAAACCGAATTCGTTATTCGTGCCGTAGGTGATATCCGCCCCGTAAGCCTGACGACGTTCTTCTGATTCCATCCCCGAAACCACGCAGCCCACGCTGAGACCGAGAAACCGGTAGACCTTACCGATCCATTCGGAGTCGCGTCTGGCGAGGTAATCGTTGACGGTAATCACGTGAACCCCGCGCCCCGTCAGGGCGTTAAGGTAAACCGGCAGGGTCGCAACCAGGGTTTTACCTTCACCGGTCCGCATTTCAGCGATGCGCCCTTCATGCAACACGATGCCGCCGATCATCTGGACGTCAAAGTGGCGCATATTGAGCGCTCGGCGCCCGGCCTCCCTGACGGTCGCGAACGCTTCCGGCAACAGGGCATCCAGACTTTCGCCGTTCGCGTGGCGCTGCCGGAAGGCTTCAGTTTTCGCACGAAGCGCATCGTCCGAGAGAGCTGACATCTCCGCTTCGCGGGCATTGATCGCCTCTACAGTGCGGCGCATTTTGCGCAGGATACGGTCGTTGCGGCTGCCAAACAGAGCGCGGAGCAACCGGCGAGGGAGCGAAACAGCGGTGTCGGTCATACGGTCCTCAGAGAACGACTGTCGGCGGGCAAGCCCTGATGAGGGGCACGGGTAAAATTGGGCCGCTAGTGTAACAGACAGCTTGCGACGGCTAATGTGACAGCCGCAGGGCACATGCCCGATTCGCCACTAACGCAAATCACTCTATTTGGGAACGCAACGACAAAGCATGAAACACCCCACCCGGATTGGTGCCATCGTGAGCGAGACACCAGCGCTCAACCAGTTGGTACAGCGCGCGCGAGAACTGCAGGAGATTGATCGAACGGTGGGCGAGTGGTTACCGGAACTATTGCGTGACCGGGTGAAAGTGGCGGTAACGCGCGGCGACACTCTCGTGCTCATTGCAGAGTCCGCTGTCTGGGCCACGCGCCTGCGGTATGAGATCCCGGAACTGCTGGAGCAGGCGCGTGCCACTCAGGCTCTGGCGCACATCGAAAGAATTCAGGTCAGAGTGGAAAACCCGACCTAGGGGTCGGGTTGGGCGCTTAGTGCGCCGGCATCGGCTGCATGTAGGCGATGGGCGCATCCTCATGCGCATCGAAAGTCACCTGTTCCCAGGCGCTCTGGGTCGCCAGCAACTTGCGTAACAACTGATTGTTCAATTCATGGCCCGACTTGTGACCATGGAAGGCGCCAATGAGGCTGTGACCCAAGAGGTAAAGGTCGCCAATGGCATCCAGAATTTTGTGTTTGACGAACTCGTCCTCGTAGCGGAGGCCGTCTTCGTTCAACACGCGGTAGTCATCAACCACGACCGCGTTGTCCAGGCTGCCGCCGAGCGCGAGGTTGCGTCCGCGTAACCATTCCACTTCCCGCATGAAGCCGAAAGTTCTGGCGCGGCTGACCTCTTTCACAAACGAGGTCGTGGAGAAGTCGATTTCAGCGTGCTTGCTGCTTTGCTGGAAGAAGGGGTGGTCGAATTCGATGGCGAAAGAGACTTTGAAACCGGAGAACGGCTCAAACCGGGCCCACTTGTCCCCGTCGCTGACCGAAATACTTTTCTTGATGCGGATGAATCGCTTGGGAGCGCTCTGTTCCTGGAAGCCGGCGGATTGGAGCAAAAATACGAATGGCCCCGCGCTCCCGTCCATGATCGGCACTTCAGAGGCGCTCAAATCAACATAGGCGTTGTCGATGCCGAGGCCCGCGAAGGCCGACAGCAGGTGCTCGACAGTGGAGATTCGGACGCCTTCACGGATGAGGCTGGTGGAGAGGCTGGTGTCGCCGACGTTTTCTGCGCGGGCCGGAATTTCCATCACCGGGTCTAAATCGATCCGGCGAAAGACAATGCCTTTGTCGACTGCGGCGGGTCTTAGCGTGACCAGCACCTTTTTGCCAGTGTGGAGGCCGACGCCGGTCGCGCGGATGACATTTTTAAGCGTTCGTTGATTCAACATCGGACCCCTGCTCCTCCTGCCCAGACCATCAGTGGGCGAATGTTACCACGCGAGGTCAGGCTCGCGAAAAACCAGATGCAGGCGTCCATACAGCCCTGTCGCCACTGTGGCGGCGACCGGCTGAATCATCGGTGAACGCCGGTTGTCGTTCAGTCTGCCTGTCGACGCAGGAAAGCCGGGATATCAAGGTAATCCGGGCCCGATCGCGGCTGCCCCGAATTCCCGA
Organism: Klebsiella pneumoniae; assembly: GCA_945876945.1. Lineage (GTDB taxonomy): Bacteria > Pseudomonadota > Gammaproteobacteria. Next base: position 3,205 of record CAMCQE010000011.1, read on the forward strand.
TGGGATCACGGCGCTCCGGCTTGTTGCGGAGAAACGGCGGCACATCGAGTCCTTTGTACTGATTCTCCGGCTGACTCGCCGCTGCCGGCTCCGGGTTCGCGGCAATCGTCGGCGCGACCACAACAATCGGCGGAGTCACCGTCGGCACTTCCCGAATTTCAGCTGCCGGCGGGGTTTCAACGACGCGCGGAGCGTCCTGTTTGGCGCGCGCGGCGTCCCCGGAAATCCCGGTCGCCACCACGGTCACCCGAACCTCACCGTCGCTGGACGGGTCGATCACGGTGCCCACCACCACGGTGGCGTTTTCCGAGGCGAAGCTGCGCACGACGTTGCCCACGTCTTCAAACTCGCCCAGGGTCAAATCTGCGCCAGCCGTGATGTTCACCAAAATGCCCTTGGCACCGGAGAGATTGATGTCCTCGAGCAGAGGGCTGGAAATCGCGGCATTGGCGGCATCGGTGGCGCGGGAAGGTCCACGACCGCGTCCGCTGCCCATCATGGCCATGCCCATTTCCGTCATCACCGTCCGCACGTCGGCGAAGTCGACGTTGATGAGACCGGGGCTGGTAATCAACTCGGCAATGCCGGCCACCGCGCCCAGCAGCACATCGTTCGCGGCTTTAAATGCGTTCAGCACGCTGACGTCGCGCCCCAGCACGGCAACCAGTTTTTCGTTCGGGACGGTAATTAACGAATCGACATGCTGGCTCAGTTCTCTGATGCCATGCGTCGCGCACTGGGCCCGTTTAGAGCCTTCAAAACTGAAAGGACGAGTCACGACGGCGACCGTCAGAATGCCTTTTTCACGCGCGATTTCGGCCACGATCGGCGCCGCGCCGGTGCCCGTGCCGCCGCCCATGCCGGCGGTGATGAAAACCATGTCGGCACCCTCCAGCAAATCGCTGATGCGGTCACGGTCTTCCAGTGCGGCCTGCCGGCCCACTTCAGGATTAGCGCCAGCACCCAACCCGCGGGTGATATCACCGCCGAGCTGCAGCACTGTTTTCACGGTCGAGGCACGCAGTGCCTGCGCATCGGTGTTGGCGCAGATGAATTCCACGCCTTCGATGTTGGCCCCCACCATGTGTTGGACGGCATTGCCGCCGCCACCGCCGATGCCGATGACCTTGATCACCGCCGATTTGCTATAGGCGTCCATCACTTCAAACATGTCATATCCTCCATATCAGTTCGGCGGTATCCGCTTTTAATTGGCTGCGGACTTGGGCCGATCGAGTTAATACCAGCGTTTAAATCAACCAAAGACGCGCGCCCCGCCAAACACCCAAGCCCTGGAGCCGGGGTCTGGCACGAGCCACGTTAAAAATTTCCCTGAAACCAGGCCTTCATTCTTTCCAGCGCTCCCACCATCTGCTCCTGTCGGCCACTCCGCTGTGCCGGACCCGCCTTCGCCTTCCGCGCCGCTTCCAGCAACAGGCCAACGCCTGTGGCATAAACCGGATTGCGGACCACCTCGACCAGACCGGTGACATGCTGGGGAATGCCCAGTCGTACCGGCATGTTGAAAACCTCTTCAGCGAGTTCAATTGCGCCTTCCATGCGGGAGCCGCCACCGGTTAACACCACACCCGCCGCGATCATGTTTTCGAAACCGCTGCGCTTGAGTTCGGCCTGCACGAGGCCAAACAGCTCTTCGTAGCGCGGCTCCACCACCTCGGCCAGGGTCTGACGCTCCAGACGGCGCGGCGCACGGTCGCCGACGCTGGGCACTTCGATGGTTTCATTCACATTGGCCAGCTGGGGCATGGCGCAGGCGTAGCGGAGCTTCAGATCTTCCGCGTGGTGAGTCGGCGTGCGCAGGGCGACCGCAATGTCATTGGTCACCTGGTCGCCAGCGATAGGAATGACCGCCGAGTGGTGAATGGCGCCGTGCACGAATACGGCGATATCGGTGGTCCCGCCGCCGATGTCGCACAGGCACACGCCCAGATCTTTTTCATCGTCGGCGAGGACGGCCGCCGAAGACGCCACCTGCTGCAGAATGAGATCGTCGTCGTTCAGACCACAGCGCCGGACGCATTTGATGATGTTCTGCGCCGCGCTTTCGGCGCCGGTCACGATATGAACCCGCGCCTCGAGGCGCACCCCGGACATGCCAATGGGTTCGCGAATGCCGTCCTGACCGTCGATGATGTATTCCTGCGCCAGCACATGCAGGATTTTCTGGTCGGAAGGAATCGCCACCGCCTTGGCCGCATCCAGCACGCGGTCTTTGTCGCTCTGAGTGACCTCGCCATCCCTGATGGCGACGATGCCGTTGGAATTCAGGCTGCGCACATGGCCACCCGAGATGCCGGCGGAGACTGCCTTGATTTCACAGCCGGCCATCATTTCGGCTTCTTCCACGGCGCGCTGGATCGATTGCACGGTGGAATCGATGTTCACCACCACGCCCCTCTTCAGGCCGCGCGAAGGGTGCGAGCCGAGTCCAATGACTTCCACGGTACCGTCCTCGCCTATCTCACCCACCAAGGCAACCACCTTGGAAGTGCCAATATCGAGTCCGACGATGAGGTTCTTGTCCTGCTTCCTGAGCATAGTGGGTGTCAGCCTGTGGGTTCCGCTAGGTTTAAAGTCATGGGGCTTTGGCCGGTTTGGCCAATTTGGGCGGTAAAGCCGAGGGCGTGCGTTCCTTGACCGCAAAGCCATTCGTATAGCGCAGGTCGATGCTGGCGACCTTGGACCAGTTCTCGCGCAGAATCCGGGGCCAGGCCCGTACCAGTCGATCCAGCCGCTCGTCGATGAAATGACGTCCCAGCAACAGGACGGTGCCGTCTTCCAGATCGATGCGCGAGGCGCGCCGATCGGAGAGCGCCAGGGATTTGATCTTCAGCCCGAGTTTGGCCAGCCGAGCGCTCGCCTGCAGATAGGTTGACCAGACGTCCGCCTCGCTGCCCACCGGCCCGTGTACCTTCACCAACCCGCTCGGGAATGTTGCGAGTGCCGGCGAGAACACCTGCGCCTTGTCGCTGAGCAAGGCGTTCGCGCCCCAGCGCGCCACCGGCTGCTGCTCGATAACGCTGACATGGATGGCGTCCGGCCAAACGCGCGCCACGCTCACATCGCGGACCCAGGGTTCCTGCAGGATGCGGGTGCGGATTTCCCCCACATCGACCTGAAAGAAGCCCCCCTTCACAGAGCCGCTCACCAAAGCCTGCATGGGCGCCGGCGCCAGATATCGAAAGTCGCCGTCGACTGTGATCTTGCGAATGGGAAACGCGTCGGGGTCCTGCAAGTTTTGATGCAGACTCGAGCCCCCGAACGCGAGCGCCAACAGCACGGGCAACCACAGCCAGCGGGCGAGATTCCGCGACGGCGGCGGCAACGGGGCGGCCTGCGCGCGCTGCGGTTTGGCGGCGGTCATACGGCACGCTCAAAACTCAAGGCCAGGATGCGCAAGACCAGTTCCTCGAAGCGCCAGCCGAAAGCGCTGGCGGCCATCGGAACGAGCGAGTGGTCGGTCATGCCCGGCACGGTGTTCAGTTCAATGAAATGGGGCTGGCCATTGGCATCCAGCATGAAATCAACCCGGCCCCAGGCGCTCGCGCCCAGCGCCGTAAAGGCCCGCAGGCCCTGTTCGGCGAGGCGAGCTTCAAGCTCGGCGTCAAGCCCGCAGGGGCAAATATATTTCGTGGTATTCGCGAGATACTTGGCTTCGTAGTCGTAGAACTGGCGGGGAGTTTCGAGCTTGATCAGGGGCAGGGTCTGGCCGTCAACGATCGACAGCGTGTACTCACCACCGCTCACCCAGGACTCCGCGAGCACCGCGCTGTCGAACCGGGTTGCGAGTGATATCGCGGCCGGCAGATCGCTCGCCTGTTCAACTTTGCTAACACCCACGCTGGACCCTTCATGGGCCGGTTTCACCGCCATGGGCAGGCCGATCCGGGCAACGACTTCCTCGAGGTTCGAGTGCTCGTCCACCACCATGAAATTCGGGGTGGGAATGCCAACGCTCTGCCAGATTTGTTTGCTGCGGATCTTGTCCATAGCGAGTGCGCAACCCAGCACGTCGCTGCCGGTAAACGGAATGCCGGCGAGTCCCAGCGCGCCCTGCAGGAGTCCGTCTTCGCCGCCACGCCCGTGCAGCGCGATGAACACCCGGTCGGGTTGGCGCGCCAGCAGTTCGGGCAGGTCGCCGGCGCGAAAATCCATGGCTTCCACGCTAACCCCGGCGCGTGCCAGGGCAGCAGTCACCGCCGCACCGCTACGCAAGGACACCTCGCGCTCGGCGCTGTCGCCGCCCATCAGCACCACGACTCGGCCCGCCCGCGCCACGACGCTCGCTGCATCAAACTCACGCGCGCTCATGGGCGAACCTCCCCAGCGGCGAAGTCACCCAGAATGCGGACTTCGGATTCGAGGGCGACGCCGGCGTGCGCCCACACGGCGGCTTGCACATCGAGCATCAGACCTTCGATGTCGGCCGCGGTAGCGGCGCCATCGTTAATGATGAAATTGGCGTGCTTGGGCGAGACATAAGCGCCGCCCCGCACTGCGCCTTTGGCGCCCGCGGCTTCGATGAGGCGTCCGGCAAAATCGCCAGGCGGGTTCTTGAAGACCGAGCCGCAACTCGGCAAACCCAGCGGCTGTGAAGCGCCGCGCGCCCGAAGCAGCGCTTTGACTTTTGAACCGGCGCCGTCGTTCTTGCCCAGTTTGAGCACGCCCGCCGCGAACCACTCCTCGTGCAGGCCATCGATGTGGCGATAGGCGGCGCGGAACTCAGACGCCGCGCGGGTCTTCAACACGCCGTCGCGCCCGAGCGTTTCGACGCTCTCCACCAACTCCCAAATCTCGTGGCCAAACGCACCGGCGTTCATCGCGAGCGCGCCGCCGATGGTGCCGGGAATGCCGGACAGAAATTCGCCGCCGCCGAGGTGGCGGCTTGCCGCCTGCCGGGCAAGCTTGGCGCAAGCCACCCCGGCGCCCGCATAAGCGGTGTGTTCATCGCGCCAGATGAGCTTGCCCAAAGCGGTGGCGGTAGCAATGACGGTGCCGCGTAAGCCGCCATCGCGCACCAGCAAATTGCTGCCGAAGCCCACCCAGGTGAGGGGTTCGTCGCGCGGGGCCGCCCGCAGATACGCGGCAAGATCGGCCACATCGAGCGGCTCAAAAAAGCGTTCAACAGCACCGCCCGCGCGCCAGGTGCAATGGCGGGCCATGGGTTCGTTAAAGCGCAGGCGCCCGCGCAGCGGCACTTCGCGCAACCATGCGAGATTCATCTCTTGCCCGGCGCCACTGTCATCGCCCTCCACCATGAGTTTCTGTCTCTCTCCTGTTCGCATCACTTAAACGGGCTCGTACTGCAAACGTTCCGCGATGCGCCCAATGCTGCCGGCCCCCAGCAGCATCACCAAATCGCCTTCCTGCACCACACCCGCCAGCGCTTCCATGAGCTTGTCGGGCCCGGAAACAAACACCGGGTCGACGGTGCCCCGGCCACGAATCGAGCGACACAGCGCGCGCGCATCGGCACCCGGCAGCGGTTTTTCGCCGGCGCTGTAGATATCCAGCAGCAGCAGCACGTCGACGGCGCTGAGCACCTCGGCAAAGTCCTCGAACAAATCGCGCGTGCGGGTGTAGCGATGGGGCTGGAAGGCCAGCACCAGACGCGTGCCGGCCCAACTCTCGCGCGCGGTGCGAATCATCGCGGCGAGCTCGCGCGGGTGATGCCCGTAGTCATCGATAAGGGTCACCGTGGCGCTGCCGATGCGGGTACGGCCGCGCACCTGGCAGCGCCGCCCCACGCCCTGAAAATGGGACAGGGCGCGGGCCACTGCGGCATCCGGAATGCCTAACTCACCGGCCACCGCGATAGCGGCCAGCGCATTGAGCGCATTGTGTCGTCCGGGCATGTTCAGCGTGACCTTGAACGCTTCGGACATGCCGCGTCGCTGCACGCTGAAACTCGAACGCATGCCGCGCAGTTCAATATCGAAGCCCCGCACGTCGGCGTCCTGCTGCTGGCCATAGGTGATCACGCGGGTGTGGAGCTGGTCCACCAGCGAAGCGGCCTCGGCGTCGTCGGCGCAGATCACGGCCACGCCGTAGAAAGGCAGGCGGCGGAAGAAGTCGCGGAAACTGCCGCGCAGGCGGTCGAAATCCTGCTGGTAGGTATCCATGTGGTCGGCGTCGATATTGGTCAACACCGCGATCAAGGGATTGAGCAGCAGAAAGGACGCATCGCTCTCGTCGGCTTCAGCGACGAGATAATGGCCGGTGCCCAGACGGGCGTGGGAGTCGGCGCTGTGCAGCAGCCCGCCAATCACAAAGGTCGGGTCGAGCCCGCCTTCGGCCAACACGCTCGCCACCAGACTGGTGGTCGTGGTCTTGCCATGGGTGCCGGCAATGGCGATGCCGCTGCGGAAACGCATGAGTTCCGCGAGCATTTCGGCGCGCGGCACAATCGGCACCCGCCGCGCGCGCGCCGCGACCAGCTCCGGGTTGTCGGCCGGAATCGCGCTGGAATAGACCACGACATCCGCCGCGGCCGCGTGTTCTGCGCTATGGCCTACGGCAATCGTCACGCCGAGCCGCGCGAGTTGCTCGGTCATGCGGTTGGCGGACTGATCTGAGCCCGACACCGCGTAGCCCAGGTTATGCAGCACTTCTGCAATGCCGCCCATGCCCGCCCCACCGATGCCCACAAAATGGATTCGTTTGACGTTATGCATTGGCAGGGTGTCGACCTTATGCATGCAACAGCTCCAGGCAATGTTGGGCGACGCTGGCCGCCGCATCAGGACGGGCGAGCGCACGTGCTCGGCGCCCCGTGTCGAGCAGACCGGCACGGTCTTCGAGCCAGGTCATGAGCACTTTGGCGAGGCTCTGCGGACTCAGCGCTGCGTCTTGCAGCATCAAGGCCGCGCCAGCCTCCACCATGAATTGACCATTGGCGGTTTGATGGTCGTCGACCGCATGCGGGAAAGGCACCAACAGGGCGGGCAGACCGACCGCGGCCAATTCGGCCACGGTCATCGCGCCCGATCGACACACGGCCGCATCAGCCCACTGATAGGCGGCCGGCATGTCGTCGATAAACGCATCGACCCGGGCCGTGAGCCCCCGCTGCGCATAGTCCGCGCGCGTCGCGGCCAGCGCCGATTCACCGGTCTGATGCCAGACTTCGATCGCACCGGACGGTAACGCGGCGAGCGCCGCCGGCAAGGTGTCGTTAAGCCGTCGAGCCCCTCGGCTACCACCCACCACCAGCAAGCGCAGCGGCGGCGCGGTCCGTGCGGGACGGTCGGTCGCGGCCATGGCGGCAATCGCCGCGCGCACCGGATTACCGGAGGTCTCGGCGCTAACAGCGTCGGCGAAGCTGCGGGGATAAGCCGCCAGCACCTTGGTCGCGATCCGGCTGAGTAAACGATTGGTCAGGCCCGGAATGGCATTCTGCTCGTGCACGACTAACGGTCGGCGACACAGCCAGGCCGCGAGCCCGCCGGGGCCGCTCACAAAGCCGCCCATGCCGAGTACAACCCCCGGCCGAAAACGCAGGATGGCGAGAATCGCCTGACAGGTGGCGAGGCTCAGCATGAACGGCGCCATCACCCAGCCCAGCGCGCCGCGGCCGCGCAAACCGGACACCATAATTTCCACAATCTCGATGCCAGCCCTGGGCACGATTCGGGTTTCCATTCCGCCCGCCGAGCCTAACCAGCGCAAGCGCACGCCCTCGGCACGCAGCACCTCTGCCACGGCCAGTGCCGGGTAGATGTGTCCGCCGGTGCCGCCGGCCAGAATCATCACGCGCTTACTCATAGGCCAACTCGGGCGCCGGCCGATCGGCGCCTTCAACCGGGGCGCTGGCGGGTCGTTCCGCGCGCGACTCATAGGCCACCCGGAACACCAGCGCTATGGACGCGCACATAATGAGGGTGCTGTTGTTGCCGTAGCTGATAAACGGCAGGGTGAGGCCTTTGGTAGGGAAAAAGCCGATGTTCACCCCGATATTGAAAAACGCCTCGATGCCGATGAGCAGCGCCACGCCATAGGCCAGATTGGCCCCAAAATATTGACCTGCGGCCTCGGCCCGCGCGCCGATCCGGAAAATCCGCCAGACCAGAAACAGGAACAGCGCGATTACCAGCAGGGTGCCCGCCACGCCAAGTTCCTCGCCGATCACGGCAAAGATAAAGTCCGTGTGCACCTCTGGCAGATAAAACAGTTTTTGCACACTGTTGCCGAGACCAACGCCCACCCAATGGCCGCGCCCGAAGGCGATGAGCGACTGCGCGAGCTGATACCCGGAGCCATCGGCGTGTAACCAGGGATCGCGAAAGCTGATCCAGCGCGCAAGGCGATAGGGCTCGAGCACCACCAGCCCGCCGAATACGCCAGCGATCGCGGCGCCGATGCAGGCGAAGGTGGGGATGGGAGCGCCGGCCAGCAGCACCATGCCCAGCGTGGTCGCGGACAAGACGGCGGTAGAGCCCAGATCGGGCTCAAAAAGCAGGAGTAAGCTGAGCAAGGCCAGCACCCCGATGGGATTAATAAAGCCTCTAAGCTTGTGGCGCACCTGGTCCTGATGGCGCACCAGATAACCCGCGAGGTAGACAATCATGGCCAGCTTGGCCATTTCGGCAGACTGAATCGTGACGCCCTTGAACGCGAGCCAGCGGGAGGCGCCGTTCACGCGATGCCCAATGCCGGGGATGAGCACCAGCACCAGCAAGACAATGGCAATCAGAAGGCCGTAAGGGCTCAATCGCCGCACCCACTCAAGCCCTTGGCTGTACAACAGGTAGCCGACCCCGGCGCCAATGCATAAGGAAATGAGGTGACGCTGGACGTAGTAGAACTCATAGCCATGTTTGCGGGCCGCAATGGAGATCGATGCGGAGGCCACCATCACCACGCCCAGCGAGACGATCGCGACGAGCGCAAAAATGAGCCAACGGTCGAAGGTGGGCTCGTTATGCACGATGGCGCGGGGAAGCGGCTTACGGGTGGCGTGCTGTTTCATGCGGCCAACCACTCCTGCACGGCGGCCGTGAACAGGCGCCCGCGGTGGGCGTAGCCCTCAAACATGTCGTAGCTCGCGCAGGCGGGGCTCAACAACACGGCGTCGCCAGATTGCGCGGCGGCAGCAGCGAGGCGAACCGCCTCGGGCATAGTCGTAGCGCGTTCGACGCGCGCCAGATCGCCCAGCGCTTGCTCGAGCAAAGCCGCGTCTTCCCCGAGCAATACCAGCGTATGCACGCGGCCTGCGATGGCCGGCCGCAGTTCACGGAAATCCGCGCCCTTGCCCTGACCACCCGCAATCAGAACGCCAGCGCGATGCCGCAGCAGCCCTGAAATCGCAGCCGCAGCGGCCCCGATGTTGGTGGCTTTTGAATCGTCAAACCATTCCACGCCATCGCGCATGCCCACTCGACGGCAACGGTGCGGCAGCCCCTCGAACGCGGCCAGCGCCGCGCATTGCGCGTCACGCGGCACCCCCAGGGCGTCGGTAATCGCGAAGGCAGCCAGCGCGTTCATTTCGTTATGGAAGCCCGCGATCCCAAGCGCATGGGCCGGCATGAGGGCTTCGTCACCGCAGCACAACCAGCGCTCCCCCTCGCGTTGGGCCAAATGGTAGTGCGCGTTCTCACGCGCTTCGCCAAACCAGCGGACGGCGGCGCCCTCGGGCGCCATCGCCGCGACGACCGGGTCGTCGGCATTGAGCACGATGTCGCGGGCGCCCGGGAGGATGCGCGCCTTGGCTGCGGCGTAATGCGCGAGCGTGCCGTGGCGGTCGAGGTGGTCGGGCGACACATTCAGCACGCAGGCCACTGCGGCGTCGAGCTGCAAGGTCAAGTCCAGCTGGAAGCTGGAGAGTTCCAGCACGTAGTAATCCGGCTCGGGAGCGCCCAGTAGATCGAGCGCCGGCGTGCCGAGGTTGCCGCCCGCCCGCACCGCGAATCCCGCCGCTTCAAGAATCTGCCACACCAGCGTGGTGACGGTGCTTTTGCCATTGGAGCCGGTGATGCCAACGCTGGGCGCACGTGCACGCCTGGCAAAGAGTTCGATATCACCTACCAGCGGGATGTGACGCTGGGCGGCTGCCCGCAAGGCCGGGTGGTCGAGCGGCACCCCGGGGCTGACGGCGATGCTGTCGCAGTCGAGCAAGACCGCCGCGTCGAGTTCACCGCAGCGCCAGTCGATGTGCTCGTTGAGCGCCGCCAGCGAGTGCCGCCCTGCGGGCTCGGCGCGAGTATCCACACAGCGCACGCGAGCGCCGCCCGCGATGAGATGCCGCGCCAGCGACACGCCGGTCACGCCCATCCCGAACACGCCCCAGCGCTGCTGCGCGTAGGCGGGTGCGGCCGATGGGGTGGCGTGCGTGCTCATCGGATTTTCAGACTCGTGAGGCCCAGCAACACCAGCACCACGGTAATGATCCAGAAGCGCACAATCACGCGCGGCTCGGGCCAGCCTTTAAGCTCAAAGTGGTGATGCAGCGGCGCCATGCGGAAGATGCGTTTGCCGGTGAGTTTGAAGGAGGCCACCTGCAAGATGACCGATACGGTCTCGGCCACAAACACCCCGCCCATCAGGAACAGCACCAGTTCCTGACGAATGACCACGGCCACAACGCCGAGCGCGGCGCCCAGGGCCAAGGCCCCGATATCGCCCATGAAGACCTGGGCGGGATAGGTGTTGAACCATAAAAAGCCCAGCCCTGCGCCCACAATCGCGGCACAGAACACGCTCATTTCGCCGGCGCCGGGCACATAGGGCAAGGCAAGGTAGTGCGAAAACTTCACGTTGCCGGTGACGTAGGCAAAAACGATCAGCGCGCCGGCCACCAGCACGGTGGGCAGGATCGCCAGCCCGTCGAGGCCATCGGTCAAGTTGACCGCATTACTCGTCCCGACAATCACGAAGTAGCTAAACGCGATGTAAAGCAGTCCCAGCTCAATGGCCACGCCTTTGAAAAACGGCACGATGAGTCGGGTTTCAGCGGGCACGAGCGCGCTTTGATACAGCAGCGTTGCCACCGCTATCGCCACCACCGACTGCCAGAAATACTTCTTGCGGGCGGCCAGGCCCTTGGGGTTCTTGCGCGAAAGCTTGAGGTAATCGTCCACCCAGCCAATCGCCCCGAAGCACAGCGTGGTCGCCAGTACCGGCCACACAAAGCGATTCTCCAGATTGGTCCAGAGCAGCGTACTGACTGCGATCGCCACCAGAATCAGCGCGCCCCCCATGGTAGGCGTGCCCGCCTTCGAGAGATGACTCTTGGGGCCATCATCACGCACGGTCTGTCCAATCTGCCGCAGCGTCAGCCGCTTGATCATGTGCGGCCCGACCAGTAGCGCAATGAACAAGGAGGTCATGGCAGCCAGCACGGTGCGCAGGGTCAGGTACTGAAAGACCCGGAATCCCGATTCGAATTGGGCGAGCCATTCGGCCAGCAACATCAGCATGAGCTCACCTCCGGCCCAGCCATCAAAGCCTTCACCAACAAATCGAGTTGCATCGAACGCGAGCCTTTCACCAGCAGGGTGAGCCCGGACAGTTCGCTTTCGGTCATGAAGTGCAGCGCTTCTTCGCGCGTGGCGAAGGCCTTGGCGTTCGCGCCAAAGGCCGCCACTGCCTCGGCGGCTAACTCGCCGATTCCTAGTAGCCGGTCGATACCGGCCTCGCGCGCGGCGCGGCCAGCCTCCCGATGGATGGCTACCGCCTCCGGGCCGAGTTCGCGCATATCGCCCAACACCAGCCAGCGCCGTCCGGCTTGCTCGGCCAGAATCCCCACGGCCGCCGCCAGGGAAGCAGGATTGGCGTTGTAGCTGTCGTCGATCACGGTCAGGCCCTGTCCTGAGCGCCGCACGTTGAGACGCCCTTTCACCGGCGCGACGCTTTCCAGACCTGCGCGAATCAGGGGCAGGGGCAGCGCAAGCGCAACGCCAACGGCCGCCGCGGCGAGGGCGTTGCGCACGTTGTGCAAGCCATCAAGCGGCAGATGAACCTCGGTGCAGGCGCCATCGATGCAGAGCGTGAACGATGAGCCTTCGCCAAGGGGCAGAGGTTTGATATCACGGGCGGTGACGGCGGCCGATTCGCTTAGTCCAAAACCCAGCAGGCGCGCCGGGGCGGCAGTCCCCTCCCATTGCGCGTGGAAAGGGTCGTCGAGATTAATGATGGCGGTATTGCCCGGCTTCAACTGGGCGTAAATCTGGCCTTTGGCGCGAGCGACGCCGGCCAACGAGCCAAAACCCGCCAGATGCGCGGGCCCACACATGGTCACCAGCGCGACCTCCGGCTCAGCGATTGCGACCAGCTGCGCGATGTCGTCGGGACCGTTCGCGCCCATCTCAATCACCGCATACCGATGCTCGGCGCCGAGCCCGCTCAAGGTGAGCGGAACGCCGATGTCGTTGTTCAGATTGCCGACGGTGGCCAGCGTTTCACCGTGCTGACGCAGGATGCTCGCGACCAGTTCCTTGGTGGTGGTCTTGCCATTGCTGCCGGTGATGGCAACCACCGGTATCGGATGGCGGCGACGCCAGTCACGCGCCAAATCGGCGAGCGCGCGGCGGGTGTCGGCCACCACGATCTGAGGCGCGGCAACGTCCACTTCGCGCTCGACCACTACGCCGGCCGCGCCAGCGGCGACGGCCGCAGCCAGCAGATCGTGCGCGTCGTAGCGCTCGCCTTTAAGCGCCACGAAAAGATTGCCCGGCATCAACGCACGCGTGTCCGTGCTTAGGCCGTGGAACGGCGCATCCTCGCCCACCAAGCGACCATTGAGCACCGCACTAAGCGCGCTGAGCGAGCCATTAATCACGCACGGGCTCCCCAAGAATCTGGCGCGCAAGTGCGGCGTCATCCAGCGAGATCACGACATGGGCCGTGGTCTGCGTTGATTCGTGACCTTTGCCCGCCAGCAACACGAGGTCATCCGGGCCCGCCAGCGCGATTGCGGTGCGGATGGCCAACGCGCGATCGCTAATCCACTGCGCTCGCTCTGGATGCAGCATGCCCGCCAGAATTTGGGCGCCGATAGCCGCCGGATCTTCGCTGCGGGGATTGTCGCTGGTGACCAACACCTCGTCGGCCAGACGCTCGGCAATCGCCCCCATGGGGCCACGTTTACTGGTGTCCCGGTCGCCGCCGCAACCAAAGACACAAATCAGGCGTTTGAGACCGGGCAGGCGTAAGGCCTGCAAAACGCGCTCAAGGCTGTCCGGCGAATGAGCGTAATCAACGCAAACAAGGGGCTGACCCTTGCTGCCGCCGAGTAGCTCCATCCGACCACGCACCGGCACCGCCTGTGACAACGCATGCGCCGCATCCGCACCGGACACCCCGCTCGCCATTAGCGCCGTGAGCGCGGCCAGCAAATTTTGGGCGTTGAATTCTCCCAGCAGCGGACTTTGCAGACTGAGCTCCCCTTGCCAGGTGCCGATCTGCAGGTTGATGCCATGCCGGTCACAGGTGACTTGGCGGGCTTGCACGTCGGCGCGCGGCCCGTCGGGCTGCAGGCTAAAGGTATAGATTCGAGCCTCCGGACTGACCGCTTGGCGAATGGTCTCCGCGTAGGCGTCGTCGAGATTAATCACCGCCGCCGAAAGCCCTGGATGGCGAAAAAGCCGTTGCTTCGCTGCGCCATAGGCTTCCGGAGTGCCGTGATAGTCGAGATGGTCATGTCCCAGACCGGTGAATACCGCCACCCCGATCGGGAGTTCATCCAGACGGCCCTGGCTGAGCGCATGCGACGACGCTTCAAGCGCCACATGGGCGCAGTCGTCAGCCGCCAGAGCGGCCAGCACTCGCTGAAAAGTCACGGGATCGGGCGTGGTGTTGGGTCCCTGCTCCAGCGCATCAAGCGGGCCGTAGCCCAGGGTGCCGAAGTAACCGCTGCGGCCAAACAGCGCGCGCTGCGCCTGCGCGCAGAGATGCGCGGTGGTCGTTTTGCCATTGGTCCCGGTGATGGCTATCAGATGCATGCCGCGCGCCGGTTCCTCATAGAACCGGCTGGCGATCAGCGCGACACGCTGGCGTAGTTGGGGAATGCCCAACACGGGGATCGAAAGTCGTGGCAACACGTCTGCCTGCTCTACCAGTACGGCAGCGGCGCCCGCCGCTTCGGCGTCTTTGATGTACCGGATGCCGTCTTCATGAGTCCCGCTGTAGGCGAGAAAACAATCGCCGGGGCGCACCCGCCGACTGTCAATCGCAAGCCCCGAAATCTCGCAGTCGACGGCCAAGGGGCGCGACACGAGCCCGTGAAGCAAATTCGATAGCTGGCGAGGCGATGTTTGCACAGCGACCATCATGGATTTTGGTCAGCGATCTGGTTGGTCGGCTGCGTCCACGCCGCAAAACGCGGTGGCACGGTGCCGCGGTCTTCCGCGCGGTCGGGCGTGAGATTGAAGATGCGCGTCGCTTCCAGCATCACGGTCGCGAATACCGGGGCCGCCACCAGCCCGCCGTAGTATTCCGGACCCCGCGGGTTATCGATCATCACGACGCCGATCAGTTTGGGCGCATTGGCGGGCAAAAAGCCCGCGAACAATGAGCGGTAGCTTTTCTCTTCGTAGCCTTTGGTGCCGTTGTTGCGCTTGGTGGTGCCCGTTTTACCAGCGACGCTGTAGCCGGGCACTGCCGCGGTTTCTGCGGTACCGCCTTTTTCGATAACGGTCTTCATCATTTCGCGCACAGCAAGTGCTGTTTGCTCGGAAATGACCCGGGTCCCTTCCGGCACGGTGCTCTGTTTGACGACGGAAACAGGCCGCAACAGCCCGCCGCTCGCAAATACGCCATAGGCGCGCGCCAGCTGCACCGCGGTGATGTTGGTGTGATAACCGAATGCAAGTGTGACGCGGTCGGCCGCGCCCCAGCCGCGATACGACTCAAGCTGCCCGGGTGTTTCGCCCGGCAAGTCGATGCCGCTGGTTTGACCAAAGCCGGCGCGATTGAGCACGCCCCAGAACAGTTCGGGTTCAATCGCCAGAGCGATTTTCGTCACGCCCACGTTGCTCGATTTCTGGATGACCTGCGTCACCGAGAGCATGCCAGCGCGATGCGAGTCGGTGACCGTGACGGTGCCCGCGCGCATTTGGCCGCCCTGGGTATCGATCATCGTCGTGGGTTTGTACCGACCCGACTCCAGCCCCGCGGCAACCGTAAAGGGCTTGATGGTGGAACCGGGTTCGAACAAATCCGTCACCGTACGGTTCCGGAAGTGCTCCCGCTTGGCGTCAGCCCGATTATTGGGGTTGTAAGAAGGCGCGTTGACCATCGCCAGGATTTCGCCGGTCTCGGCGTCGAGCACCACCATAACGCCGCTATCGGCGTTATGTTTTTGCACCGCGGCCTTAAGTTCGCGATAGGCCACGTACTGGAGACGGCGGTCGATACTCAGCGCCAAATCCTTGCCCGGTTGCACATCGCTGATGCGCTCGACGTGCTCCACCACGCGCCCTAATCGGTCACGAATGACAAGGTCTTGGCCTTTGGTACCGCGCAGGGTTGAGTCAAAGCTGAGCTCAACGCCTTCCTGGCCACGGTCATCCACATTCGTGAAGCCGAGCATATGGGCGGTGACTTCGCCAGAGGGGTAATAACGCCGGTATTCGTCAATGAGGTTGACGCCGGGGATTCCGGCGGCCTTCAGGGTCACAGCCACATCAGGACTGATATGACGCTTCAGATAGAAAAATGACCGTTTCGCGCGGGGTAGCAATATCGCATCGAGATAGTCAGGAGAGAGGTCAAGAATCTTCCCCAATTCATTCCAGCGGTTACGGTGTTTCACGAGTTCCGAAGGGTTTACCGCCACCGAGTTCACCGGTGTACTAATGGCCAGCGGCTCTCCGTTACGGTCGGTCACCATGCCACGGTGCGCATCCGTCGGTAACTTGACCTCGTAGCGCTCCTGACCTTTGTCTTCCAGAAAATCCCGGTTGCTCAGCTGCAGATTGATCGCGTGCCCGCTCAGCAGCACTGCCGTACAGGCAAACGTAAACAGCACGAAGGCGCGCCGGGAAAAGTTGCAATAAGCTTTCATGCGCTGCATACGCCCGAAAAACCAGCTTCCTGCTTTCATGGGTAAACCCTCATCAACTGTCCGGTGTTGGGCGGTGTCATATTCAGTTTCGTGCGAGCGATGGCTTCAACCCGTAAGTGCGCGCCAGCGGTACCCTGTTCGAGCAGTAACTGGCTGCGCTCCTGCTCGAGTTCATCTTGCTGATGACGGAGGCTGTGCAATTCCATGTACAAGCGCTTGTGCTCGTAACGAACCACCACGAGGTGCACCGCCGTCGCGAAAATCAGGGCGAACAAGAAAGCCGATCCCGCAATCGCTTTCATGCCACGCGCTCCAGCACCCGCAACCGCGCGCTGCGGGCGCGAGGGTTGGTATCGCACTCAGCCTCGGCGGGATAAAAGGGTTTGCGGCTCACCAAACGAAAACGGCGCGGGTCGGTGCTGGGGGGCTCCGGCTCGCGGGCGGAATCGCGGAAATAGCGCTTGACGATGCGGTCTTCCAAGGAATGAAAGGCGATTGCGCACAAGCGGCCGGCCGGCGCCAAGGCCGCTTTGAGTTGCGGCAAGCCACGTTCGATCTCGCCTAATTCGTCGTTGATGAGAATCCGTAAGGCCTGAAACGAACGAGTCGCCGGGTGAATGCGCTCCCCGCTACGCGGCACCGCGCTGGCCACCACCGCCGCCAGACGAGCAGTGGTTTGGATGGGCTCGCGCTCGCGCTCATTGCAAATCCGCCAGGCAACCCGGCGCGCGTGTCGCTCCTCGCCGTATTCGCGCAAGCACCGCTCGATGTCGTGTTGCTCGGCACGGGCCAGCCACTGCATTACAGATTCGCCGGAGGTCTGGTCCATCCGCATATCAAGAGGGCCGTCGGCCTGAAAACTGAAGCCGCGCTCCGCGATGTTGAGTTGAGGCGAGGACACACCGAAATCGAGCAAGATGCCGTCAAACCCACCGACCTCGCCTTGTTGCGAGAGCAGGGGCGAAATCATCGAAAACCTGTCCTGCGTGAACTGAAACCGTGGGTCGGATTGGAGAGCCTGCGCGGCCCCGCGGGCAGCAACGTCACGGTCGATCGCGAAGAGCCGCCCCGCAGGCCCGAGACGCGCCAGGATTTGCTGCGAGTGCCCGCCGCGCCCGAAGGTGCAATCGAGATAGGTGCCGTCGGGCCTGATCGCAAGTTGCTCCAGAACTTCGTGAAGCAGAACGGGAATATGGGCATCCGCTTCCACCGCTACAACGACAGCGAAGCGAGGACAGTGGAGGTTGGGGTGCCGCCTGATGACACTTCCTGCAGCCACTCGGAGCGGCGACGCTGCCACGAGGCTTCGTCCCACAACTCAAGTTTATTGCCCTGCCCCAGCACCACGGTCTTGCGGTCAATGTTGACCAGTTCCCGCAACTCCTGTGGCACCAGCACCCGCCCTTGGGCATCAAGCGGGCAGTCTGTCGCGTGACCGAGCACCACACGTTTGGCCATGCGGGCTTCGGGGTCGGCGGCGGGAAGTGCGTGGAGTTTGGTGTCGATGCCCTCCCATTCGGGAAGCGGATAGGCCCAGATGCAGCGGTCCCATGGGCTGATGGTCATGATGAGCGTGTCGATGTTGCTCGCGGACAGCAGTTCGCGAAAGCGCACCGGCACCGCCAGCCGTCCCTTCACATCGATCGATACTGCGTTGAAACCCCGAAACATTTCGCCCTGCTTGCCGCCCCTTGGCGGGGTTCTATCGGCTCGCTTTTGATGCTTCAAAACCCTTGGTTTGAAGCCCAAAACGAGCATGATTCCCCACTAACACCCACTATTCCCCACGCGAGGCACTATACGAACGCGTTTGGAAAAGTGTCAAGGAATGAATGGGTTTTTCTTGCTTTGGGAACAGCGACTTAGCGAAATATCGGAGAGGCGGGGAAAGCCACCGAAATGGGTGGAAAATTTACCCGACAAGGATCATGACCCTAGTTCTAAAACTTGAGAAACGACATGAGGTATTGGCGGGAAATGAGAGGAGGCGAGTCGGTCGATAAGCCGGGTTCTGTCACGCCCAAAGAGCGTTGACGGCCATTCATCTGGGACGTTCGTCACCGAACGCCTCAAGCAACCTACCCGGAAGCCCACGCGGACCGCGCTTTACCGCTCGAAGCGGCTTGCTTCCCTATTTGGTCTTGCTCCGGATGGGGTTTACCCTGCCACCGGCGTTGACCGGCGCGGTGCGCTCTTACCGCACCATTTCACCCTTACCTTCGGCCTTGCGGCCGCTGGCGGTATATTTTCTGTGGCACTTTCCGTGGGCTCGCGCCCCCCAGGCGTTACCTGGCATCCTGTCCTGTGGAGCCCGGACTTTCCTCCAGAGCGCACCAGGAGTGCGCTCCAGCGACCGTCTGACCGACTCGCCAACCCGAGTATCCCCCGCAGGTCACGGAAAGGAAAGTTAGCGTTTTAAGCGTTGGGCTCGTCCTGCAAGGCAAACGTGTAGACCTCATTGCGAGGTCGACCAAGAATCTTCGCCGTGAGGTCAATGGCGGTCCGCCGTGAGACCTCTGTGCTCAGCAGCGCCAATACTCTTCCGATTTCTCTGGCATCGGCCACTTCCTCCGGCGCCGGACCAACGAGGAGCACAAACTCACCGGCGTCGCCAAACGGGTCGGCGTCAATTGCCGCCTCAATTTCGGCGAGATTTCCTCGGTAGTGAGTTTCGTGCAGTTTGGTGAGTTCCCGACACACGCAGGCTGGCCGGTTGTCGCCGAAAACCTCACGCATGATCCTGAGAGTCTGTTTCGCCCGACGCGGGGACTCATAGAAGATAAGCGTTCGGGTATTACTCGCCAGAGCAGACAGGCGGGAACGCGCAGCCTGCTCGCGGGGCGGCAGAAAGCCTTCATAGATAAAGCGATCGGTTGGCATTCCCGAGACACAAAGGGCGGTAAGGGCCGCATTGGCGCCCGGGATCGCGCGCACCGGAACACCTTCTGACAATGCGGCCTGGACCAGCGGGAATCCCGGGTCCGAGATCAGCGGGGTGCCGGCATCACTGACCAAGGCCATCGACAATTGCTCCTGGCGCAGCCGCAAGATCAGGCCCGGCGCGAGAGAACGCTCATTGTGCTCGTGCAGGGCCTGCGATTTACGGGAGATCCCATAGTGATCCAGCAAACGCAGGGTGTTACGGGTGTCCTCGGCGAAGAGCAGATCACATTCGGCGAGCACCCCCAGAGCGCGCAAACTGATGTCGCCGAGGTTCCCGATAGGCGTCGCGACGAGATACAAGCAAGGCCGCTCGATTGTTACACTGCTTGCCGGATCCGGTAGAAATGGCGACATAGTGATGGGCAAAGCTTCCTTCTGCGGACGACATTGGGGTTTGAGCCTGCTTATTATCGTCGCCGGCTGTTCACAACCTCAACCGGCACCATCACCGAAACCCGAGACAATCGTCCAAGCGCCCAGTCTGGACGAGCTCCTGAACCGCAAGGACTTTGTCGCCGCCGCGAGTGAACTCTCGCGCCGGGCGGCGGCAAGTAGCGAACCGCAAGCAAGCCGGCTGCGCCTTGAAGAGGCGCTGTTGGCGACCGATTTGGGCAACAACCCAAGCTTCGTCGCGGCCGCCACTATCGACCCTGACCTTCAGGGTCTGTTCGATGCCCTGAAAGCACTCGCCAGCAGCGATGCACGGACCGCTGCGAGGGCTCTCGATGCGGTACACACCGCCGGCTTCAATGCCTATGAGCGCGGCCTCTACCTGCGAACCTTGGGTCGGGCGCAACTTGGAAACAACGAGTTCAGTCCAGCGGCAGTTAACTTAACGCTAGCCGAAGTTTATCCGCTGCCGCCTAATCGCCGAACAGAGCTCACCACCGCCATTTGGCAAGCACTGAGCGGCGCGGGCGCGGCGGCGCTGAAGAGCCAAATCAAGCCTCAAGCGCCCAACGGCGCGGGCTGGTTGGCACTGTTGGATATCGCAGATGCTGCCTCTCTGCAGTCGCCAGACTTTCCCGCCCGCCTCGCCGACTGGCAAAGCACACACCCGCAGCATCCAGCGCAGACGCTGCTCGTGGACGAATTGCTTGAGCAACATGAGGAATTTGGCACGCCAGCGTTGGCGGCGCCGAAGCGAATTGCGTTGCTGTTGCCCTTCGAGGGGCCTCTGGCGAGCGCCGCCGCTGCAATTCGCGATGGTTTTCTCGCGGCCCGCTTTGAGATGCCGTCCCCCCAGCAGATGGCAGACGTTGTGACCTACGACACCGCAGGCAAGGCCATCAGCGAAGTCATCGACGAAGCGGTCGCTGACGGGGCGGAATTTGTCGTCGGCCCGCTGGATAAGCAGTCGGTAGAGGTACTGAAGACGCGCAGCAACCTGCCGGTGCCGGTGCTGGCGCTCAACGCGACCGAAGCGCCGGCGCAGGGTCGAATGCCGTTTTATCAGTTCGGATTACGCCCCGAGGATGAGGTCATCGACGCGGCCGATCGCGCGTGGCGAGAAGGTCGGCGGCGGGCGGTCCTGATCGTGCCCAATACGGCACTCGGGACGCGTTTGCTGACCGCCTTTAACGCCCGTTGGGAAAGTCTAGGCGGCGTGGTCATCGCGACGGCTCGCTTCAACAGAAACGTTGGCTCTTATGAAAAGACCGTGCAGCAGGTGTTTGGTCTCAGCGAAAGTCAGGGGCGGGCCGCGGCCTTGCGCAAGCTCCTGCGGCGAGAGATTGCCTTTGAAACCCAGCGTCGCGACGATGTGGATGCAGTCGTCATGGCCGCATTACCTGTAGACGCCAGGCAAATCTTGCCGCAGTTCCGATTTTTCGGCGCCGACAATGTGCCCGTCTACGCGACCTCAATGGTCTACTCGGGTGCCTTGGATGCTCGCGCCGACAAAGATTTGGACGGCGTCATGTTTGGAGAGTCGGTTTGGGCACTTGAGGGGCGACAAGACCCGCTTCGGGCAATTACCTCACGCTATTGGAAACTGCCAACGGCACAGGACCGGTTTCTGGGCTTCGGTGTCGATGCCTGGCGCATGGTCTCGCAACTTGGCGCTTTACGGGGGCAACCCGGAAAACGCGTCCGTGGCGCGACAGGAGAACTGTCGGTCGACGACAAGGGATTCGTTCGTCGGAATCTGGTGTGGGCGCGATTCGTCAACGGCGCGCCCAAACTCCTCGACTGAGCGCTTTCCAGTGCTCACTCGCATCAGCGCGGTTTTGCGAGGGAAACACTACGAAGCCCTGGCCGAACGTTGGTTGTCCACGCAGGGGCTGGTGACGCTCGCGCGCAACTTCAGCGTGAGGGGCGGTGAACTGGATCTGGTAATGGCCGAGGGCTCAACGGTGATTTTTGTGGAGGTTCGCTTTCGTAAAAGCGGCCGCTTCGTCGGCGCTCTGGAGAGTGTCACCGCCGCCAAACAGGCGCGGGTGGCCCACGCCGCTGCAATCTGGTTACAGCACAATCCAGCACTCGCGGAACGCCCATGCCGCTTCGACGTCATCGGCATAGAAGGTGCCGGCGAACGCCCGCGCATCTCATGGATCAAAAATGCGTTTACGGCATAATCCGCTGGTCTCTCGAAAGCGGTCTTGTTGCTAATGGAATCTTCCGAATCTCGTGTCATTGAAATCTTTGAGCAGAGCGCCGCACTAAAAAATGACTGTCGCGCGGTGCTCGCGCCGTTTATCGCTAGCGCTGCCGGCCTCATGATTGAGGCGCTGGATAAGGGAGGGAAAATTCTCTGCTGCGGGAATGGCGGATCAGCGGCAGATTCGCAGCATTTCTCTTCAGAGCTTCTGAACAGATTTGAACGCGAGCGGCGAGAGCTCGCCGCGATCGCCTTGACCACCGACGCCTCGACGGTGACGTCGATCGGTAACGATTACGACTTCTCTGAAATTTTCGCCAAGCAGATTCGGGCACTCGGAAGAGCAGGCGACGTACTGTTAGCGTTTTCAACCAGCGGCAAGTCGCCTAACGTGCTCAAGGCCATCTCGGCGGCACAAGGACGCGGTATGGTCGTTGTGCTGATGAGCGGCCGCGACGGCGGGCCTGCTGGCCAACTGATGCGGCACAATGATGTCGAGATAAGAGTGCCTAGCAATGTCACCGCGCGGATTCAGGAAATCCACCTCACCACCATCCACTGTCTGTGCGAGCTTATCGATCGTCATGTCATCGATCTCGCCTGACTCCCTCTCGAAAGGACGCTGCACATGAAAAAACGGCTTTTTCTGACACTGGTGCTGGTGGCACCAACGACTTTATTGGGTGGCTGCGCGGCGGTCGTCGCAGGCAGCGCGGTCACCGGTGTCGCGATGATCGCTGACCGTCGCACCACCGGCACGATCATCGATGACCGGATGATTGAATCCCGGTCGAGCGAGTTCTTCGGCGCTGACGGCGCCATTGCCCAACAGGCACACCTTAATGTGAGCAGCTACAACGGCATGGTGTTGCTGGTGGGGCAAACGCCAACAGATGAGATGAAGCAACGGGCGGGCGATTACGTCTTGCGAGTGGCCAAAGTCCGCCACGTCTATAACGAAGTGACGGTGGAAGAACCCATCCCGTCGCTGAACCGAACCAACGACGGCTTGATTACCACCAAGGTAAAAAGCAAGTTGTTCACCATCAAGGACCTAAACTCCAGCGACATTTCGGTCACAACGGAAAATGGAGTCGTGTATCTGATGGGGCTGCTTGACCAGCCCACTGGAGACGCCGTCGCTCAGGAAGTTGCCGGGGTGTCCGGTGTACGCAAAGTCGTAAAGCTGTTTGAGGCTCCACAGGCCTTGATTGGTGGCGCGAGCAAGTAACGCTGGCAGGGAGCGGTTGCGCCAACTGCGGCCGCTACTTTACCCGCCTTAAATGGGAGCCCTTAGGCGGAGTTGAAGGTCCGGCGCCTGGATCTTTAGGCGGCTCTTCAGTGGCGTCCTGTGCGGTAATCGTCGCCGATTCTTCTTCGGGCAAGCTCATGCCCTGACCGGTTTCTCGCGCATAAATCATGCGGGCGGAACCCACCGGAACCAGAATCTCTTGGGGCACTCCGCCAAAGCGGGCGCTGAAAGAGATGAAGTCATTGCGCATCATGAGATCGCGCACGGCGCTTGGGGCAAGATTAAGCACAATCGAATTGTCTTTGACGAACTGCACTGGCACACGCACCCGGCTATCGCGCGTATCAACAAGCAGATGGGGGGTCATTCCGTTATCGACAATCCACTCGTACAGGGCGCGGAGCAAATAGGGATTGCTCGACGTCATGCAGGCTTCATCAGACTGGCGACGGTGGTGTTCAGGCCACGTTCCCAAGCGGACAGACTGGCCTTGAAGGCCTCACGCCCGAAGAGTGATTCCGCGTATCGAGCCAGCGGTTTCGCCTGCGGTTCGAGCTGAATACCGAAATGCGGCAGACGCCACAACAGCGGCGCCAGACAACAGTCCACCAAGGAGTATTCGTCGGACATGAAAAATTTACGATGCGAGAAGATGGGCGCAATGGCGTGCAGGTTGTCGCGGATGACACGAGTGGCCTCCTTCACCTGAGCCTTAGTGGCGCCCGCCAGGGCGTCGGCCACTTCGAGCAGTTCTCGTGACACGCGGCGCCTGAATTGGCGGTTACTCGCGCGGGAAATGGGATCGGTGGGCATTAGCGGCGGATGCGGATAACGCTCATCGAGATACTCGAGCATTATCGGCGGGTCGTAGAGCACCAAATCGCGGTCGAGGAGCGTGAGGATTTGGTGATAGGGATTGAGGTCGTTCAGGTCTTCCGGACGATTCTGGGGCGTGACGTAGATGATCTCGGCTTTCAGCGCTTTTTCAGCGAGCACGAGCCTGACCGCATGCCCGGCTAAATCGGCGGCGTCCACATACAAGGTGAGCCCATTCCGCCGATTTGCCGCAACCGTCATCTCAATGTACGTCTTTCCAGTATTCCTTCTTCAAAGCATAGGCCGCAATGAGGAAGATAAACAGGAAGCCGATCACTTTGATGCCAAGCGCGTAACGCACCAGCTTGGCCGGCTCGCCGACGTAGACCAGAAAGTTGACGAGGTCGCGCGTGGCGCGCTGGTAGTCAACTTCCGATAGGGTCCCCGGCCGGACGGTCTCGAATTTCTCGAAGACTTCAACCGTCGCCCCGTCATGCGTCTTCTCGCTTTCGAATACCGCGCGCTTGAGGCCCTGTAGCTCCCACAGGACATGCGGCATGGCTGCGTTCGGGAAATACAGGTTGTTCACGCCGGAAGCCCGCTTCGGGTCAAGGTAGAAGCCGTTGAGATAGCTGTACAGCCAATCTGCACCGCGCGAGCGCGCCACCACAGACAAGTCTGGTGGCGTAACGCCGAACCAGGTCTGTCCATCATCAGGCCGCATCGCAATCAACATGGGCTCACCGACTTTGTCAGTCGTGAACATCAGGTTGGCTTTCATCACGTCTTCGGGAATACCAAGGTCGGCCGCAACCCGGTTGTAGCGCATGTACTGAGCCGAGTGACAGCTCACGCAGTAATTGACGAACATCTTCGCGCCCCGTTGCAGCGAGGCTTGATCGCTCAGATTGACGTTCGCATTCTGCAGTTTCAGCCCACCTTCGCTCGCCACAGCGAACTGCGTGAAGGCCGCCAGAAGTATTGTTGCGAGCAAGCTACGCATCACATCGTCACCCGTTCAGGAACTGGCTTGGTCTTATCAAGCTTTGTGTAGATCGGCATAAGCAGGAAGAACAGGAAGTAAATCACTGTGCAAACCTGTGCCACCAACGTTTTGGTTTCCGTCGGCGGTTGCACGCCGAGGTAACCCAAGATCAGGAAGCAAATGATGAAGACCGTCAGCGCCGTCTTGTAGAGCCCGCCGCGATACCGAATCGACCTCACCGGGCTGCGGTCCAGCCAAGGCAAGAAGAAGAAAGACAGCACGCCCAGGCCCATGAACACCACACCCCAAACCTTCGCGTCGATCCAGAGGAAGTTAATGGTGTTCGCCCTCAGGATTGAGTAGTACGGCGTGAAATACCACACCGGCGCGATGTGCTGCGGGGTACTCATTGGGTTGGCTGGAATGAAGTTATTAGCTTCCAGGAAGTAGCCGCCCATTTCAGGCCCGAAGAACACCACCGCAGAGAAGAGGATCAAGAAGACTGTCAGGCCCACCAGATCTTTCACCGTGTAATAGGGGTGAAACGGAATGCCATCGAGAGGCTTGCCGTTCTCATCCTTCTTTTTCTTGATGTCGACGCCATCCGGGTTGTTCGAACCCACTTCGTGCAACGCGATGATGTGCAGGAACACCAGCCCGGCGATTGCGAAGGGCAAGGCAATGACATGCAGCGAGAAGAAACGGTTGAGAGTGATGTCCGATACCACATAGTCGCCGCGAATCCATTCGGCCAGCGTGCCACCGATAACCGGAATTGCGCCGAACAGCGAGATAATCACCTGCGCTCCCCAAAAAGACATCTGGCCCCAGGGCAGCAGGTAGCCCATGAAAGCCTCCGCCATCAGGGCGAGGTACAAACACATGCCGAGAATCCACACGAGTTCCCGCGGCTGCTTGTACGAACCGTACAACAGCGCTCTCATCATATGGAGATAAATGACTATGAAGAACGCCGAGGCGCCGGTCGAATGGAGGTAGCGGATAAGCCAGCCCCACTCAACGTCACGCATGATGTACTCAACGGAACCGAATGCGGTGGCCGCGTCCGGCTTGTAGTTCATCACCAGGAAGATACCCGTGAGTACCTGAATCACGAAAACCACTAAGGACAGCGCGCCGAAGTAGTACCAGAAGTTGAAATTTTTAGGTGCGTAATACTTGGCGAGATGATCGTCCCAGAGACTCATCAGTGGGAAGCGATCGTCCACCCAGTCGCGCAATTCGGTGAGTTTGTTGGTAATCAGGCTCACGCTGCGGCTCCTTTATCTTCGCCCACCATGATTTTGGTATCGCTGAGGAATCGATACGGAGGTACGACCATATTGGACGGAGCAGGCACCCCATCGAACACTCGTCCGGCGAGGTCAAATTTCGAGCCGTGGCAGGGGCAGAAGAAGCCTCCTTGCCAAGTGCTACCGACTTCAGGCGCGCCCGCCTGGGGCACATAGCTCGGCGAGCACCCTAAATGCGTACAAATGCCTACCAGCACCAGATATTCAGGCTTCTCGGAGCGCCAGGCATTCTTTGCATATTCCGGCTGCTCGGATTTATCAGAATTGGCGTCGCGGAGCGTGGCGGGATCAAAGCTCTTGAGGGTTTCGATCATTTCCGGCGTGCGTCGAACGACCCATACCGGCTTGCCGCGCCATTTCTGAACGAGGCGCTGACCGGATTCGAGTTTGCTGATATCTACTTCAACCGGCGCGCCGATAGCCTTGGCTCTGGCGCTGGGCTGGAAAGAAGATACAAAGGGTACGGCGGTAAAAGCGGCACCGATTCCCCCGATCACGACTGTCGTGCCGGTGAGAAAGCGGCGTCTGCGAGGATCGACGGCGTCGTCTCTCATGGTCTGAAACGTCTCCTGTTGCTGGACCGCTTCGTGATAGCGGATAACACGGCGGCCCCATCTAAACTCAGCGAAATCCAAGGCGTGGTGTTGGTTCGTTGGGCACGACCATTTCCGACGCGAAGGCGACTCTTAACGGCGGCGAGTATAGCATCAAACATTCGTGCGACAGCCCGAAAAAAACCTCTGTCAGACCCGAGTTGCCGATTGATCGTCGTCGACTAGTCGTAGCTCCGCGGACCGGGCGTGGGCGGTAAGGCCTTCCGCGTGTGCAAGCGTTGATGCAAGGCGTCCGAGCCGGGAGGCGGCCGCCGAATTTGGCTCAATGATTGAAGACCGCTTCTGAAAATCGTAGACCCCAAGCGGCGAGGAAAATCGCGATGTACCCGCCGTGGGCAGGACGTGATTAGGCCCGGCGCAATAGTCGCCTAGCGGTTCATTCGCGAACCGGCCCATAAAAATGGCGCCGGCATGTCGTATTTGCGGCAACAGCGCCCGGGGGTTCTCGACCGAGAGTTCCAGATGCTCAGGGGCAATGCGATTGGTGAGGCTAACCGCCTCCTCCAAGTCGCGGACCAGAATGAGCGCGCCCCGGCCTTGCAGTGATTGGCCAATGATGTTCGCGCGGGGCATGTCGGGGAGCAGGCGTTGGATACTGGCTGCGACGCGGTCCAGAAAGTCAGCATCGGGCGCGAGCAAAATCGCCTGCGCGTTCTCGTCGTGTTCGGCCTGCGAGAAGAGGTCCATCGCCACCCAGTCGGGGTCCGTTTTGCCGTCGCAAACCACCAGGATCTCTGAGGGACCAGCAATCATGTCGATCCCGACTCGCCCAAATACCTGCGCCTTGGCAGTGGCGACATAGATATTGCCGGGCCCAACAATTTTATCGACCGCCGGTACTGTGGCGGTGCCGTATGCCAGCGCTGCCACTGCCTGCGCGCCACCAATGGAAAACACGCGGTCCACGCCGGCGATTCGTGCGGCAGCGAGCACCACCGGCTCAATCTGGCCATTGGGCGCTGGCACGACCATGATAACTTCTCGCACCCCGGCAACCTTGGCTGGAATCACATTCATCAACACCGACGAAGGGTACGAGGCTTTGCCGCCTGGCACATACACGCCCGCGCGGTCGAGTGGCGTGATTTGCTGGCCGAGCACGGTGCCTTCGCCGTCGGCGTATTCCCAGGACTGCTGGATTTGCCGCGCGTGGTAGTTGCGAATGCGCGCTGCCGCAGATTCCAGCGCGCCGAGCACTTCGGAGCTTACCTGCGCCGCACTGTTATTGAGGTCGTGGACTTCAAGTTCAGCCGCAGCGCCAACTGCCCGGTGGTCGAAACGATTCGTGTATTCAATGAGGGCGGCATCCCCGCGGCGACGAACATCCTGGACGATCGTCCGCACGGTGGCCTGCACGGCGTCGTCGGTATCGTGGTCGTAGGCGAGAAGCGCCGTGAGCCGGGATTCGAAGTCAGGGTCGGTGCTCGACAGCCGCCGGGGCATTCCGATCATGCGGCGCTCCAGGGCGAAGTCTCCCCAACCGCCGCCGCGAGCGCGCTGATGAGCGAGGTCACCCGGGCGTGTTTAGTCTTCATGGAAGCCTTGTTTACGATGAGCCGGGAACTGATATCACACAGATGTTCCAGCGGCGCCAGACCGTTCGCCCGGAGCGTATTTCCCGTATCAACCACATCGACGATGCGGTCAGCCAGACCTACCAGGGGCGCGAGCTCCATCGACCCGTACAGCTTGATGACTTCAACCTGTACGCCTTGTTCGGCATACCAACGACGGGTAATGCCTTCGTACTTGGTGGCAACCCGCAAGCGACCTAACTGTTCAGTCGCACCGACCGGACCGGCAACCATCAGGCGGCAACGCGCAATCTTGAGATCGAGCGGTTCGTAGTAACCGCTTCCGTTGTACTCCAGCAGAACATCTTTCCCTGCGACGCCGACGTCGGCAGCGCCGTACTCCACATAAGTCGGGACATCGCTTGCTCGCACGACCACCATCTTGACCCCAGGGTCGGTGGTCTCAAGTATCAGTTTGCGGGTGGTGTTAAGGTCGTCAATCGGAGTGATGCCAGCCTGGGCCAGCAAGGGCAACGCATCTTTGAGAATGCGTCCTTTGGACACGGCAATAATGAGTTGGTCACCGGATGGAAGGCTATTCATGCTAAGGCCCCGTCTGAACTCAGGCCGGCACTCGCCTGATTTGCGCACCCAGATTTGAGAGCTTTTCTTCGATCGTCTCGTAGCCGCGATCGATGTGGTAGATGCGCTCGACCTCGGTCGCGCCCTCCGCCACCAGCCCCGCCAGCACCAGACTCGCCGATGCGCGCAAGTCCGTTGCCATCAGCGGCGCGCTCTTCAGCTGCGGCACTCCGGTGATGATGGCGGTGTTCCCTTCGACCTTGATTTGAGCGCCCATGCGCTGAAGTTCAAGCACGTGCATAAAGCGATTTTCGAATACCGATTCGGTGATTACGCCGGTGCCTTCTGCCATCGCATTCAGTGCTGTGAATTGTGCTTGCATATCGGTCGGGAAGCCCGGGTAGGGCGAGGTGTGCAAGCTCACTGCACGCGGGCGACGCCCGTCCATTTTCAATTCGATCCAGCTGTCGCCTGAACTGATCTGCGCCCCAGCCTCGGTGAGTTTCGAGAGCACCGCTTCCAGTAGCGCGGGGCGGGTATTTT
Source organism: Klebsiella pneumoniae (assembly GCA_945876945.1). Classification (GTDB taxonomy): domain Bacteria; phylum Pseudomonadota; class Gammaproteobacteria. Next base: position 32,387 of record CAMCQE010000011.1, read on the forward strand.
TGAGCTTCACGTTGCCGCCCGTCATCGCGGCCGCTACCAGATAGGTGCCGGTTTCAATGCGATCGGGCAGGATTTCGTAAGTGGTGCCGTGGAGTTCATCAACCCCTTCGATGCGCAGCGTATCGGTACCAGCGCCTTCAATTTTGGCGCCCATGCTGATGAGGCAGTTGGCGAGGTCAACGACTTCGGGTTCGCGGGCCGCGTTGCGGATCACGGTAACGCCATCCGCCAAGGTAGCCGCCATCATCAGGTTTTCCGTGCCGGTGACGGTCACCAGATCCATCCAGAGGTCCACGCCTTTCAGGCGTTTGGCAGTGGCGCGAATGTAGCCGCCGTCAACGCTCAGATCGGCCCCCATCGCGGCCAAGCCTTGCAGATGCAGGTTCACCGGACGCGAGCCAATGGCGCAACCGCCAGGTAAAGACACATCCGCCCGTCCAAATCGGGTCAGCAGCGGGCCCAACACGAGAATTGAGGCGCGCATCGTGCGCACTAATTCGTAAGGCGCGAAGAACTCACGAATCGTCGAGCTATCGACGTGGACATTCATCTTCTCGTCCACGGTGAGTTCGAGCCCCATGCGCCCCAACAGCTCCATCGTGGTGGTGATGTCGTGAAGGTGCGGCATATTGCACACCGTCACCGGCGAGTTCGCGAGCAAAGTGGCCGCCAGAATCGGCAGCGCCGCGTTCTTCGCGCCCGAAATGCGGATTTCACCCTGCAGGCGGGCGCCGCCCTGAATAATCAATTTGTCCATGAGGCCCTGATCTTAAAGCGTGGCGAACGGCTTTTGACGTTGCCACTCTTCGGGGGTAAGCGTCTGCAAGGACAGTGCGTGAATCGCCTGCTGCATGTGATCGCCCAGCGACTTATACACGAGCTGATGGCGCTTGACGGGGGACAGGCCGCTGAATCCGTCATAGATGACGCGGGCGGCGAAATGCACGCCGTCATCCCCGTCGACGGCGACCTCTGCGCCCTGCAAGCCGGCTTCGATCAGCTGCTGGATTTTTTCTTTTCGCATGACTTGGGAGTTACCAGGAGCCGATTCGGCGCCTCAGGCGCCGAGGTCCTTGTTCTTGGCGTTGAGATTCTGGAGCAACTTGTCGATGCCGCCGTCCTTGAGAATCGGTGAGAAAGATGACTTGAAGGTCTTCACCAGACTGATGCCATCGACTTCGACATCAAAAACCTTCCATTCGCCGGTCTTGTTGTGCAAGCGGTAGACCACCGGGAGCACTTTGCCCACGGTCTGCATGATGTTCTGCCGCACGGTAGCGGTCTTCGGGTTGTTCGCCGGCGGCACCGCGGGGTATTCGACCGACTGGTCGGAGTATTCCAGCAGGGCGGTCGCATAGGTGCGGACCAACAAACGGCGGAATTGCTCGACGAAGGCTTTCTGTTTCGCCTCTTCAGTGGTTTTCCAGGTGGCGCCCAGCACCCACTGCGACATGATTTCAAAATCGAAGTGCGGAAAGATCATTTCCGACACCAGACTGTACATTTTCGCCGGGTCGGCACGCAGGCTTTCTTTGTCGCTCCGCACCCGCTGCATGACCTCAGTGGTCGTCGTTTGCACGATTTGCAGCGCGCTGTCGTCCGCGCGAACCGTAGGCGGCAGCAACACGGCGCAAATCATCAGGAACAGGCTGGCCAGAAATTGTCGCTTCATTCGATGTTCTCCATCGGCAGCGCACCACTCATTGGTGGTGCAGAGGGCGCGGCATTACCGCAAGGCAGGAAAAAACCGCTGGCACTGTAGCACAAAGGCCAGCGGCCCCCACAAGGCAAAAACGGCTACGGTCAGCCCGGATTCGGCTCGTCCTGCAGGAGTTCAACCTTGTACCCGTCCGGGTCCTCGAGAAACGCGATTACCGTGCGACCACCTTTCATGGGACCCGCCTCACGAATAACTTTGCCGCCCTTCGCCTTCACCCTGTCGCAGGTCGCGTAGACGTCATCCACCCCGATCGCAATGTGGCCGTAGGCAGAGCCCTGATCGTAGGCATCGGTATCCCAGTTATGGGTCAGTTCAAGCACGGTGGAATTCATTTCATCGCCATAGCCCACAAACGCCAGAGTGAATCGTCCTTCCGCATAGTCCTTGCGGCGGATGAGTTTCATATCAAGCACGTTGCAGTAGAAATCGAGTGCTTTGTCGAGGTTGGTCACTCTCAGCATGGTGTGCATCATTCGCATGGTGTTCTCCTTGTCGCTCTTCTGATTTCGTTCTTGGCTTCAGGGTTCAATGGTAATCTCGATGGCGGCGGCGGCCTGTCGGGCTCGCGCCAAAGCCTGCCCCACATCGGCGCCTCTGGCCAGCGCAACGGCGAGGCGGCGTTTTCCGTGCACCTCGGGTTTTCCGAAGAGTCGAACCTCGGTGGACGGTGCAGCGAGCGCGGCGGCGACCCCGCTATAGGTAATCCGGGCGCCGTCACCCTCACCGAGCACCGCCACTGACGCCGCTGGCCCCCAGTGTTCAATCACCGGCACCGGCAACCCCAGTACCGCGCGCACGTGCAGGGCGAATTCCGAAAGCGCCTGCCCCACCAGCGTCACCATGCCGGTATCGTGCGGCCGCGGGGACACTTCGCTGAAGATGACCTCATCCCCGCGCACAAATAGTTCGACCCCGAATAAGCCTCGCCCGCCCAAAGCGGAAGTCACGCGCTCGGCAATCGCCTCGGCGCGCTGCCGGGCAAGTTCACTCATGGGCTGCGGCTGCCAGGATTCGCGGTAATCGCCATCAATCTGCAAGTGTCCGATAGGCGCGCAGAAACTCGTTCCGCCCACGTGGCGCACCGTCAGCAGCGTGATTTCATAATCGAATTCAATAAACCCTTCCACAATCACACGCGGCACGGCAGCGCGTGCACCGCTGACCGCGTAAGCCCAGGCGCGCTGGGCGTCGTCGGCGGTACGCACGACCATCTGTCCCTTGCCGGAGGAACTCATCACGGGCTTCACCACACAGGGCATGCCGATACGGCCGATGGCCGCCAGACACCCGTCCGCCGCGCTCGCGAACTCGTAAGGCGAGGTTGGGACGCCGAGTTCTTCGGCAGCCAGTCTGCGAATACCCTCGCGGTCCATGGTCAGCCTGACCGCGCGGGCGGTCGGCGCCACATGCCAGCCCGCCGCTTCCAGTGCCAGCAGGCGCTCGGTCGCGATAGCTTCGACTTCGGGCAGAATGAAATGCGGACGTTCCAGTTGAATCACCGCCTCCAGGGCGTCGCCATCCAGCATATTGACGACATGGGCGCGATGCGCGACCTGCATGGCCGGCGCGTTCGGATAGCGGTCGACCGCTATGACTTCAACGCCGAGACGCTGGGCCTCCAGCGCCACCTCTTTACCCAATTCGCCCGCACCGAGCAGCATCAGACGCACAGCGGTATCCGTGAGCGGCGTGCCCAGCACAGGGTTCTTGAAGAGGGGATCAACGCTCATGCAATGCTCACCGGAAAGCCGACAGATTGAAGCAGGCGCGCAGTATCCCGATCGCCCTGCGGCAGTGCAACCGGCTGGGCCAGAAACTCGCGACGCGTGCCGAAGCGGGCCCGCAGACGATCAAATTCGGCGCTCAGCGTAGCAACGTCAACGCCCTTCACGACCGCCGTGAGCGTCCGTGGATCGCAGCAGTAAAGCACGGCCTCGTGCAAAGCCGGCATCGACTCGGCGGTGCCCAGCGTCAGCATCGCTGCCGGCCCAGACACCCTGTCAGCGGGCGCGACCGTCCCGCCCGTCCACCGGGCTAGCGCGTCGCGAATCTGCATCGTCGCCCGGCGCCGGGCGTCGACCGAGTGTCCTGCAATATGCGGGGTCGCCACCCAAGCCCGATCAAGCAGCGGCAGATTGATTTGCGGCTCACCTTCCCAACAGTCAATCGCCGCCCGGAGCTTGCCGGCGTCGAGCGCCGCGCACAGCGCTTGCTCATCCACCACTCCGCCGCGCGCGGCGTTGATAAGCAAGCTGCCGGCTGGCATGGCCGCCAAGGCCTTGGCGTCCAGCAGTCCTCGTGTGGGATGAGCGCCGTCGGCGGTGAGGGGTACGTGCAGGCTCACCACATCCGCTTGTAAAACGCGCTCGAAATCTACAAATCCGGGCTGCCCCTCTCGCGCGGCCCGAGGCGGATCATGGCGGAGACACGTCACCCCAAGTGCCTCAAGCAGGCCTTGCGCCGCAGTCCCCGCGTGGCCACAGCCAATGATGCCAACGCGCAAATCCAACGGTGCGCGGTCGCTTTGTGCCGCGAAAGCGAGCACGCAGGCCAGTACATACTCGCCCACTGCCCGGGCATTGCAGCCGGGGGCCGAAGCAAACGTGATGTTTCGGGACTCGAGATACTGGAGGTCGATGTGGTCGGTGCCGGCGGTCGCCGTGCCGACGAAACGCACCGGGCTGTCGCGCAGGAGTTCGCGGTTAACCCGGGTGACGGAGCGCACGAGTAGCGCATCTGTATCGGTCAGGTCATTGGCCGTCAGGCTCCGGCCATCCACCAGCCTCACCTCGCCGTAGGCCACGAACGCCTCAGCGGCGTCCACCATCACGCGGTCGACCACCAGCTTCATGGCGCGCGTCGGGTCAGCGCCGCCGGCGCCCTCACGGCCGAGAGTCGACGTCCGCGCCTTCTTTCTGCGCCGGCAACAGATCCTGTCTTGTCGCGCCCAAGGCCAACACCGAAGCACTCGCGACATAAATCGACGAGTAGGTGCCCACGATGATGCCGATGATCAGCGCGGTGGCGAAACTGTGAATCAGCGCGCCACCGAGAAAGAACAGCGACAGCACGGTGAGCATGGTCACCACATGCGTGTTGATGGTGCGTGACAGCGTTTGATTGAGCGAGATGTTCATGACCTTGATGGGATCGGCCACTCGCATGCTGCGGAAGTTCTCACGAATCCGGTCAAAGATAACGATGGTGTCATTCAGCGAATAACCCATGATGGCCAGCACGGCAGCCAGCGCTGTCAGGTCAAATTCAAGCCGGGAAAGGGAGAAGAATCCCACAATCACCAGCACGTCGTGCACGGTGGCCACAATCGCGCCGACGGCAAATTTGAACGTAAACCGCAGCATCACGTAGATCAGGATGCCGCCGATCGCAATCAGGGCGGCGATAAGACCATCTTCTGCCAGCTCTTCCCCGACCTGCGGGCCTACAAATTCCACACGCCGTATTTCGGCATCCGGGAGGAGCTTGCTGAGCCGCATGCCCACATCTTTGCTGGCCGCTTCGGCGCCGGTTGGCTCCGCGGGCGGCGGCAAGCGCAGCATCACGTTTTCGGGTGAGCCGAAGTTCTGCACCACCCCGCCACCAAAGTCGGAGCCTTTCAGCGTCTCGCGGATAGATTCCAGATTAGCGGGCTGCTTGTAGGCCAGTTCCACCACCGTTCCGCCGGTGAACTCGATGCTGAAATGAAGCCCAACCGTAAACAGCGAGATGATGGCGGCGATATTGATGGCGCTGGACAACCAGAGCCCCATGCGGCGCCACTGCATGAAATCGTAGTTGGGGTTTTTCCACTGAAGCATTGCGAAAGACTCCCGCGATCAGACCGACAGACTCTTCAGCCGGCGACGACCAAAGATGAGATTAACCAACGCGCGTGTGCAGGTGACCGCGGTGAACATGGAGGTCAGGATGCCCAGCGACAGCGAAATCGCAAACCCCTTGACCGGCCCCGAACCAAAACTAAACAGCACGATCGCGGCGATAAGCGTGGTGACGTTGGAGTCGAGAATGGTGGCAAAGGCACGCTCATAGCCCGCGTGGATTGCCGCCTGTGGCGACATGCCTCGCCGGATTTCCTCGCGAATACGCTCGTTGATGAGGACGTTGGCGTCTACCGCCACGCCCACTGTCAGCAAGATACCGGCGATGCCGGGCAGCGACAGCGTGGCTTGCAGCATCGAGAGTAGCGCCACCAGCAACACCACGTTCAGCGCCAGACCGATGTTCGCAATCAGACCGAACACACGGTAGTACACCGTCATATAGATGCAGACCGCGATGAAGCCGACGACGAAGGAACTGAATCCGCTGTCGATATTCGCCTGACCCAAGCTCGGCCCAACGGTCCGTTCCTCTATGATTTCCATCGGCGCGGCCAGCGCGCCGGCACGCAAAAGCAAAGCGAGTTCACGGGACTCGTCGGCGTTATCGAGGCCTGAAATCTGAAAGCGCTTGCCCAGTTCGTCGCGGATGGTAGCGACGTTGATAACTTCTTCCACGCGACGGCCTTCCACCTGCTCGATGAAGACCACCGCCATCTGTTTACCGATTTCTTCGCGGGTGGAGCGGGCGAAATTGCGGGCGCCCTTGCCGTCCAGCGTGATGAACACCGCAGGCTCTCCGCTTTGCTGTTCGACGCCAGAACTGGCATCCACGATGGCGTCACCCGTTAGCATCACCTTCCGATTCAGCAAAATCGGGCCATCATTACGGCGCTGGAAGAGTTTGGAGCCGGGCGGCACCTTGCCTTCGGTTGCGGCCTTCACGTCGCCCGCCATGTCCACCATCCGGAATTCCAGCGTGGCGGTGGCGCCGATGAGTTTCTTGGCCTCGGCGGTGTCTTCAACGCCGGGCAACTGCACCACCACCCGGCTATCGCCCTGCTGTTGAATGACGGGCTCGGCTACGCCGAATTCGTTGATTCGGTTACGTAGCGTGGTGAGGTTTTGCTTGACAGCGGTCTTGCGCGCCTCCACTACAAAAGCGGGTTTGGGCGTGAGCTTGATCGGGAATTCGTCCGAGACGGGGCCTTCAGCCAGCAGCAGATCGCGAAAGTCACTGCCAATGACGTCGATCGCGGCTTTTTTCGCCTCAGCATTAAGGAACGTCACATCGATCCCGCCCCCCGCCGCCCGCGACACGGCGCGGAAACGCACCTTCTTTTCGCGGAACGCAGCGCGCAACTCGGTGATAAAGCGGTCTTCGATCTGTTTGCGGACTTCCTCCACGTCCACCTGCATGAGGAAGTGCACGCCGCCCCGCAGGTCGAGCCCCATGTACATTGGCTTGCCGCCAAGCGATCGCAGCCATTCCGGGGTAGCGGACGCCAGATTAAACGCCACCAGATATTGCTTGGTGTCGACGACTTCGCGTAGCGCCGTCATCGCCTTGCTTCGGCTTGCGTCATCTTTGAAGCGAAGTAACAGCCGCCCGCCGCTCACTTCCGAGGCTTTGAGCTCGGCGCCTGCTTTGCTCACCGCTTCGGTGAGCGTTTTCTCGAGTGCGCTGTCAACCGGGGCAGAACGGCGAGCGCTGATCTGAAGCGCCGGGTCGAAACCGTAGAGATTCGGGAGCGCATAGAGGGCGCCAAGCACCGTAATCGCAAGAATAAGAAGATAACGCCACAGCGGGTATTGATTCTGGATCATCGATTTTTGACTGATTGCGCGGCGCAAGCACAGGCGCCGGGATCAAATTTCCTTAATGGTTCCCTTGGGCATGATGGCGCTCACAGCCTGACGCTGCAGTCGCACTTCCACGTTTTTGGCGATTTCCACCTTAATGAAGGTGTCGCCAATTTCGGTCACGCGCCCCAGCAAGCCGCCGTTGGTGACGACTTCGTCACCCTTGCTCACGCCCTGCACCAGCTGCTGGTGCTCTTTCTGGCGCCGCATTTGGGGGCGAATGAGGAAAAAGTAGAACACCACGAACAACGCCACGAGGGGCAGGAAGCTCATCAGGCTCTGCTCGGGCGTAACGGGTGCCGCCTGAGCCCAGGCATCGTTGATTAGAAAAGACATCGCTCCCTCCTCACGAAAATTCGGCCGGCATTATGACACAGGGCTTCGGGCGGCAGGCATTCAGGAATCAGCCTCGTCGCGCCCGGTTCTGGCGGCGTAGAAGTCGGCCACGAAGCGCTCGTAACGAGCCTCGCGGATGGCCGTGCGCGCCTCGCGCATGAGGCGCAAATAGAACGCCAGATTGTGAATGGTATTCAGGCGCGCGCCGAGAATTTCGTTCTGACGGTCCAGATGATGCAAATAAGCCCGCGTGTAATGCCGACAGGTATAGCACTCGCAAGCGGCGTCCAGCGGCTCCTTCGAGGCCCGATGCATGGCATTGCGGATGCGGATCGTGCCGGTCGAAGTAAATAAATGCCCGTTCCGCGCATTGCGGGTGGGCATGACGCAATCGAACATGTCGATGCCACGGCGCACGCCTTCGAGCAGATCCTCCGGGGTACCAACGCCCATCAGGTAGCGCGGTTGATCCCGCGGCAGCAAGGCCGCCGAGTGGGCAGTCATTTCATACATATCGGGCTTTGGCTCGCCCACCGACAGGCCGCCGATGGCGTAGCCGTCAAAGCCAATCTCCAGCAGACGGCGGGCCGATTCACTGCGTAATTGCGGGTAAACGCCGCCCTGCACGATGCCGAACAAGGCCCCACCGCGCCCCCCATGGGCCGCTTTGCTCCGCGCGGCCCAGCGCATCGAAAGCTCCATCGAGACCCGCGCGTCACCCAGCGTCGCCGGGTAAGGGGTGCATTCGTCGAAGGCCATGATGATGTCGCTGCCCAGCGCTCGCTGCACGGCCATCGAACGCTCGGGCGAGAGAAAAATCTTGTCGCCGTTGATGGGCGATTTGAAGGTCACGCCTTCTTCGGAAATTGAGCGCATATCGCCCAGGCTAAACACCTGAAAGCCGCCGGAGTCGGTGAGAATCGGCCCGGACCAGTGCATAAAACCGTGCAGGCCGCCGTGGTCGGCGACGATCTCTTCGCCCGGCCGCAGCATCAGGTGATAGGTGTTGCCCAGCACGATTTGCGCGCCAATGTCCTGCAGTTCCTCCGGCGTCATCGCCTTCACCGTGCCGTAGGTGCCGACCGGCATGAAAGCCGGAGTGTCGACCGCGCCCCGGGGGAACAGCAGGCGTCCGGCGCGGGCCAGACCGTCGGTAGTTTCAAGCGTGAACTGCATCGGTGCTCTGGAAATGAAAGGCGCGGCAGTGTAACAGCGCTCAGCGCTCACGCACCCCGGGCGCGGGCGTGAGCCACATCGCATCGCCATAGCTGAAGAAGCGATAGCCGGCAGTCACCGCGTGCCGGTACGCGCTCATCACCGGCTGATGCCCGGCAAAGGCCGCCACCAGCATCAACAGCGTGGAACCCGGCATATGAAAGTTGGTGAGCAAGGCGTCCACCACCCTGAACGGGCTGCCAGGCGTGATGAATAAACGCGTGTCGCCGTGATAGGGCGCTAGCTCGCCGCCCGCGGCGGCGGATTCCAGCGCCCGCACGCTGGTCGTTCCTACCGCCACCACCCGACCGCCGGCCGCACGGGTTCTGGCAATCAGTTCGCAGGTCGCCGGCGAGACTTCCAGATATTCCGCGTGCATACGGTGGTCTTCGATGCGTTCGGTGCGCACCGGCTGGAAGGTGCCGGCGCCCACGTGCAGGGTGACGAAAGTCTGCTCGATGCCCGCTTCCCGCAGGTCCGCCAACATGGCCGCATCAAAGTGCAGCCCTGCAGTAGGCGCCGCCACCGCCCCGGGCTGGCGGGCATACACCGTCTGGTAGCGCTCGGCGTCGACTTTTTCATCGGCGCGCGTGATGTAGGGCGGCAAGGGAATATGGCCGATCTGCTCAAGCAATTCGGCCAGCGCCCCGCCATCGGCGCGCGCGACTTCGTAAAAGCCAGCCTCATCGCGACCGAGCACCAACAGCGCCAGCCCCTCGCCAAACTCAATCCGCCGCCCGGGCTTCAAAGCTTTGCTGGCGCGGATCTGGACCTTGGCGCGCCGGCTGTCGAGCAGCCGCTCCACCATCACCTCCACCTGACCGCCGCTGTCCTTCTGCCCGAAAAGTCGCGCAGGGATCACGCGGGTGTCGTTAAACACCAGGCAATCGCCGGGCTTCAGCAATGAGGGAAAGTCGGTGAACTGGCGGTCGGCAAATTCACCGGTCGCGCCCTCCAGCGTCAGCAGGCGGGAGGCGGTACGGGTCTGCGGCGGATGTTGCGCCACCTGGGCTTCGGGCAGGTCGTAGAGAAAATCGTCCAGAGTCATGCAGTCGCTCGAGATCGGGGCACAAAGTTCGCGGTGCGGGAGACACCGCCGCGTGGCCAGTGTTAGGATTCGCCCCCTTGGCGGGATGGCGGAATTGGTAGACGCAGTGGACTCAAAATCCACCGCTGGTGACAGTGTGCGGGTTCGAGTCCCGCTCCCGCTACAAATCTGATTTTCCAGAAACATTCGACCGCAGCCAAGCGCTGCAAGAAATTGCTGAAACTCAGCTTCGAATGGGCCAGACAAACGCTCCGGAAAACTTTGACCGCCAAGCATCTGGCTGGTGTCTTTCCAGGGAAAGCCGTTCTCCAGCAGGATCCTCGACGGACGGACCGACCGTCCTGCTCGACACGCTTCCCGCCCCCCCGTTTCGATTGTCAGGGTGCGCTGGGCAGAGATGGCGCCTGGCTCGTTCCCGCAATACCACGCCTAATGTCTTGGTCGGCTCGAACCGCACGGTGGCCTATGCTTGGGGTGGCGGGCAATTCGCGCACTTGGCCCGGCGGAAATCGCTCCGACGCCTGCTCGCTTGTTGGAACGCGGCACCGTTGAATCTGACATCCGGGTGCGCGAACACATCCGCAAGATTTGTCGCTACGCCATCAGGGTCATTGACCAACAGGCGGGGCACCAGGCCCATCAAGTGACGCCATTCCGGCCCTCTTCCTGCGCGCGCCGTCGATTCCCCGCACTCGCCCGCCTCATATGGCAAAAACAAACCTATATAAAAAAACCTTGAATTGGTTTTTTCTCTATTTTGGCGCAAGACAAATATGCGCCTGAAGGTAATATGAGCCCCGCGCGCCGGCCCAGCGGAGGCGCGCCACCGGGATTCCTGATTCAGATTTTCGGCGGGGAATTTCCTCCCGGGAGCTTCCCGCCTCCCTTTATCCCTATTACTGCCGGCCGGCATTGCACGCGGTTGGCCTTACACGAGAGAAAACGCATGAAAAGCTGCCTCAAGTTCTACATCAACGGCGAATGGGTAGATCCCAAAGTCGCGCGCCCCTATGACGTCATCAACCCCGCCAACGAACAGGTCATCGGGCAAATCTCGATGGGGGATGCTGACGACGTCAATGCTGCCGTGGCCGCTGCCAAAGCCGCCTTCGCCACGTTCTCGAGAACAACCCGCGAAGAACGCGTTGCCCTGCTTGAAGCCATTCTGGCGGAATACAAGAAGCGCTACGGCGAAATGGCAGAAACCATTTCTGCCGAAATGGGCGCGCCGATGTCGCTGTCCAAGGCCGCGCAGGCGGCGATGGGACCGGCGCATATCGCCACCACGATCGAAATCCTCAAGCACTACGAATTCTCTGAAGACCGGGGCAACGTCATCCTGCGGCGCGAACCGATCGGCGTGTGCGGCTTGATTACCCCGTGGAACTGGCCGATCAACCAGATCGCCTGCAAGGTCATCCCGGCGCTCGCCGCGGGCTGCACCATGGTCTTGAAGCCCTCCGAAGTCGCGCCCCTCAACGCCGCGCTGTTCGCCGAAATTCTGCACGCGGCGGGCGTGCCGAAGGGCGTGTTCAATCTCGTCAACGGCGACGGCCCGGTGGTGGGCAATGCGCTCTCCAGCCACCCCGACGTCGACATGATGTCCTTCACCGGTTCTACCCGTGCCGGCATTCAGGTGGCCAAGTCCGCCGCCGACACCGTCAAGCGTGTCGCTCAGGAACTGGGCGGGAAATCGGCCAACATCATTCTGGACGACGCTGATTTTGAGGCCGCGGTAACGCGCGGTGTGATGCATGTCTGTCAGAACTCTGGCCAGTCCTGCAACGCGCCGACCCGCATGCTGGTGCCGGCCTCACGCCACGCCGAAGCCGTGGCGATTGCCAAGGCCGCCGCCGCGACGGTGGTGGTGGGCGATCCCAGCGCAGACACCACTTCCATGGGCCCGGTGGTCAGCAAGGTGCAGTTCGACAAGATCCAGCATCTGATCAACGCCGGCATCGAGGAAGGCGCGGAACTCGTATGCGGCGGCCCAGGCCTGCCCGCTGGTCTGACCGCAGGCTACTTCGTGCAGCCGACCGTCTTTGGCAACGTCAACAACCAGATGACCATCGCCCGCGAAGAAGTGTTTGGCCCCGTGTTGGCCATCCTGCCTTACCGCGACGACGAAGAAGCCATCGCCATTGCCAACGACACGGTCTACGGCTTGTCCGGCTATGTCTCTGGCACCGATCCGGTTCGTCTGGAAAACGTGGTCAGTCGTCTGCGTGCCGGCAATGTCCACGTCAACGGCGCAGGCCTCGATTTCAAGGCACCGTTCGGCGGCTACAAGCAATCCGGTAACGGCCGCGAATGGGGCGAACTCGGCATGGAAGAGTTCATGGAAATCAAAGCGGTGATGAAACCCGCCGCTGCCTGATGAGTGAGGGCCCGCAGTCCCGGTGCGTCCGGGACTGCGGATTCCCTGCACTGCGCCACCCTCTCTCGCTCGGCCAGGCTTTATCCCGCCCGGTCAGCGCCTCCAACACCCGCATCCCGCAAACGGATTAAACGCTCCGCACCAAGATTGCCGCGACACCCCATTCGGATGGCGCATCAGGGTACGGTTTGCTAGCTTACCGGCGGCGGACTCCCAACCTGAGGTTCGAACAGCATGGCTCATCAATTTCCGACCGTGCAGGCCAATCTGGTCCCGACCCTGTTGAAGGCCATCGCGGCGACGAATGCGAAGACCAGCCTGGCGGGCTGGCACATGCTGAACGGCGCGGATATCAGCCTGAATAGCACCTCCGCGACACTCAAAAACGGCCTTTACGTCGCTGCCAATGCGGGTGCGCTGGTCGCCGAAGCGACCTACAACGGGCACCGCACGCTGCTGATCGATTTTCAGGAAACGAACGACGCCAAGGACGCAATCGAGGACTTCCGCAACATCAACGCCCACTACAAGTGGTTTGCGCCGCTCATCACCGGGCTCAACGCGGAGATCGCTGCCGGCACCTACGATTTGGTGCTGCTGGCGGGCTGGAGCCTCGGTGGCTCAATGGCGCAAATGTTCGCCGCGAACTACCGGGGCATTGCACCACTGTACGGCATCACCATTGGCGCACCCGGCTATCTGCAAGCGCGCGCGACCGCCGACAGTCGTCTGATTAATTACAAGGACGGTAACGATCTCTTCGCCGCTTACGGCGCCTCGCGGGCGGCCGCCCCAACGGCCTCTGCCAGCGACATCTCCAGGCTATCGACCGTTCTCGGCCTCGCGCTGGGGATCCCGGCCACCTCGTACTCCTCCTCCATCCCCTACATGACCGCCAACTACTACGCCCGTGGCACCACTGTGATTTTGAACGGCCCGGCGCAGAGCGGCACCGCGCTATCCAGGAAAGTGCTGAGCGGTGACAACGCGCCGCTCTACGCGCACCTGAATACCCATTACGCCGCCGCCATGACCAAGGTGGCGCAGAACCCGTTTGATCTGGGCATTGGCGCGCGCGCTACCGCCGGCAATGACTACCTATTTGGCACCAGCGGCAGCAATCGACTGAGCGGCCTGAACGGCAACGATATGCTCTTCGGGCGCGCCGGCAGCGACACCCTGAACGGCGGGGAAGGCACCGACACCGCCAACTACGTCGAGAAATCGCTGGCGCTCAGCGTGACCCTGAACGGCAGTAGCGCCACGGTCATCACGGTTGGCGGCGTCAATGAAGACACCCTGCTCAACATCGAGAATCTGGTGGGTGGTCTCGGTGCAGATATTTTTGTGGGCGATGCCAATCACAATCTGTTTACCGGTGGCCCCGGCCGGGACACGCTGGACGGCGGCGCGGGGTCCGATACCGCCAGCTATGCCGAAAAGACGGGCGCAGTCGTTGTGAATTTAAGTGGCGCCAGCGATGCCCTGGTGACCGTTGGCGGCAGCACTGAGGACACCCTGCGCAACATCGAGAACGTGCTGGGCGGCAAGGGCAATGACGCCCTCACCGGCGACGAGCTGGCGAACGCTCTGCGCGGCGGCGCCGGGGCGGATACGCTGAGCGGCGGTCTCGCTGCTGATTCGCTCGCCGGCGGACTCGGACGTGACCTCCTGACCGGCGGCGAGGGCGACGATGTGTTTGTCTTCGACCACAAGCCGGGCAGCCTTGATTGGGACACCCTCGCCGATTTCGAAGGCGCCGGCGTGCCAGACGGCGATGTGCTGCAACTCAGTCACGCGATTTTCAGCACGCTGGCGGTCGGCGCATTAAGCGCAACCGCCTTTCAGAGCGGTCTCGTCAACGTGGCAAACAACGCCACCACGCGCATTGTCTATAACCAGTCTTCCGGTGAGTTGTTCTACGACGCCGACGGGAGCGGCAGCGGCGCGGCGCTTAAACTTGCCGTCCTCGCCAACCACCCGACGGCCTTGAGCGCGGATGATTTTCTAATCGTCTAAGGCGGGCAGACCGGCGCCGCGCCTAGAGGCATTGCGCCAGACGCAAGCGGGCCGCCAACAGCGCGGCGTCCTCCGCAGTTCGCAAAGCGCCATTGGTCGGCAGATTGCCCCACACCACGCGCGGCCATAGCGCATCCTCCCGCCGCCGACCCATCACATGCAGATGCAGCTGCGACACCACGTTGCCGATCGCCGCGATATTCAGCTTCTCGCAGTCCATCGACTGACACAGAAATCGCCCGAGGCGCTCGGCCAGCGCGTTCAGTTCCGCGCGTTGCAGCGGTGGCAGATCGTGGAGTTCGATGGCGCGGGTCTCCGGCACCAGGATGAACCAGGGCACGAGCGCCGTTCGATGCAGCAACACATGGATGGAGCCGACCTTGCCCAGAGGGAAGGTGTCGGCAGCCAACTGCGGGTGGAGTTCAAAAGTCTGCATCAGGCCGTATGCACCCGTGCGGCATCCACCACAATCGGGCAATCCAGATATTCCAGCAGCGGCGCTTCGCCCCAGGCCGCGGTCATGTTCTTGACCCACTCGGCGGTATACCAGGCTTCGGCTTTGGCTTTGGATTCCCACAGATACACCCCGCCGGCCGTCTTGCCGTCTTCGCTCATCAGGTAGTACTTGCGAATCAGCCCGTCGAGCTTTTCGTATTTGTGAGTAGTCGCCAGCAGTTTCTCGGTGAAGGCGGCGCGGTCGGTGGTGTTGGTGGGAAAACGGACGTGGGCAATGATCATGAGTTGTCCTTAAGGCTTTATCAGGGGCGCGTTCGCGGCAAGCCGAGATTACCCGGCGAGAGTACGCTGGACGGATCGAGCGTGGTCTTGATCCGGTTCAGCGTTTGGTGCCAGACCGTCATTTTTTCGACCTCGCTCGCCCAAATCTTGCCGGTTTTGTAGGGAATGCAGCCGGCGGCGGTCAGTATGGCGGTGACCTCGGGCATCGCCGCCTGCATCGCGGTCCATTCGCTGGCTTCGTCGTAAAAACCCATCACGCCGCCGTGCAGGCCGCGCCGACACACCACCACCGCGCCGCCCCACAGGAACGCCGGAAAGCGCGCGCGAATTTGACCAAGTGCGTCGATAAACGCCGGCAGGCCGGCGGTGGGCAACGACGCCATGAGGATGCCGCAGCGGGAACGGGCGAAATAGCCGGCGAAGGAATACCAGTAAATCTGCTCGCCGCGCAGGCGATTGAAGTAAAGCTCATCGAGCAGCGGAAACTCATCGCCGCCGTAAGCGCGCGCCAGTTCGAGAATGCGCTGCTGGTCGCGCTCGAGTTCATCCGCCTCGCCGCCAAAATCAAACCCGAGACCAAAGGCTGGCAGCAGCGCGGGATCGAGCTCCGGCCGCGCCGCCCCTACGCGAGCCTTGATCGTGCCGGCCTCGTAGCCGCTCGCGTACCACACGTTGCGCAAGCCTTCGCGCCGTTGCAGTTCGAGCAGCATGGCGCTCGCGGCACCCACCGAGGGAAAGCCATAGCAGGCCGTCTTCCGCACCGCCGGCAGCGGATGCAGCCAGAGCGCGATCGCGGTGGTCACGCCCAGCGTGCCGTCGCCGCCGAGAAAGAGCCCGGTGAGATCCGGGCCAAAGGCATAGCGATGGAAAAAGCGGCCGTCGCGGGCGGCGGCGCTGCCGGTGCGCAGACGCTCACCGGTGGCGAGCACCACCTCCAGCCCCACCACCTCATCGGCAAAACTCTGGAAGCGCGCGGAGCCGGTGCCCAGCGCATGCGCCGACGCCGCGCCGCCGAGGGTGGCCGCCGGCGAGGTCGAAGGAATAATGCCGATGGTCATGCCGTGCGGCGCCAACGCCTCGGCCAAGGCGCCGAAGCACACGCCGGGTTCCACCACCACCACACCGGCGTCGAGATCAATCTCGAGAATGCGGTCGAGGCCACCCAAATCGAGCACGATGCCGCCGGCCGACGGGTTCACCCCGCCGGCGTACATGGTGCCGCCGCCGCGCATATACACCGGAATCCGCTGGGCGCTCGCCTCGCGCAGCAAGCTTGCGACCTGGTCGGCGTCGCGCGGCCGCACCACCATGCCAGCCTGTCCGGCTGCCACGGAGGAGCAGTCCCGCTGATAGCCGAGCAGGTCGACCGGATCGTCCAGCACCAGCGCGCCGTCCAGCGCGCGGCGCAAGGGCCCCAAGAGGTTTTGCACGCTCATGTCCGCCCCGCCACGTCGAAGTGGGCGAGGACAAATTCCGCCAGCCCGAAGTAACGCTCGGCCTCCCCGCCATTGGCCAGATGCCCAAGGCAGCGCAGATCGCTGCCTACCGTCGGCCAGAGCGAGTCTGGCCCGCTGCGCGCCGCCGCCATGCGAGCGGCTGACAAAGGATGCAATTCGGCCAGGCTGCCGGCCGCGCCACAGCACACCGCGTGGCGCGCGTCCTGCGGCCCGTTCACCACGTCCTGACCGAGCGCACTCAGCGCTTGCCGCAGGCGATCCGGCGCACCGCCCGGACGTCGACTCGCGCAGCTATCAAACACCCGCACCTGCGCCGGCCGCGTGGCGCGAGCCTGCAGGCGCAAACGCCCTTCAGCCAGCGCCTCGCACAACCAGTCGGCAAAACTGTGCACATTCACGCCGGCGCGCTGCCAACTCGCTAAACACTCAAGACCCGAAGTGAGCACGCGCACGGCTCCGCGCGCGGCGAGTGCCCGCTCCGCAAACCCGGCATCTGCCAGCAAACCCGCTTCGCGCAGCGGCGCGCCACAGCAGGCGTCACTGGCGGGCTCGAACGACACCCGCTCGCCGGCCGCTTGCAGCAGCTGCACGGTGGCGCGGGCGTCGGCGGGTCTCGCGTGGGCGGCGGCGCAGCCCGGCGCGTAGTGGATGGAGGCATCAAAGGCAGCACTAAAAGACAGCCCTTCAGCCCAGCGCGCCCGGTTCTGGCGTGGTGCGCCGTAAGCGTTGCCCTGCTCGCGCATCCGGCCGCGTAGGGCAGCGATGGCCGGCGGCAAGATATCTTCGTTGGCCAGCGTTTCGCGCAGCGCCTGCCCCACCTGCGCGGGTCGCAGTCCAATCGGGCAGCTCGCTTCGCAGTTGCCGCAGCCGGTACAGGAGAACACCCGCTCGGCCACGGTTTCCGGGTTAAGCGCCTGCCCTTCCAGCAGCGCCCGCGCCGCCAACACAAATCCGCGGCCGGAATAACTGATCGCCGGCGAGTGATGGGTGATAGTCGCGCACACGTGATGCATGCCCCGCTCCGCCCACACGGCGTCCACGCAATAGTTGCAGTCGGAGCAGTGGTAGAGATCCTTGCGGAAGGTCTCCAGCAGGCTGAGGTTAAGGCTCATCGCAGCGTCAGTTGCGGCCGATTTTCTGCAGCCAGCGGTCAACGTTCCGCCGGTGGGTGTCGAGATAGGGCTCGCGCTCAAAGCTGTCGTAGAAGTCGGTCTCCAGCCGATGCGCCTGGGTATAGAACCGCATGAACAGCGTGGGCACGGTGCCCGGGAACTTGCCCCAGGTGGCGTAGATGTATTCCGCCACTTTGATTACCGCCTCGAGGAGTTCCGGCGTCGGCGGTTCTGCGCTCGATTTGATTTTTTCGTTATCGAGAAACGGTCCCGGCGACTTGGGATCGTAGGTGCCGCCCACCCCAAACTTGATCCGCACGTAGGACTCCACCGCCGCCCGCATATCCGCGTGATAGGGCGGGCAGCAGCCTTCGAATACCCCATCCAGCCCCAGCGGATTCGGCACGCCCCATTTCGGATTGGTCTGGAAGCGGAAGCCGAGGCCAGGCAGGCCAGCGCCGGCAAATGCGCCCATCAGCGAGAACGGGCTGATGCCGGAATAAAACCAGCCGCCAAGCCCAATGGTCTGCAGGGCCAGCGAGATGTTATGGCCCATGTCGCCCATCTCCACGCTGCAGCAGCTGAGGATGTACTGCTCCATGTACGACAGTGGGTACTTCTTCTCGGGGTTCAACACGCCGGCGGCGAAGAATTCCTCCAGATCCCCGGCGGGTCGGCCGTGGGTGTCGTCCCAAATCGTATAGCCCGAGCCCAGCACCACAAACATGAAGCCGATGAGCTGCTCGGCCACGTTGGTGACCGGAATGAAGACCGTTGAGCCCGGCACATTCGAGTTCCAGGCGTTATGCGCGCTGTAGTGCGGCTCGCCGCGGGGCAGCTCCACGCGCTGGTCCGAAAGTTTGCGGGTATGCGATTTGGCCACTGCGATGAGGCGCTCGGCGTCGGAGAGTTCGGCCTGTCCCCAGTTGCCGTCGGTAGTCGCATCGCGGGTGCTCACGAAGTACGTCCCGCTGTCGTCGATGTAGAACAGTTCCGGATTGCCAATGCCGGCGGCGGTCGGCAGCGTGCGGCCGGTGTAGCGCGCGGCGTAGGTAGCCAGGCCCGGCTCGGCATCCGAGTAGGGGATCCCGAAATGCAGCCCGGAAACCCCCAGGCCCGCCGCCAGCAGCAGCGAGGTTTCAAAGTCGTCCAGCGGCGCCGGCGGTTTATCGGACTTGAACTGCAGCGGCCCGCGCGGGATTTCCATGCCCCAGCCAAAGCGGCGGGAGCGCCGGCCGTACAGTGCCGAGAACAGCGGGAACTCGCTCGCTTCTTTTAGTAGCGCGTTCCACTCGGCAATCTGGTCGGGATTGGCTTTGTTGTTAGTGCTCATGCGGCGATCTCTCAACTGGACTTGGAGCCTGATGGTAACGCGGTTCGCGGAACACTCGATATGCGCCAACGCCGGCGACACTTGAGTTGTGCGACAGTAGCGGCTGATGCCTTTTCCGGAGCCCTGCCTATGAGCCAGCTCGTACCCGATCTCACTACCCTGCTCACCCCGCTCAGCGACGGCATGTCGCTGGCCATCCCGCCCGATTACAGCGGCGTCGCACTCGCGGCGACGCAAGCCTTGCTGAAACGCGGCGTGCGCGATTTGCACCTCATCGCCGTGCCGCAGGCCGGCCTGCAGGCTGACCTCCTGATTGGCGCCGGCTGCGTGAAGTTACTGGAGGCGGCCGGCATCAACCTTGGCGAACATGGCCTCGCGCCACGCTTCACCGCCGCCATGCAGGCAGGAGAACTGCGCATGCGCGACGCCACCTGCCCCGCAATCCACGCCGGCCTGCAGGCCGCCGAGAAAGGCATCCCGTTTATCCCGCTGCGCGGGATTCTGGGCTCGGATCTATTACGCGTGCGGCCCGACTGGCGCGTCATTGATAACCCCTACGGCGAAAACGACCCCATCGTGCTGATCCCGGCGATCCGCCCGAACGTCGCCCTCTTCCACGCCCGGATGGCCGACCGCGAAGGCAATGTCTGGGTGGGCATCCGGCGCGAACTGCTGCTGATGGCGCACGCCGCACAAACCACGCTGGTGACGGTGGAAGAAATCTACGAAGGCTCCCTGCTGGACGATCCGGCGCTCGCCGCCGGCACCATTCCCGCGCTGTACGTCGAGCGCATCTGTCGCGCCCCCGGCGGCATGCGGCCGCTTGGTTTTGAAGAGGAACCCAGCGACGAGGCCCAGCTCGCGCGCTACGCCAGCGCGGCCCGCAGCGTCGAAGGCTTTAACGACTTTCTGCATGAGTGGCTGGCATGAACGGCGTGTCTTACACCGAAGAAGAACTCATGGCCTGCGCGATGGCGCGACTGCTGCGCGGCCTGCGCCATGTGGCGGTGGGCGCGCTGTCCCCGCTGCCGGCCAGCGCCGCGTTGCTCGCGCAAGCGCTGGAACCCGGCCTGCAAGTCACCATCCTCGGCAGCCGCAAGCACCTGCGTTTCACCGATGGCGGGCGCGAGCTGTTTGACTGCGCGGCGCAGGGCCGGATTGATGCGTTTTTCCTCAGCGGCGCGCAAATCGACGGCCAGGCGAATATCAATCTGGTGGGCGTGGGGGACTACGAAAAACCAGACCGGCGTTTTCCGGGCAGTTTCGGCTCGGCCTATCTCTATCATCTGGTGCCGAAGGTCATTCTCTTCCGGCAGGAACACACGCCGCGCATCTTCGTGCCGCAGGTGGATTTCATCAGCGCGGCAGGGGTTTCACCGCCCAATGTGTATCGCCCGGGCGGGCCACAGCATCTGGTAACGGGCCGCGCCGAATTTGCTTTCAGCGAGGGCCAATTCCGTTTGGTGAGCACGCATCCCGGCACCGATGCGGCGGCCGTGCGCGCCGCGACCGGATTTGAATTTGAATCCGCGGCGAGTGTACCCAGCACACCGGCCCCCGCTCCGGAGGAACTCATGGCACTACGCGGCGCCGTGCGGGCCGCCGTCAGCGAGATCTACCCTGCGTTCGCCACCCGGGCCTTTGGGGCGCCAAACGCCTGAGGGTTCGGTTCCCGCCCGTGCTCACCCGCCCGCAATTCCGGAGGGCGATGCATCGCGCCCGGCTTAAGCCAGAGGCAAACCGTGACGCCGTTCACAAAGCCGACAAATACTCGCCCCAAACACTGTTTTTTTTGCGAACGGCGTCGCTGAAGGGTTGGGTCCGAAACCTCTGGAGTTTGGGCACAAAAAAATCAAAGTCCCAATCAGTTTGCTGGAGTGTGCTATGCGCCGCCTGTTTGCCCTGCTCGCCGTGGTTGTTCCGACTCTCAACGCGGCCGCCGCCACGATTACTTTTCAGGACGGATTCGGCGCCTACACCGGCACCACCTCACTCAGCATTGCCCAAGGCAGCCCCAATAGCGCCCTGACCGGCAAGACCGCGCAGGTCGACCAACGCACCACCACCTACGGCGGCAACGGTGAGGCGCAACTCCTGCTCCGCTTTGACGATCTCTTTGGCACCACCGCCATCCCGACGGGCGCAAGCATTCAGAACGCGACGCTGCGTTTGTATACCGTGGGTGGCACCGCAGGCGTGGTTGAGCTCTATCGC
>CAMCQE010000012.1 GCA_945876945.1 Klebsiella pneumoniae
AGCAAGCCGTTCTCAGAATGCATGATGCATTCGCGCCCGGCTGGCAGATGTTCGGCCACCCGCATCGGCATGCCGATGCCAAGGTTCACATAAGCGCCGTCGGGCAGGTCTTCGGCGGCCCGGGCCGCGATGGCGTCTGGCGATAATCCGGCGCTCATAGCCCTAACTCCACCATGCGTTGGACGAAAATGCCCGGCGTGACCACGGTCTCGGGTGGCACTTCATCGACGAAGCGCCGCACCTCGGCGATGGTGGTGCTGGCCGCTGTGGCCATCACCGGATTGAAATTGCGCGCGGTCTTGGCGTAGGTGAGATTGCCCCAGCGGTCGCCGGTCGCGGCATGGATGAGCGCCACATCGCCGCGAATGGCCCGCTCCATTACGTAATGGCGCCCCTCGAACTCGCGCACCTCCTTGCCCGCGGCCAATTCGGTGCCGTAGGCGGTGGGCGTAAAAAACGCCGGAATGCCGGCGCCACCGGCCCGGATGCGCTCGGCCAGCGTGCCCTGCGGCACCACTTCCAAGTCCAGACGACCCGCATCGTAGCGCGCTTCAAACGCCACCGAGCCGGCGGAGCGCGGGAAGGAGCACACAATCCGGCTCACGCTGCCTGAGCGCAGCAGCTTCGCCAGCCCCTGCTCGCCGCTGCCGGCGTTGTTGCTAACGATGGTGAGATTGCGCAGACCGAGGTCGCTGATGGCTTCCAACAGGACCACCGGCACGCCGGCATCGCCAAACCCGGCGACCAGCACCACCGCCCCGTCCCGCAGATCCGGACAGTCGGCGAGCGCGTCTGCTACCCCGCGATAACGTTTGTCGATCATGAGATCCCTCCCCTCGCCATGACTACGCCACTATGCCCCGCCCGCATCGGGGATAGTTCAGGTGGCTGTTGGTTTGTTGTCTTCAAAGCGCCGCCAGTCGCTGCAATCCCAGCCGGTGAGCTGTTCGACTTCCGCGATGTCCGGCAGGTAGTGCGGCAGCACGGCGTCGAATTCCTCGCGCAGCAGCGGCCGCTGATAGCCCCACACGTTGACCCGGCGCACGCGTTGCAGATGAAAGTCCCCGGGTCCGCCCAGAAAGCGCACGACGTTTCGCACATGGCCGGGCTGGTCGCCATTGAAGTCTTCGTACTTTATGAGCAGCAGATTGTGGGCCGGGAACACGCGCTGCGCCTCCCGGATTTGGGCCGCGTAACAGCCGGCCCCGACGTAGCGGTATTTGTTTTCCCGCGCGACGCGAGTGTCGGCCCCCGACTCCACTTCCACCCGCACGGCGGTGAGGAAATCGCGGCTGTCGCGCAAGCGGGCGCGGCGATAGTTCCAGGCTGAATGGGCGCGGCGCACCGGCGAGCGCAGGATGGCGATGATTTTAATATCCGGGTTGTAGTCGTAAATCCGCTGCAGGCAGTGCGGATTCATCAAATAGGTGGGCGTGGCCTCGCCGCGAATCGCCGCCCTGGGCGCGAGGAACAGCCAGCGATGGAGCAAGGAAAAATCGCTGCCGTCGCCGTAACGCTGTTCGCGGTCAAAGAAATTGAGTTCTTTAATCAAGGGCAGATGCAAGCCCGGCACCGTTCGCAGATAGGCGAACAAGGCCGTAGTCCCGGCTTTTTCTGCGCCCACGATGACGAAGTCGAGGCGAGGCCGGCGATGAAGATAAGCACGCAGGAGATTCATTGGGACACAAGGAAGCGCAAGGCGCCGGGCTCCGGAATAGAGTTTTGAACCGGGGCGATGATCGCCCCCCAACGCAGGCGCCGACAAGCGCTTTATGGGATTGACGAGTTGAGGCACCGGCCCGCATTACCCTGTGAGTAATGTCGTTGAACTTCTGTCCGGAATCCCTATCTTTACTTACACGACGGACAGGGCCTGCAGTGCCCTGCCGCAATACTAAAACTTGGAAGGAGACTTCACATGCCGGGCACAGTCATTTCGCCGCGTCAGGAAACTGCCGCGCTGGCGAGCAACAAAGTGATTCGCAATACCTACACCCTGCTGGCCCTAACGCTGTTGTTCAGCGCCGTGGCTGGTGCGGTGTCCATGACCATGGGGATTGGCTCTGGCGCTTCGATGGTGATGAGCCTCGCCGCGCTCGGCCTCATCTGGCTGGTGCTGCCGCGCACTGCCAACTCCGCCGCCGGCATCGGCGTGGTCTTCGCCATCACGGGTCTGCTGGGCGCGAGCCTCGGCCCGATGCTAAACACCTACCTCAAACTGCCCAATGGCACCGAACTGGTGATGACCGCGCTGGGCGGTACCGGCGTTATCTTCCTTGGACTGTCCGCCTACGCGCTCAGCACCAAGCGGGATTTCAGCTTTATGGGGGGGTTTCTGTTTGTGGGCATGCTGGTGGTACTCGGCGCGTCGCTGCTTAACATCTTCCTCGAGATGCCTCTCTTGCAGTTGATGATTCCCGCCGCGGTGGTGATGCTGATGAGCGGCTTCATCCTGATGGATACCAGCCGGATGATTAACGGCGGCGAGACCAACTACGTGATGATGACGGTGAGTCTGTACCTGAACATCTTCAATATCTTTATCAGCCTGCTGCAGTTGCTCGGCGCGCGCCGCGACTAAAGCTTCTAACGCCGGCGGCGCGCCCGCGCCGCCGGTGTCTGGCGGGGAACAGCCATGGACTGGATGAAAATCGCGGCAGCCGGCGGCTTGGTCTTGATGCTGGTACTGCTAATCCCCCGCGCCAAGGACGTTTTCGCCAATATCCCGAAAGCCTCTGGCAGCGACTGGCAGGCCGCCATCCTGCCCATCCTCGTGGTGATGGGCTTCGTCGCCTTCCTGCTCTTCTCGCGCTAATTCGCCGGCGGCGTCAAAACCGTCTGACCCCGCATATACGGCACCAGCGCGTCCGGCACGGTAATCTCGCCGTTCTCCTGCTGATAGTTCTCCAGCACCGCAATCAAGGCCCGGCCCACCGCGACGCCCGAGCCGTTCAGCGTATGCACGAGTTCCGGCTTACCGGTTTCCGGATTACGCCAGCGCGCCTTGAGGCGTCGCGCCTGAAAATCTTCGAAGTTGCTGCAGGAGGAAATTTCCCGGTAGGTCTGCTGGCCGGGTAACCAGACTTCAAGGTCATAGGTCTTGGCCGCCGAGAACCCCATATCGCGCGTACACAAAGCCATCGTGCGATACGGCAGCCCCAGGCGCTGCAGCACGGTTTCGGCATGCGCCGTGAGTTGCTCCAGCGCCGCCCAGGATTCGCTCGCCGGCACAATTTGCACCACTTCTACTTTTTCGAACTGATGCTGACGAATCATGCCGCGGGTGTCGCGACCGTAAGAGCCCGCTTCACTCCGGAAACACGGCGTATGGCAAACATAGCGCCGGGGCATGGTGGCTGCGTCAAGGATTTGGTCCTGTACGAGATTGGTCACCGGCACTTCGGCAGTCGGGATGAGGAACAAACCCTGTTTGGGGATTTCGAAGAGGTCCTCGCGGAATTTAGGCAACTGGCCGGTGCCGCGCATGGCGCGCTCGTTCACCAGATAGGGCACATAAACTTCGCGATAGCCGTGCTCAGTCGTGTGGAGATCGAGCATGAACTGAATGAGCGCGCGGTGCATGCGGGCAATGGCGCCGGACATCACAGAGAAGCGGCTGGCGGCGAGCATCGCGCCGGCTTCGAAGTCGATCTCGCCGTGGAGGGCGCCCAGATCAACGTGGTCGCGTGGGGTGAAGGGGAATTCGCGCGGCGTGCCCCAGCGGCGCACTTCCACGTTGTCTGCTTCGCCCATCCCCGCCGGCACGGACTCGTGCGGCATATTCGGCACATGGGCCAAAAAATCCTCAAACTCAAGCTGGAGCGCTTCCAGCGCCTGCTCGCATTCGCCAAGGCGATCGCCTAAATCCGCGACGGAGGCCAGCAAGGGCTCGAGGTCTTCGCCGCGCGCTTTCGCCTGGCCGATCGATTTGCTCTTGGCGTTGCGTTCGGCCTGCAGGGTTTGAGTCTCGACCTGCAGCTTTTTGCGCCGGGTTTCGAAGGAGTGATAAGCCTCGAGGTCGAGCTGGAAGCCGCGGGCGGCGAGCGCCAGCGCGACCGCTTCAGGGTTGGCGCGCAGTCTTTGGGGGTCGAGCATGGTATCCGTTCGGCGGCGACAGGCCGCGTTGGCTTGAGAGGTGAAGAATTATAACGAGCCGCGCCGGCGCTTTAGTACCCGTCGCGATCAAAGCGTGCGCGCGAGCAGCATGCCCAAGCTACAGGCCAACAAACACAGCAACAGGTTCGCCGCCACGTTAATCAGCGCGCGGATCAGCTCGCCGGCTTGCAGCAGCGCCAGCGTATCCACCGAGAACGCCGAAAAAGTGGTGAAGGCGCCCAGAAAACCCACCGCCAGCAGCAAGCGCCAAAGCGGGTCAACCCCCGGCCGCTCGCTGGTCAACACAAACACCATGCCGGCGGCAAAGCAGCCGGTGACGTTAGCTATCAGCACGCCCCAGGGCAGGCCGCCGCGCGTGAAGCTGGCCGTGGCAAGCATGACCAGATACCGGGCAATCGCGCCGGACGCGCCGCCAAGGGCCACCGCAAGCAGGGCCGGAATGCTGTTCACGGCCTAAGCCCCACCGGCTTTGTCTGCGCCGCGACCACCGCGCAGGTAGCGCAGCTTCTCGGCAATTTTGATTTCCAGACCGCGTTCTACCGGCTCGTAATACCGGCGACCGGCCAGTTCCGGCGGCAGATAGGTCTGCCCGCCGGCAAACCCGCCGGCTTCGTCGTGGTCGTAGCGATATTCGCGGCCGTGGCCCATTGAACGGGCGAGCGCCGTCGGGGCGTTACGGAGATGGTCCGGCACGGGCAGGGAGCCGGAGGCTTCGATGTCGGCACGCGCCTTCTTCAAACCGGCGTAGACCGAGTTGCTCTTGGCGGCGACGGCGCAGTAAACCACCGCCTGCGCGATCGCGAGCTCGCCTTCCGGAGCGCCCAGACGCTCGAAGGTATCCCAGGCGTCGAGGGCAATTTGCATGGCCCGGGGGTCGGCGATGCCGATGTCCTCCGTTGCCATCCGCACCACACGCCGCGCGATATAGAGCGGGTCGCAGCCGCCGTCCAGCATGCGCGCATACCAATACAGCGCGCCGTCCGGATCGGTGCCCCTTACCGACTTATGCAAGGCAGAAATCTGGTCGTAGAAAGCATCCCCACCCTTGTCGAAGCGCCGCATGCCGGCGCCGCCGACAAAGGCTTCGATAAAGGCACGGTCCATGAGCTCGCCTGCCCCATGCCCCACTGCGAGTTCGAGCAGATTGAGCGCCCGGCGGGCGTCGCCGTCCGCGGCTACCGCCAGCGCCAACAGCGCCTCGGGCAGGATGGTCAAAGCGCCCTCTTCCTCCAACACGGTCACCGCACGCGCCAGCAACTCGACAATGGCCTCGCTGTCCAGCGAGCGGAGCACGTAGACCCGCAAGCGCGAGAGCAATGCGTTATTGAGTTCGAAAGCGGGGTTCTCGGTGGTGGCGCCAACGAAGGTAATCGTGCCGTCTTCAATATGCGGCAGGAAGGCGTCCTGCTGGGATTTGTTGAAGCGATGCACTTCGTCTACAAACACCACCGTGCGCCGACCGGCCTGGGCCGCCATCTGGCGCGCCTCTTCAATGGCGGCGCGAATTTCCTTCACGCCGCTCAGCACCGCAGACACCGACACAAAATGGGCGTCGACCCGTCTGGCAATCAATTGAGCGATGGTGGTTTTGCCGGTGCCCGGGGGGCCCCATAGCACCAGCGAATGGATTTGCCCGGCTTCGAGCGCGCGCCGCAAGGGCATGCCCTCACCCAATACCTGCGGCTGCCCCACAACCTCATCGATGCGCTGCGGGCGCAGGCGATCGGCAAGCGGACGAACGTCGGTCATGGCGCGCGCCGCTACGCCTGAGCGATGCCGCTCAGCCGCCAGTTCCGTGGATAACGTCCACGCCGGCGGGGGGCTCGAACTTGAAACGCGCCGGCGACACTGCCGGATTGCGGGCGATGGCGGAAAAGCGAATTTCCGTGGTCTGACCGAGATTGTCTTTCAGCCGCATCACCACTAGCTCACCTTTTTGAAACCCGATTTTGATTTCGGTGAACTGCTGACGCGGCGTTTTGGGGGCAAGCGCGAGCCAACTAACCGCCTGCTCGGGCGGGAGATCGGTGACGGTGAAATGGGTATCGAGGTCGAAGTCGTCGCCCAGCAAGCGCGCCGGGGAATCGGTGGCGCCGGGCGTGACCGGATTTACCGTGACCTGCGCCAGATCGGCGTCGTAAATCCACAGGGTTTTGCCATCGGAGACGATGCGCTGCTGGTAGGGGGTCTGATAATCCCAGTCAAAGCGCCCGGGCCGCGCAATCGAGACTTTGCCTTTGGCGGTTTCGACCGATGCGCCGCGCTCATCAAACAGCTGTTGTTCGAAGGTGGCGTCGAAGCCGCGCACGTCGCTCAGGAAATGGCGTAACTGGGCGCTGGCTGCGTCGCCCGCGGTGGCGGCCAGCGGGGCCCACAGCGCCAACATCAAACAGAGGATTCGCACCGGGCTCAATCTCTGGGCGGCGGCGGCGGCGCCAGCACTTCGCGGCTGCCGTTGGATTGCAGTTCGCCCACCACCCCGGCGCGCTCCATGTCTTCCATGATGCGGGCCGCCCGGTTGTAGCCAATCTTCAAGCGGCGTTGCACGCCGGAAATGGAAGCCCGGCGGCTCTCGGTCACGATGCGCACCGCCTGATCGTAGAGTTCGTCCTGCTCGCCGCCAGACTCGCCAGCGCCGTCAAAACCGGCGCCTTCTTCAATGCCATCAAGCGGCGCGTTGACGATTTCGTCGATGTACTCAGGCGCGCCCAGGGCGCGGAGTTCTTCCACCACCTTGTGCACTTCCTGATCCGACACAAACGCCCCGTGCACGCGCTGCGGGGAAGACGTGCCCGGCGGTAGGTAAAGCATGTCGCCGTGGCCAAGCAGACTCTCGGCGCCAATCTGGTCGAGGATGGTGCGGGAGTCGACCCGTGAAGACACCTGAAACGCCATGCGGGTGGGGATATTGGCCTTGATCAACCCGGTAATGACGTCCACTGACGGGCGCTGGGTGGCCAGAATGAGATGGATACCGGCGGCGCGGGCCTTTTGCGCCAGACGGGCGATGAGTTCTTCTACCTTCTTGCCGACCGTCATCATCATGTCGGCGAGCTCGTCGACCACCACCACGATGCACGGCAGGGTGGCGAGCGGCTGCGGGGAATCGCTGTCGTTGCGGCGCTTGAACAGCGGGTCCAAGAGCGGCTGGCCGGCGTCGATAGCGTCCTGCACCTTGCGGTTGTAGCCGGCCAGATTGCGCACGCCCAGCATCGACATCAGCTTGTAGCGCCGCTCCATTTCCCCCACACACCAGCGCAGCGCGTTGGCGGCTTCTTTCATGTCGGTCACGACCGGCGCCAGCAAGCTGGGGATCCCTTCATATACCGAGAGTTCCAGCATTTTAGGGTCGATCATGATGAGCCGGACGTCGTTCGCGGTGGCCTTGTAGAGCAGGCTGAGAATCATCGCGTTGAGCGCGACCGACTTGCCGGACCCGGTGGTGCCCGCCACCAGCAGGTGCGGCATCTTGGCCAAATCGACCACCGAGGGCTTGCCGGCGATGTCCTTGCCAAGCGCCAGCGTTAGCGGCGAAGTGCTTTCTTCGTATTCGCGAGACTTGAGAATTTCGGAGAGGCTGACCACCTCGCGGCGCTCGTTCGGGATTTCCAGGCCCACCACCGATTTGCCGGGGATAACTTCCACCACGCGGACACTGACGGTGGACAGCGAGCGCGCCAGATCTTTCGCCAGATTGGTGATGCGACTGGCTTTGACCCCGGGGGCCGGCAGCAACTCGAAACGGGTAATGACCGGTCCGGGCAATACCGCGACCACCTCGGCCTCGATGCCGAAATCCCGCAGCTTCAGTTCCACCTGACGGGACATCGCTTCCAGTGCCTCGGCAGAATAGCCGGCCGCTGCGATGCGCGGTTCGTCCAGCAGGCCCAGGGTCGGTAATGCGGTATCCGGCGCCTCGCTGA
Source organism: Klebsiella pneumoniae (assembly GCA_945876945.1). Classification (GTDB taxonomy): domain Bacteria; phylum Pseudomonadota; class Gammaproteobacteria. The sequence goes on from CAMCQE010000012.1 coordinate 8,040, forward strand.
AGAGCGTCGCCTGCTTTTCTTTCTCCACCCGCACGCTCGGCTGCACCTCGCGAACCTGAGGCTCGATACGAGGCGGGGTCCGGCGCTCGTGGCGTTCGGTTTCAATCTCGACAATCGCGGTGCGCTCGCGGCGATCACGTCGTTGCGCCAGCAGCTCTCGTGCCTGCCGGAAATAGCGGGAGGCCTGCGCCAGTCCGATCAGCGTCCAGTAGCCCGTGTGGTCCATCACGGTAAGCCACGACAGCTCGGTCATCAGGGTGACGCCCACGAGGAACAGCGCCAGCATGATCAACACGCCGCCCAGTTCGCCGAACAGGGCAATCAGCCCGCGACCGGTCAGGTCGCCGAGAATGCCGCCCGCCTGATGCGGGAGGTCGGGAAACTGGCCGTGGGAGCGCAACCACAACAGCGCACACCCCATGAAGACCGTGAGGGCGAGACCGATTCCCTGCACGTAAAGGCTAGTCAGTTGCTCCGGGCTGGCAGGCTTGCCCCGGCGCCGGCATACCCACCACGCGCCATAGGCCATCGCGAGTGCGCAGAGGAAGGCACTCCGCCCGAGAAGATAAAAGAGAATGTCGGCGAGCCAGGCCCCGAAGACCCCGCCGCGATTGCGGATCACGCTGTTGCCAAGGCCGGTATGGGACCAGCCCGGATCGTCCGGGTGGTAGGTCCAGAGGGCGACGAGCACAAACAGACCCACCCCACCGCCGAGGATTAGCAGGCCTTCGCGCAGGCGCTGCGCGAGATGAAGATTGACCGGAGGGGCCACCCGCTGGGGCCGCCGGATCGCTTGTGCCATGTGCTAAACCTGATTCTTCAGATGATCGATTAAGTCTGTGTGATCTAAAGCGAATCTGATGATACCTACATTAACTTATCAAGACCATCACCGGCCTGTAAGAATTTGATCCGAATTCGGATTGAATGGGTATTCATCCTGTTGGCCAAAGCTGCTCACGCCGGCCGCAGCGTCGATGCTAGTATCCCCCGACCTCTCGATGGACGACCTAAACCATGAAACGCCAGCGCACCTACCGCGTGACTTTCCATAATCAGGGCAAGGTGTACGAGATTTACTGCCAGAACGTGAGCCAGAGCGGCTTGATGGGTTTTGTGGAGATCGAGAATATCGTCTTCGGCGAACGCACCACGCTGGTGGTCGATCCCAGCGAGGAGCACCTGAAGTCCGAGTTTGAGGGCGTGAGTCGTACCTATATTCCAATGCACGCCATCGTGCGAATTGACGAAGTGGAGAAGTCCGGTCCGTCCAAAATCTCCGAAAGCCGGGGCGACAAGGTCACGCCCTTCCCGGTCTTTACGCCGCCGCCGGGCGCGAGCCCTGTGAAATAAACCGCCCGCCCTTGCCGGCGCCAAGTGCCGAGTGTCATGCCGCCCAATATGCCTGAAATCAGGGTCTTACGCCGACTTTCAGAAGTTTCTTCTGCGGACTGGAACGCGCTGAGCGACGGGACAGATCCCTTCCTCCGCCACGAATTTCTGTCGGGTCTGGAGCAGCACGGCTGTCTGGACGGTCACGGCTGGGACCCGGTGCATCTTGCCGCCTTTGCTGATGGTGATCTGGTGGCGGCGCTGCCTCTTTACGCGCGCGACAACTCATACGGTGAGTTTGTCTTTGACTGGAACTGGGCCGATGCCTACACCCGGGCCGGCGGGCGCTACTACCCTAAACTCGTCACCGCCGTGCCGTTTACACCGGTCGCCGGGGCCAGGCTGCTACTCAGAGCAGACCACACCGGCAACGACGCTTTGGGCAGCCAGTTGCTGGAAGCGGCGATCAGCCTCACCACCCAGCTAGACGCCTCCTCCTGGCATTGCCTCTTCCCGCGCGATGAGGACCTGCCCCTTCTGGAGCACCCGGAGATATTGGTCCGGGAGGGCTGCCAGTACCACTGGTACAACCAGGATTACGCCGACTTCGAGAGCTTTCTGGACAGCCTGACCTCCAAGCGCCGCAAGGAAATCCGCCGCGAGCGGCGGGACTGCGCGGCGCTGGGGCTAGAAATCGAACTGCTTGAAGGCGCCGCCATCACGCCAGACCACTGGGCGGTGTTCTACGAGTTCTACTGCTCCACCTTCGAGCGCAAGTTCGGCGAGCCCCGGCTGACGCTGCCGTTTCTGCGGCACCTGAGCGAGACGATGCCGGAAGTGCCCGTGCTGCTGCTAGCCAAAGATCAGGGGCGCTATGTGGCGGGCGCCTTCGCCCTGCGCGGCGCGCACACCCTTTACGGGCGCCATTGGGGGTGTAGCGGCTATTACCGGAACCTCCATTTCGAACTCTGTTACTACCAGTTCATCGACTATGCCATCCGCCATGGACTGCGCCACTTCGACGCTGGCGCCCAGGGCGAGCACAAGGTGCCTCGCGGCTTTATCCCCATCAAAACCTGGTCGGTGCATTGGCTGCAGGACGTCGGATTCCGCAAGGCGGTGGCGGACTTCCTCCGCCGCGAGACCAAGGCGATCGACCGTTACGTCGATGAGGTTGCGGAGCACAGCGCCTACCGCGTGAACTCGGAGCAGGATCCCGAGCCTCGGTGAGCGACTCGGCGCGTTTCTTCTGTTTCCGGGACGAGCGCTACTACAGCGCGCTGCCCCCAGGCCGGATGGCCCTGAATGACCCCGACGGCCTGCTTGCCGCCGGCGGGAACCTCGACACTGCCACGCTGATGCATGCTTACAGGCACGGTATCTTTCCCTGGTATTCGGCGGGCCAGCCCCTGCTGTGGTGGGCGCCGGACCCGCGTACCGTTTTTTTTCCGAGCCAGTTTCACATCTCACGCTCGCTGGCCCGCACGTTCCGGCGACGGCAGTTTGCGGTAACGCTGGACCAGGATTTTGCGGCCGTAATGCGCGCCTGCGGTCCCGAACGGACTGACGAGCGTGACACCTGGATTACACCCGCGATGCTCCGTGCCTATACTCAACTTCACGCTGAAGGTCATGCCCATTCCGTTGAGTGCTGGCGGCACAACGAACTGGTGGGCGGCGTCTACGGCGTAGCGCTCGGACGGGTGTTTTTCGGCGAGTCGATGTTCAGTCGCGCGACCGATGCGTCCAAGCTCGCGCTTGCTACACTCTGTCACACGCTAGCTATCTGGGGGTTCGAGTTGTTTGACTGCCAGATGGAGAGCGCCCATCTCAACTCGCTGGGCGCCACGCAGGTAAGCCGCGAGCGTTTTGGTCGACTGCTGGATGAATTTGCCACCCGATCACCGTCGGCGGTGGCGTGGCGCGAGCCTCTGGAGATGCCGATTCAATGAAACCGCCCATTGGGTCCCAGCTGGGATTTTTCGTCACCCCACCGCATAAATGCGGCTACCTGCCCGACCGCGAGGCGGTGACGATTTTTGTGGATCCCAGACGCCGACCCAACGTTGCCACTTACACCGTGTTATCCCAGCACGGCTTCCGACGTAGCGGCGACCACGTCTACCGACCGCAATGCCCCCAGTGTTCCGCCTGCATTCCCGCGCGCATTCCCGTTGAGGACTTCAGCCCCAACCGCGCGCAACGGCGAACGCTCCGCACGAATCATGATGTCTCGCTAGTGCCCAAGGCGCCGCGCTACCACGAGGAGCATTTCGAGCTCTATTCACGCTATGTGAATGCGCGGCACAGCGGCGGTAGCATGGAGAACCCGGACCGCGACAGCTATCTGGAGTTTCTGACTTCGGTCTGGGCCGACAGCGCTTTTTATGAATTTCGACAGGGCGAACGCCTGCTCGCAGTCTCCGTAGTGGACCATTTGCAGGACGGTCTGTCGGCGGTTTACACCTTCTTCGACCCGGACGAACAGGCCAGAAGCCTCGGTCGCCTCGCCATCCTCAAACAAATAGAGCTCGCCCGCGCGATGCAACTCCAATGGCTCTATTTGGGTTACTGGATCGAGGACTGCCGAAAAATGCGCTACAAACGCGAATATGTCCCGCTCGAAATCCTGCGCGGGAACCACTGGCAGCGGCTGGAGACGCCAGACGATGCGCCTGCGCCTTTACCCGGACGGACCTGATCGGGCAGAATCGGCCACCCCGTTCGGGGCACCCTCCCCCACGGTTACAGAGGAAGCATGGCGAAAGAAGATCACATTGAGCTAAAGGGCAAAGTTGTTGAGACCCTGCCTAACACGATGTTTCGCGTAGAACTCGAAAACGGACACATCATCACCGCCCACATCTCGGGCAAAATGCGCAAGAACTACATCAGAATTCTCACCGGTGACACGGTACTGGTGGAGCTGACGCCCTACGATTTGAGCAAGGGCCGCATCACTTTCCGCGAAAGATAAAGTCAGTCAGGGGTTGCGCGCACTCGCCAGCAGCGCTCTGGCGCGTGCCAAATCCTCCGCCGTATCGATCCCCATCCCGCAGGCTTCCAGCGCGTCAGGCACCACGATCGTCGCGCCGTGAGCCATCGCCCGCAGTTGCTCCAGCCGTTCCAGCTGTTCGAGCGTAGCGGGTGACCAGCGCACAAACTGCTTCAGAAAACCCACGCGATAGGCGTACAGGCCGATGTGTCGACGAAACGGGCCGCTGGTCTGCCATTCATGGTCGCCATCCCGCGGAAACGGCACCGGCGCGCGGCTGAAATAAAGCGCCCGCCCGGCGTCGTCACGCACCACTTTCACCACATTGGGATTGCGCCACTCCTCCTCACTCACAATCGGCTCGCAGACCGTCGCGATGGCTGGCGCCGGCGCGGTATTCAGTGCTTGCGCCACCTGACGCACCACCGCGGCCGACATAAACGGCTCGTCCCCCTGCAGATTCACAATGATGGTGTCGTCTGTCTCGTCCCGCATCTGCACCGCCTCGGCAATGCGCTCGGTGCCGGACTGATGCTCTACCGCGGTCATGCAAACCGTGGCACCAAAGCCGCGGGCGATGTCAGCGATACGCCGGTCGTCCGTAGCAATCACGACTTCCAGCGCGCCGCTTTGCAGAGCTTTGGCGTGCACGCGTTCCAGCATGGTCTGCCCGTCGAGCTCCAGCAGGGCCTTCCCCGGCAAACGGGTCGAGGCCAGACGCGCCGGGATGTAAACCTTGAACGTCATTTGGCGAGTTGCTCGATTTCGTCGTCTGACAACTCCCGCGCTTCTTCTTCCAGCATGATCGGAATGTCATCCCGAATCGGATAGGCCAAACGCGCGCTGCGCGACACCAGCTCCTGCTTTGCGCGGTCGTAAATCAGAGGCCCCTTGGTCACCGGGCAGACCAGAATTTCCAGCAATCGCTTATCCATCCACATCTCCATTCAGCAAGTTTTCCAGACGCTGCGCGAAAGCTTCGGGCAGTTCTGCGGTAATCGGCACCAGCCAGCAACGCTCACTGGCAAAGGCTTCGCATTTGATGGCGTCTTTCTCGGTCATCAGGATTGGGCGCTCATCGCCGAATTCAAGATCACTGGCGCGAAAACGATGATGATCGGGAAAGGAATGCGGGATGATTTTCAGCCCCTTGTCCTTCAGCATCGTAAAGAACCGCTTGGGATTCCCGATGCCCGCCACGGCGTGAACCTGGGCATCACGAAAGGCTTCAAACGGCATCGACAGCTCGCGCTGCTTGAGATTACGCGGGCTGACCGGCACGTATTTCATCGCAAACTCATTGCGGCCGGCCTTGCCGTTGGCCACTACGAAGTCGACTTCGGCCAGCCGCGATGGCGGTTCTCGTAATGGCCCCGCCGGCAACAGGCGCTGGTTACCCAGACGCCGAACCCCGTCAATTACGGCAATCTCAAGCGCACGCCCCAGCCCGTAGTGCTGAAGCCCATCGTCGCTAATCACGACATTGCAGTCGGTGTGGGCGAGCAAGGCCTGCACGGCGGCGCTGCGGTCCGGCGCCACCGCGACCGGCCGGCGCGTCCGCCGCGCAATCAGCACCGCTTCCTCGCCGACAGCATTGGGATCGCTATCCGGCCTGACCTGCTGTGGCCAGTTCACAGCTTGACCGCCATACCCACGAGCCACGATCCCCGGTCGCAGGCCGAGTGACGACAGAAAGCCTGCCAGCCAAATCACCAGCGGTGTCTTGCCACTGCCACCGACGGTGGGATTGCCCACCACAATCACCGGGACCGGCGCATGGTAGATGGCTAACAGCCCAGAGGTGTAAGCCTTGCGGCGCAGACTGAGGATGAGCCAGAACAGCCACGAGAGAGGCAGCAGCAGAACGGAAAGCGGATTACGTCCGTACCAGAACTCGTCGAGCCAGCGCCCTTCGCGACGCTGGCGGCGGCGTCCATGCACTCTCTCCCGGGGCTTTTTCACTCGGATTCACGAACTTTCGTCGGGAAAGAAACATGGGACAAACCCGCCTTGCCGGCGGCGTCCATGACATCAACGATCCGCTGGAAATTGGTATCGCGGTCGGCGCTGATCACCACCGTGGGTGCGTTGCCGCCCGCCGCTTCCCGGAGCGCTTGCACCAGAGTATCCACTTGGCCGTTTACCAGCGCCTTGCCGCCCACATAAAACTGGGCTTGATGGTCGATGGCCACTTCTATCACTTCCGGGGCCTGTCCGGAGGCACCGGCGCTGGCGGATGGCAACGTCAGTTTGAGCTGGGAATGTTCGACGAAGCGGGTCGAAACCATGAAGAAAATAAGCAGCAGCAACACCACGTCGATCAGCGAGGTGACGTTGATATCGATCTCTTCGGTTTTTCTTGAGCTGAATTTCATTTGCGTGCCGGCGTGCCTGCTTCCCGCTCACCGTGCAGCACTTCCACCAACTTCAGGGATTCCTGCTCCATGGCAATCACCAGTCCTTCGACATGGCCTCGCAGGTGACGATGGAAGTAGAGCGCAGGAATGGCGACCGTCAGCCCCGCGGCAGTGCTGATCAAGGCCTGACCGATACCGCCCGCGAGCTGCGCAGGATCCCCAACGCCGCTGGCCTTCAGCGCGCCGAACATCTGGATCATGCCGAACACCGTGCCCAGCAGGCCCATCAGAGGGGAAATGGCAGCGATGGTGCCGAGGGTGTTGAGGTAGCGTTCCAGTTCAAAAACCGTCAGGCGCCCCGCCTCTTCAATGCTTTCTTTTATGACGTGCCGATCGTGGTGGCGATTAATCAGCCCCGCCGCGAGCACGCGTCCCAGCGGTGAACCCTTACGCACGGCTTCCAGTTGCTTGTCGTTGAACGTGCCCTTGCGCAGCGACTGCCAGAGGTCGGCCACCAGATTGTCGGGCAGCACGCGTCGGCGCTGCAGGGACCAGAACCGCTCGATAATGATGGCCATCGCCATCACGGATGCCAGCAAGATGGGCCACATGACCCAGCCGCCCGCTTTGATAATTTCAAACACGCGACTTTGCGCTCCAGTTTAGGCGGCGCGTGGAGGTCGCCGCAGGTGCAGGGAAGTTACCAAAGCGACTCTGTGCAGGGAAGCCGCAGCGCAGTCATGGCGCGTGCCAGTAGCGCGCGGTCTGCGGACGAAATTGGGTGAACTGAATCCCGGCATCATCCATGTCCAGCGTGATGGCGCCGGCATGGCGGGTATCCAGCACGGGGATGCCGCGCGCGGCATAGCGCGCCAGCACGGCGGCAGACGGCAAACCGAAGCGGTTGCGGTAGCCCACGGACAACACGGCCACGCGCGGCGAGACCTTATCGAGAAAGGGGCCAGAGGATGAGGTGGCGCTGCCGTGATGCGGGACCAGCAAAACCTCGGCGGCCAGCGCCGCACCCTGCGCCACCAGCGCCGCTTCAGCCGGCGCTTCGATATCGCCGGTTAATAGCAAGGTATGGCCGCCAGCGCTGACACGGAGCACGCATGAGGCGTTGTTCTCAAGGCCCTCAGTGGCGCCCGGCGCTGGATGCAGCACCTCAAACTGGACCTCGTCCCAGCGCCAGCGCTGCCCCGCCGCGCAGCGCTCTACCATCGTTGGCCAGGCCTGCAGCGGACTGAGGCTCAAACGGTCGATCTGCAAGCCACGCTGAAGCGCCCCCAGGCCCCCGGCGTGATCGTTATCTGCGTGGCTCACCATCACGCGATCCAGCTGGCGATAACCGCGCAAGCGCAAAAACGGCAACACGATGTTAGCCCCGGCATCGGCGCCGCCGAAGGCCGAGGGGCCGGTATCGAAAAGCATCACGTGCGCGTGGGTCTCCAGCACCACGGCGAGCCCTTGCCCAACGTCCAGCACGGTAGCCTTGAGCGCCCCCACCGCCGGGCGCGAAGGCGACTGGAACGCAATCCCGGCCAGCAGGATCGCGGCCAGCCCGTAGCGGCCGCGCCCGAGTGGCAAAAGAAAAAGCAGCAGACCGCAACTCGCCAGCAGTACCGTCAGCGCATCCGGCACGTAGTCGAGCGGCAAGGCTGCGGCATGCACCGCCAGCCATTCAAGTCCTTGCCATATGCGACTCCACAGCACCCCGGCCCATTGCCAGCAACCGGCGGCGAGTGGCGGTGAAAAGACCGCGAAGGCAATCCCGAGCAGCACCAGCGGCACCACCATCCAGGTCACCAATGGCACCGCCAGCGCATTCGCCAGCGGTGAGATCCAGGCCACACCGGGCGCCACCAGCAACAACAGCGGCGCGAGCATCAGCGCCAACCAGAGGTGCATCACCGCCCACTGCTGCAATTGGCCCATTCGTTGATGAATATGGCCGACGATGCTGAGCGTCAGCACGGCACCGAAAGTCAGCCAGAAACTTATCGTCAAACTCGACAGCGGGTCGCAGAGCAGGACCAGCGCAAAGGCCAGCAGCAGACCGTCGCTGTCCAACAAGGCATAGCCGCGCCACCGGCGATAGAACATAAACGCGAGCATGGCGACGGAGCGCTGGGTGGGCACCGGGAAACCGGTCAGCACCGAGTACAGCAGCGAGCCTGCAAAGCCCAGCACCAGCGCGGCTCGCGGCGCCGGCAGACGGCGACTCAGTGCGGGCGAAAAAGCGATCAGTTGTCGCCCGAGCATATAAAGCGCAAGCGCTACCATCGAGATGTGCAGGCCCGAAATCGAAATCATGTGCGTGGTGCCGGTATCGCGGAGCACCTGCCATTGGTGATCCGACATGTTGGCGCGTTGCCCTACAGCGAGCGCGGCCAGAATGCCGGCCACATCGGGCGCGGGCACCGCAGCCGCAATCGCGGTGCTGATAGTGTCGCGAAAGCTGTCGATGTGTCCCCACCCGATGGGGCGCTCGCAACGGTTGGCGGGATGTGCAATGACCTGCCCGCGACCGTCCACGCCGTTCGCAAACAACCAGGTTTCGTAGTCAAAACTGCCGGGGTTGAGGGTGCCACGCACCTGCTTGAGTCGAACGTAAATCCGACACTGACTGCCCGCGGGCGGGCTGAAGCTAGCGTCATAAGACACCAGCAACAGCTGGCGCGGCCGCAAGGCCAGCGGCCGCCCGTCGAGGCTCAGTTGACTGGGCTTGAACGCAAAGCGGGTGAGGCGCGGTGCGGCCTCCGGCAGACCGAGCACGCGCCCTTCAATCTGCAGCGCCTGATCTTCGAGCGCGACCGGTAGCCGAGCCTCCAGCGCACAGTGCGCGCGCCAGACCGCCCATCCCAGACCCAGTAAAAGCGCCACGAGTGGCCAGCATCGGTAGCGCACCGCCGGCAGGGCCAGGCATAGCAGCCCGCCCACCAGCGGCAAACCGGGCAACTCCCGCAGACATTGCACTGCCAGCACGCCCCCACAGAAGGCGAGGATAGACCACCGCATAGCGCTTCCCTGCTCTATTGAACGCCGGTGATTCCTGCCACCGGCGGATGCTGCGTATCATATAAGACCACCCGCCGCCTGAAAGGACGGGCCGGAGCCGTGCATCGACGGCACGGTTCGCAAAGCACCATGGATTTTCGTCACTACTTGCAATCGCGCCTGCCGCAACGGGATGCCTTGGCGGCCAACCCCTGGCTGCGACGCTTTGCACATCTGCTCAATGACCCGGCGCTCTGGCATTTCGGGCGGCGGAGCGTGGCGCGCGCCGCAGGCTTCGGATTTCTGGTGGCGTTTGTGCCTATCCCCATCCACATGCTGCTGATTTTTCCGCTCGCGTTTGCGCTGCGGCTCAATCTGCCCGTGGTTGTGGGGGCGCTCTGGATTACCAATCCGGTGACATGGGTGCCGTTCTTTTACTTCGCCTACCGTGTAGGCCTGCTGCTAACGGGGGACGCCGCGCAGCCGGCGGAAACGCTGCATTTCGCGGCCGACTGGCAGAGCGTGAGTGTGGTGCTGGGGCAGATTTGGCTGCCGCTGTGTCTGGGCTCGCTGATCTGTGGAGTCGTGGCCGGGCTCACCGGGTATACCCTCATCGACGCCCTGTGGCGGCTCAATATTGCTCGCCGTTGGCGGGCGCGCACCGCGCAGCGCAAGCCCGCGATTTAAGCCTGCTGGAGGGCGCCATCCACCAGTCGGACTATTCTGTCCATGCGCTGGGCGATGGCTACATCATGCGTGACCAACACCAGCGCGGTGCCCTCTTCCCGCTTCAGCGCCAACATGGCCTCAAGCGTGCTCGCCGCGGTGGCGGCATCCAGATTCCCGGTGGGTTCGTCGGCCAGCACGCATGCGGGTCGCATCACCAGCGCCCGTGCGATCGCCACCCGCTGACGTTCGCCGCCCGACAGTTCAGCGGGTCGATGGCCAAGTCGAGCCGCCAGCCCCACCCGCGCGAGCAGGGCTTCGGCCCGCACCGTCGCCTCTGCCACGCTGGCGCCGCCGATCAGCATCGGCAAGGCCACATTCTCCAGCGCTGAAAATTCCGGTAGCAGATGGTGGAATTGATAAACGAAGCCCAGCAAGCGATTGCGGGCCAGACCGCGCCGCGTTTCGTTCATGGTGGCGAGGTCTTCACCGGCCAGCAGCACTTGGCCAGCGCTCGGCAGTTCAAGGCCGCCCAACAAATGCAGCAGCGTGCTTTTGCCAGAGCCCGATGTTCCCAATATCGCGACGCTCTCGCCGGCGGCGACGGCGAAATCGAGTCCTTTCAAGACCTGGACTTCAAGCCCGCCATCGGCATAGGTTTTGACCAAACCGATGCCCTGCAGGGCGGCGGGGGCAGTTTTTTCACTCATGGCGCAGCGCCTCGGCGGGGCGAATCCGACTCGCTCGCCACGCGGGATAAACAGGGGCAATAAGACAGAGCAGCGTGGCGACCAGCGCCGCCGTCACCACGTCGGCAGTTTCCAGTTCAGCCGGGATGCGGCTGATGTAGTAGACGTCGGGGGACAGAATGTGGAACTGGAACACCCGCTCGATCGTGCTGACGATCTCCTCGACGTGCAGGCCGAGCGCGACGCCGAGCACACAGCCCACACTCACCCCAGCCAGCCCGATGATCGCGCCCTGCGTCATGAATATCCGCAGAATCCGCGCGGGCGTCATGCCCAGCGTCGCCAGCACCGCAATCTCCGACTGCTTTTCGCCGACCACCATCACCAGCGTCGAGACCAGATTGAAGGCGGCCACCGCAACGCTCAGCAGCATGATCACGAACATCACGATTTTTTCGGTCTGCAGCGCCCGGAACAGATTGGTATGCAAGGAGGTCCAGTCGCGAATCCGTAGCGCAGGCAGCAGCGGCTGCAAGCTGCCGGCAACGGTGGGGGCCGCGAAGGGATCGCTCACCCGCACCCGCCAGCCGCTCATGCGACCGCCGGTGCGAAAGACCCGCGCCGCGTCGGCCAGCGCCACAAAGGCGGTCGCCTCGTCGTACTCCTGAACCCCGGCTTCAAATATGCCGACCACGGTGAATGCTTTGAGTCGCGGCAGAATACCCGCCGCAGTGCGCATGGGCTCGGGTAGCACCAGGGTGACCCGCGCGCCGAGCTCGACGTGCAAGGTATTCGCGAGCCCGCGCCCCAGTACGATGCCGAAGCTCCCCGGGGCAAGCGCGGTGAACTCGCCCTCACGCATCAGACGCGGCACCTCGGTCACTGCAGATTCGGCGGATGGATCGACGCCCACAATGCGCACCCCCTGCACATCGCCGGCCTGGGTCAACAGTGCCTCCGCGGTAATGAACGGGGCCACGGCCACGACCCCCGGCGCGCCCGCTATGGCAGCATCGAGTCGCGCGTCATCCAGGAGGAATCCCTGCTCGCTATCGATAATCAAATGCGCTGACATGCCGAGCATCCGCTCCCGCAATTCGCGCTCGAAACCATTCATGATCGACAATATGGTGATGAGCGAAGCAATACCGAGCGCCACACCACCGATTGAAATAGCCGAAATCAGCGAGACAAAGCGCGACCGTCGCCGCGCTCTGGTGTATCGCCAGCCGATAAAGGCTTCTACAGGAGTGAACATGTCAGGCGATTATAGCCAGTACCGACCGGCTGAGGCGTTGCGCAAAAAGGCCGAGTGTCCCGCATGAATATTCTGGCGCTGGAAACCGCCACGGACGCCTGCTCGGTAGCCCTCTCAATCAACGGTGAAACGCGGCAGCGCTTTCAGATCGCACCGCAACGACACACCGAACTCCTGCTCCCCATGGTGGGCGAGTTATGTGCGGAGGCGGGTTTAGCCCTGCCTGCGCTGGATGTCATCGCGGTCAGCGTGGGGCCGGGCGCGTTCACCGGCGTTCGCGTCGCAACGGCGTTGGCGCAAGGACTCGCCTTTGCTTTCGAGTTGCCGGTGCTCGGGGTCTCGACCCTCGCCGCACTCGCGCTAGGCGGCTATCGCGTCAGCGGGGTCCGTGATTGGCTGGTGATGCAGGATGCGCGACGCAGCGAATTGTATTGGGCTCACTATGCCATCGACCCGCTGCATCACGAGGCCCAACTGGTCGCGCCGGAAACCGTGAGCGCGCCGGCGGCGGTCGTACTGCCGGGCGGGCAGGCGTGGGATGTTGTTGGCAGCGGTTGGGCGATTTATGCCGAGCAGACCAGCACCAGCGCCGGTCTACCCGCAGCGTCAAGGCTGCTGTGGCCGGAAGCGCAAGACCTCATTCCGCAGGCGATCCGGGGCTTGAAAGCGGGCCTGCAGCAGCGGCCAGAGACACTTGCCCCGGTCTATCTCCGTCCTGCGGTCTAGGCCAATTCGGCCTGGTTTGGCCGCCCCCGCCGACCACCACTAGCGCTCATCACCGCGAATTTTTGCTAAGGCCCTGATCCGTCAAGCCTTCGTTAACTTATCCCCAGTTTTTACCCAGTTTTTGCCCGCCAGATTCGCAGGCTGATGCACAGCATATAGTGGTTCCGTGCTTGCGCGACCACATTGGCTTGTGGTGTCATAGCCCCTCACGAGCATTTACCACAGGCCATTTGCGCCGAGGACCTCGAGCCTTACCCACAAAACCCGGAAGCACCGGGACTGCGCGTCGGAGAACACGCCATGGACCTAGAAAATTCGACCCTTTCACGTCGCGACGTCCCAAACCAATGGGCGGCGGACGACAACATTGCGTCGGCCGCCGAACTGGCAGCCACGGCCCCCGGAGAGTTCAAGGTCATTCGTCGAAACGGCAAAGTCACCGTGTTCGATGGGGACAAGATCAAAATTGCGATTACCAAGGCCTTTCTGGCCGTGGAAGGCGGCAATGCCGCCGCCTCTTCCCGCATTCATGAGACTGTTGATGCCCTCACGCACGACGTGGTGCGGGCGATTACTCGCCGCATGCCCGCCAGTGGGGCCGTTCACATCGAAGATATTCAGGACCAGGTCGAACTGGCACTGATGCGCGGCGGTGAGCACAAAGTGGCACGCGCCTACGTGCTGTATCGGGAGGAGCGCGCCCGCGAGCGTTCGCGCAAAACCGAGCAACAGGTCGCAGAAGCTCGCCGTCCCAGCCTGATGGTGACCCGCCGCGACGGCAGCAAGATTCCGCTGGATGAAAATCGGCTGGAACAAATTGTGGTCGAAGCCTGTCAGGACATCGCCAACGCCAATCCGGCCACCATCCTCGACGAAACCATGCGCTCGCTGTTTGACGGCGTGGCAGAAGACGATGTGGCCAAAGCACTGGTGATGGGCGCCCGCGTTTACATCGAGCGCGAACCTAATTACAGCTTCGTGGCCGCCCGCCTGCTGATGGATGCCTTCCGCAACGAGGCCCTGTCTTTCATCAGCAATCAGGCCGACAACGCGACCCAGAACGAAATGACGGAGCGCTATCCGTTCTACTTCGAAAGCTACATCAAGCGCGCCATTGACCTCGAACTGATGGACCCGCGTCTGGGTAATTTCGATCTGAAGCGCCTGGGGCAGGCCATCAACGCCGGACGCGATTTCCAGTTCAACTACCTCGGCCTGCAAACGCTCTACGACCGCTACTTCCTGCAAAGCGATGGCACGCGCTTCGAATTGCCGCAGGCGTTTTTCATGCGGGTCGCCATGGGGTTGGCGATCAATGAAATTGAGCCGGAAACCTGGGCGATCCAGTTCTACAACCTGTTGTCGACCTTCGATTTCATGAGCAGCACGCCCACGCTGTTCAACTCCGGCACGCTGCGCCCGCAGCTGTCCTCCTGCTACCTCACCACCGTGCCAGACGATCTGGATGGCATCTTCGGTGCGGTGAAGGACAACGCGCTGCTGTCCAAATTTGCCGGCGGTCTGGGCAACGACTGGACCGCGGTCCGCGGCATGGGCGCGCACATCAAAGGCACCAACGGTAAATCGCAGGGCGTCGTGCCCTTTCTCAAGGTCGCCAACGATACGGCGGTGGCCGTGAACCAGGGCGGCAAGCGCAAGGGCGCGGTGTGTGCCTATCTCGAAACCTGGCATATGGACATCGAAGAGTTCGTCGAGCTGCGCAAAAACACCGGCGATGACCGTCGCCGTACGCACGACATGAACACCGCCAACTGGGTGCCGGATCTCTTCATGAAGCGCGTGGTGGAAGACGGCGAATGGACCTTGTTCTCGCCCGACGACGTGCCGGATCTGCATGACGCCTTCGGGGCCGATTTTGCGCGCCGTTATGCCGTGCACGAAGACCGCGTCCAACGCGGTGAGATTCGCAACTACCGCAAACTTCGCGCGCAGGATCTCTGGCGCAAGATGCTCGGCATGCTCTATGAAACCGGCCATCCGTGGGTCACGTTCAAGGATCCCTGCAACGTGCGCTCCCCGCAGCAGCACGTCGGCGTGGTGCACAGTTCCAATCTCTGCACGGAAATTACGCTGAACACCTCCGCCGGTCAGGAAATCGCCGTGTGTAATCTGGGCTCGGTGAATATGGCCCAGCACATGACGGCCACCGGACTCGACAAGGTCAAACTCGAACACACCATCAGCATCGCCATGCGCATGCTGGATAACGTTATCGACTACAACTTCTACAGCGTGCCGACCGCCCGCGCGTCGAACCTGCGGCATCGGCCGGTGGGGCTCGGCATCATGGGCTTCAACGATTGTCTGTATCAGCTGCGCCTGCCTTACAGCTCGATGGAAGCGGTGGAATTTGCCGACTCCTCGATGGAACTGGTGAGCTACTACGCCATCAAGGCCTCCACTGATTTGGCGGCCGAGCGCGGCGCTTACCCCACGTTCAAGGGTTCGCTGTGGAGTCGCGGCATTCTGCCTATCGATTCGCTGGATCTCCTGGCCGAGAGCCGCGGTGGATACTTCGACGTTGATCGCAGCATGCGCCTCGATTGGGAAGCGCTGCGCGACCGCGTGCGAACCGTCGGTATGCGCAACTCCAACTGCATGGCCATAGCGCCCACCGCCACCATTTCCAATATCTGCGGTGTCAGCCAATCGATCGAGCCGACCTACCAGAACCTCTACGTGAAATCGAACCTCTCGGGCGAATTCACCGTGGTCAACATGTATCTGGTCGAGGACCTCAAATCCCGCGGCATGTGGGATGAAGTGATGGTCAACGATCTGAAGTACTACGACGGGAGCGTCGCCCAAATCGACCGCGTGCCGCGCGATCTTCAGGCGCTGTATGCCACGTCCTTCGAAGTCGATCCGAGGTGGTTGGTCGAAGCCGGATCGCGACGCCAGAAGTGGCTTGATCAGGCGCAGTCACTGAACCTTTATATGTCCGAGCCGAGTGGCGCGAAGCTCGACAACCTCTACAAGCTGGCGTGGGTTAAAGGGCTTAAAACCACTTACTACCTGCGCACCATGGGGGCCACCCATGTCGAGAAGAGCACCTTGAAAGACGGCAAGTTGAACGCTGTCCAGCAGGGGGCAACGTCCGCGGTATCGCTCGCCGCAGAACAGGCGCCCAAAGTCTGTCTGCTGACCGATCCCGATTGCGAAGCCTGTCAGTAAATCCAGCGTTCACGCCGTAAAGCGGAAGGAATATTTATGTTGTTATGGGATGACCCGATCGGCCAGCTGAAACCTCGCGAACCGAAGAACTACACGCAGGCCCTGCCGGTAAACGAACTCCTGCAGAAAGTGGAACAGGCAGAAAACATCGCGCCGACGCTCATCGGGAATGAAGCCTCGACCCCCGTGATCGTCGAGCTCAAGGAGCCTGCTGTCGCTGGGGCGCATGCCTCGGGCCTCGAGCAGCTTGAATTCGGTGCCCGCCGGCTGGCGGTCGACGACAAGAAGATGATCAACTGCCGCGCTGACCTCAATCAGCTGGTGCCATTCAAGTATAAATGGGCCTGGCAGAAATATCTGAACGCCTGCGCCAATCACTGGATGCCGCAAGAAATCAACATGAACGCGGACGTCTCGCTGTGGAAAAGCCGCGATGGCCTGACCGAAGACGAGCGCCTCATCATCAAGCGCAATCTGGGTTTCTTCTCCACCGCCGATTCGCTGGTGGCGAACAATCTGGTGCTGGCGGTCTATCGCCACATCACCAATCCCGAATGCCGGCAGTACCTGTTGCGCCAGGCGTTTGAAGAGGCCCTGCACACCCACGCCTACCAGTACTGCATTGAAAGTCTGGGGCTGGACGAAGCGGAAATCTTCAACATGTACCGCGAAATCCCGGCGGTACACGACAAGGCCTCCTGGGCGTTGCGCTTCACCGAAAGTCTGGGCGACCCCACCTTCAGCACCGGCACGACGGCCGCGGATCAGCGCTTGCTACGCGATCTGATCGCTTTCTACGTGGTGTTTGAAGGCATCTTCTTCTACGTCGGTTTCGTGCAGGTACTCTCCATGGGTCGCCGCAACAAGATGACCGGCGTGGCCGAACAGTTTCAGTACATCCTGCGCGATGAGTCCATGCACATGAACTTTGGCATCGACGTCATCAACCAGATCAAAGTGGAAAACCCACAGCTGTGGACCGAGCAATTCCAGCGGGAAATCGCCGAATTGCTCGACGACGCCATCAAGCTTGAGCTGCGCTACGCGCAGGACACCATGCCGCGCGGTGTGCTGGGCCTGAACGTGAATATGTTCGAAGAGTATCTGCACTACATCGCGAACCGGCGCTGCGCCCAGATTGGTCTGGCCGAGCAGTATCCGGGCGCAAACAATCCCTTCCCGTGGATGAGTGAGCTCATCGACCTCAAGAAAGAGAAAAACTTCTTTGAGACCCGGGTAACGGAATATCAGACAGGCGGCGCACTTAGCTGGGACTAATTGGGCATTAGACCAGACCTCCACGCATGGAGCTAAGCTGCGTTGCATTGGTCGGCGGCCGGTAAAACGGCCGCCGACCTTTCTTATTCTTTACCGGCCCTCGTGCAACGCGAGGGCCTCTGCCAGCGACTAACTCAACCGAAACCTTCCCACGTGGCTCTGCTGCGAGGCCGCCAGTTGCGCCAGATTCTGGCTCGCTTGGGCGATATGCAAAGAGCCCTGCGTGGCCTCAGTGCCGATAATCCGGATGCTTTCGATGCTGGTGGCAATGTGCTGGGCGTTCTGCCGCTGGTATTCAGCGGCCGAAGCAATTTGCGCATTCATCTCCCGGATGGTGTCGACCATCGAGGTGATTGAATCAATTGAATGGCCCGCTTGCTGGGCTTGAGAGACGCTGTCCTGCGCCTTCTCCAAACCCGACTGCATGACTTCCACTGCCACATTCGCGCCGTTTTGCAGGCGCTCGATCATGGTTTGGATTTCGCGGGTGGATTGCTGGGTCCGGCTGGCGAGGCTGCGCACCTCATCTGCCACCACCGCAAATCCGCGGCCTTGCTCGCCGGCTCGGGCCGCTTCAATCGCCGCATTCAGCGCCAATAGATTGGTTTGTTCGGCAATGCCACGAATCACGTCGAGCACCTGACCGATATTGAGGCTGTCAGCCTTGAGATTGCTCAGGGCTTCAGAGGTCTGCATCACCTCGCCGGCGAGTTCTTCGATCGCGCGGCCGGTGGAACGCACCACGCGAAAGCCCTGCTGAGCTTCCTTGTCAGCGTCGTTGGCCGCGTCGGCAGCGCGTTGGGCTTTCTGCGCTACCGTATCTACCGAATCGGTCATTTCCCGAATGGAATCGGCAACGCGTTCAGTCTCCGTGCTTTGGCGCGCCATGCCGCTCTTGCTGTGCGCGGTCACCGCCGAGAGTTCTTCCGCTGCCGAAGCAATCGTTGCGGAGCTGGCCACGATGGCATCCACCACTTCGATCACGTGCTTGCGGGACTTGGCGAATTCCCAGGCAATCCAGGACATCTCATCGCGACCTTCGAGATGGCATTTGGGGGTGAGGTCACCTTCGGCCATTTTCTTCAGGGCATTGACGACTACCCGGGTGCGCTCGGCGGCGATACTGCCCAGCAACCAGGCGGCGGCCAAGGGCCCGACCACCGCGACGGCGCCCACGAGGTAGAGCAGCCCTTCCGCGCCTTTGGGGACGACGAACCCCAACAAGTGGAAAACAGCCTGACAAACCAGTCCAAAAATCACCAAGCCCAGCATTTGCTGTCGGGTGTTGAGGCGAGTCACCATATCGTTCATCAAAATCTCTCCAAGCCGCTTACCTGATGCCGGGTCTATCGGCGCACTTGCGAGATGTCTTGAACGCGATGTCAGTCGGGCAAAACGCGCGCCCCGGCGCGCGCCGCATGTTCGCTGGACCAGCCGACGAGCTCGGGCCCCTGCGATGCGTCAACGCAGTAGACCGGCAGGCTCTGCACCCGCAGCAGTTGCGGGAACAAAGAATCAAGATAGGCGGCCAGCGCCAGACGCGTGGCAAACGCCGGCACCACTGGCGCGGGGGAGGACTTCAGCAACACGAGGCCCTCTGCGTTTAGCTTCTGCGCGAGACACAGCGCAATCGAATCCGAGGTAGTACCCCAGTTCTCGGGCAGTGCGTTGAGGAACGAACAGGCGCTAGCCTCAGGCTGCCAAATGGCGTGCCCCGTCCCAGCCGCAAAATCGAGCGGCGAGCCCAGCACGGGCAAAGCCGGCATCAGCGCGTGCAGTTGCAGCGCATAAAGCGCCATGGCCTGCAGCGCCATCTCATGAGCATCCCGGTCGTTAAAGTGCCAGCGGCGCTGCTGCTCACGCACCACATCGGCATAGGGCCCGCCACCCGGCACCAGCAACCAGCGCTGCCGTTCGTCGGCGGCGAGGCACGCGAGCCAGTCGCGCAGCGTCGCGCCGCCGGCGAGGCTACCGCCGACCTTGATGACCCACATGCGCCAGTTCCGCGCGGGCAAAGACCTCAAGCATGGCCGAGGCCTTGGCCAGCGATTCGGCATATTCGGCGTCCAGTTCCGAATCCATCACGATGCCGCCGCCGGCCCAGCAATACATGCGCCCGCCATGACACAGAAGTGTGCGAATCGCGATGTTGGTATCCATCTGTCCGTCCGCCGCGAGATAGCCGATGGCCCCGCAATAGACACTGCGGCGCTGTGGCTCGAGCTCTTCGATGACTTCCATGGCGCGCAACTTGGGTGCGCCGGTGATCGAGCCGCCCGGAAAGCAGTCGCGCAACACCGTTAAGGGCGACACGCCAGCGGCGAGTTCGGCCCGCACGGTGCTCACCAGATGATGCACTTTGGCGAAACTTTCCACGGCAAACAGCTGGGGCACTTGCACGCTGCCAATCACGCTGTGCTTGCCCAAATCGTTACGCAGGAGGTCAACAATCATCACGTTTTCCGCCCGGTCCTTGCTGCTCACGGCCAGCTCTGCGGCCAGCGCCCGGTCTTCCTCCGGCGTGCGGCCGCGCGGCCGCGTCCCTTTAATCGGTCGCGTTTCAACGCTGTTGGCCGCCACCCCGATGAAGCGCTCCGGCGACGAGCTCAGGATTTCGCCATCGGGCAAGGCGAGATAGGCGGAATACGGCGCCGGATTAATCGTGCGCAAGCGCAAATAGGCGTCCCAGGAATCGCCGCGCACGTTCGCAGAAAAGCGCTGCGTGAGATTGACCTGATACACATCGCCCTCGCGCAGGTAGCGCTTGATGCGCTGCCAGGACTCGGCGTACTGCGCAAAACTGAGTTCAGGGCCCGCCTGGGACGTGACCTCAAAAGCACTGCCGAAGGCGGCCGGCGTGACGGGCGGTTGCGCCTCCCACGCCCGCCGCACCAGCGCCTCATCGCAGCTGGCTGCCGGATGAATCACCAGTTCTGCCAGCGCTAACTCGTGGTCCACCACGATGGCCCAGCCATAGAGTCCAATGGCCATCTCGGGCATGTCGAGATCGCGGATGGCGCGCGCCGGCAGTGGCTCGATGCGCCGCCCTAGGTCATACGCGAAATAGCCCAGCGCGCCACCGGTAAAAATGCCGTCCTCACCGGTCGGCGGTAACCGCCGCGCGAGCTCGGCTTGCAGGATTTCGAAGGGGTCGCCCTCGCTTGCGGCTTCACGCGCGCCCTGACTTGTGGTGGTGATCGCACCACGCGTCACCACGGTGGCCAGCGGGTCGCAGGCGATGAGGTCGTAGCGGCCGCCCGCGCAGCCGTCGCGGCAGCTGTCCAGATAAATGAACCACGGGCGGTCTTTCAGTCGCCCCAGTCGCGAGGCGACGTCCTTGCGGTAGGCAAGGGGAATGCGCTTCAGTCCCATGCGTGCTGATGTCCCGCCAAGGCCACCGCCACTGCCGGCGCGTGGTCACTCGCCACGCCTCGCAGGGCCTCGGGCAGACCGAGCGCGGCGGCGAAATCGAGGTAGGGAAAGCCTTGCTCTGCCGCCATCTGACGGGTGAGAAAACGGCCGATGCCGGCGCCCACCACCACACTGCGCGTGCCTTGTCTCAATGCTTCCACTCGTTCAACTGACGCCATGAGATGACTACGCTGAAGCCCGGCCAGATGTTCAGCGAGCGCGATTAGGTCGGCATGATTCGAGGTAGTGGCATCATCGCCCACCATCCGCGCCAGCCGCGCGGCGGATTCAGCCCTCGATTTGCCGCGACCGTCGGCGCTGGGCTGCAGATCGACCTCATCGGGCAGCGTGCCGCATAGCCGATGCACATCCGCCGTGGTCGCAAAATACTCTGCCGCCAGGCCTTGCCAGACGCCGGCATACGGTGCGCGCTGAGTCAGCGCCATCACCGGGGTTCTCACCACCCCCTGATACACCAGCTCATCGCTGGCCAGGCGGCTGCGGTCGTCGCGCCCCGCCATCACAATCTCCCCGGCCTGAAGGCGAATGAGATCGGTGGTCGTGCTGCCGACATCGATGAGTAGCGCATCCGGACACGCCCGCGCCACCGCGCTCGCCGTTGCGTGCCAGTTCATGGACGCCACCGCACGCGCGTCCACCGCGTCGCAAGACAACAAGCCGGCATCGGCGGCGTAGACGCGCAGCGGGGCGCCGCCGAGGCGCCGCTGGAACCAATGCGTAATGCCGCTCACGCCCACATCCCGAGTTGGGAAGAGGTCGCACATCTCGCCGGTCATGGTCAGCGCGTGGCAACACTGCGCCAACGCAAGCTCCGCCTCGATCTGGCTCACGGCGGATTCCAGTTGATCGAGCCCCTGCCACAGCGGGCACGGAATCGACCATACCCGCAGCAATTCGCCCGTCGACGACACTGCCGCGGCTTTGAGATGCGCGCCGCCCACGTCCCACCCGATGAGCGCGGCCGACATCAAGACCGCACGCTGCGCCATGACAGTCGCGCGGACGCCTTCCTACAATGGGCCGTTCGCTTTAACTGGAAAATTCGATGCATTGCATCCCCGTACTCGATCTTCTGGCCGGCGTGGTGGTGCGCGCGGTGCGCGGCGACCGCGCCGCCTATCGCCCGCTGGTCTCACCGTTAGTGGAGTCTAGCCTGCCGCTCGCGGTTGCGGCGGCGTTCTACACGCAATTCGGTAGCCGCAGGTTCTATATCGCAGATCTCGACGCCATTCAGAACCAAGGCTCAAATGCGCCGATGGTGCACACACTGGCCGCCGCCTACCCGGACTGCGAGTGGTGGGTAGATGCGGGGATCACGAGCGTTGAGGCTTTTGCGCACTACGCATCGGCCCCGAATATTCGCTGGGTGCTGGGCAGCGAATCCCTCCCCTCTTTCGCGGCCTACGCGGACCTCGCCAGGTGCGAGCGACGATTTATCCTCTCGCTGGACTCGCGCGCGGGGCAGCCACTTGGCCCCGCCGAACTCTGGACCGCGCCCACGCTGTGGCCCCCTGAGCTTATTGCCATGACGCTGTCCCGCGTCGGCGCCAACGAAGGCCCGGACTTCTCGCTGCTGGCGCAATTAAAACAGCGCTCGCCGCACACCGCGCTGGTGGCCGCCGGGGGCACGCGCCATCTGGCCGATTTGCTGGCCTTGAAAAACCTGGGGGTGAATCACGTGCTGTTGGCGAGCGCCCTGCATGACGGCGGCATCACCGCGGAGGACCTGCGCGCCATCGCGCCCTGAGCCGCAGCCTGGCGCCGGGGCGCGCGGGCTGCGGGCTTGCAAGGCGCAGGGCGCCGGCCAGTCTTACCAGCCGTGTACTTCGCCGTTCCACTTCCAGAAGCTGCCCGTGGTGCTGGCGTTAAGCTGCTTGATGGTGGCCACAATCCCGGCCGCGCTGGCTTGCGGCGTGATGTCGGCGCCCGCGCCGCCCATATCGGTTTGCACCCAGCCGGGATGAATCACGCACAGATTCACGCCGTCCTTCACCAAATCGAGCGCGGCGAGTTTCATGAACTTGTTGAGCGCGGCCTTGGTCGCGCTGTAGGCCAGCCCCAGCACCATGTCGAGAGACAAGGCGCCCATCTGGGAAGTAATGGTCACCACTTTCGGATCCGCACTCGTCTTCAGATTGGGCAGCAGCGCCTGCAGCACCCGCACCGGCCCCATGGTGTTCACCCGAAAAGTCTCTTCCCAGCTATCAAAGTCCATTTTGTAGGTCGTCTGGTCACCATAGTCGGGGCCCAGCACGCCGGCGTTGTTGATGAGCAGATCGATCGTCTGCGTCCCCACGTCTTGCGCCAGTTGCGCGACGGCCGCGGCATCCGTGACGTCCAGCGTCAACATGCGCACATCGCCTTTCACGGCAGCGAGCGCCGTGGCCGACTGCGGATTGCGGCAGCAGGCCAGCACTTTGTCGCCCGCTGCGGCATAAATTTTCACGAGTTCCAGACCAATGCCGCGGTTGGCACCGGTAATCAAGACAGTGGACATCATTTCGCTCCCAACATTGTGTGATCGTCGAAGATAGGCATCAGCGCGTGTCCACCAGCGTTGGCGAGCGGCGCGGGTCAGCAACTTAACCAGCCTTGGCAACGGAGTCGAGAGCGAATCCTGCGACATCAGCGACAGGGCGCGCGAGTTCGCAAGCCGGCGCCCGGAGGCTTCACGCCAAGGCCACGCGTCTGTGGCCGGCAGTGCGCGCCAGCCCTGCGCGACGCCGGAGCGAGGCAACACAACGCTCGGCCGCATGGCCGTCCCACAGCGCCGGTCGCGTGCCTTTGGGCCAGCGCCCATCGACCACGCTCGCCAGATGCGCGGCCAGCGCCGGCGTGGGCACGAGCCGGTTGGTGCCTTGAGAGATCGTGACCGGGCGCTCGGTGTTTTCACGCAGGGTGAGACATGGAATGCCCAGATAGGTCGTTTCTTCCTGCACGCCACCGGAATCAGTCACCACGGCGGCCGCGCCGCAAACCAGATTCATGAACTGCAGATAGCCCAGCGGGGCCGTCAGCATGATGCCCGGTGCCGCCTCGAGCGTGTCTAACAGGCCGAGATCTTCCAGCCGCTTCCGCGTGCGCGGATGCACCGCAAACACGAGCTTCAGATGCGCCGCACTGGCCAGTAACTGGGTCACCAGCGGGCGCAGCGCGGCTTCGATATCGACGTTTGAAGGACGGTGCAGCGTCACCACCGCATAGGGTTGATCGAGCAAGCCCAGCGCCTCCCGTGTGCGCTCTGCCGCAATCGCCTCGCGCATCATTTCGTAGCTGTCGATCATGATGTTGCCGACAAAATCGATCTTGGCGGCGTCCACCCCTTCGCGCAGTAAATGCACGTCGGCATCGGTTGACGGCGTCCAGTACACCTCGCAAATGGCGTCCGTCACCAGCCGGTTGATCTCCTCCGGCATGCGGCGATCGCCGCTGCGCAAACCGGCTTCCAGATGAATCACCGGAATGCCGAGTTTGGCGCCCACCAGCGCGCAGGCGGCGGTGCTGTTCACATCGCCCACCACGATGATCCAGTCGGGCCGCTCGCTGAGCGCCACTCGCTCGTAGGCGACCATCACTCCGCCCAGCTGCTCGGCGTGGGAACCACTGCCCACTTCCAGATGAAACGCCGGCTGTGGCATTTGCAGATCGCGAAAAAAAGCGTCCGACATATTGGCGTCGTAGTGCTGTCCGGTATGGACAATCAGGGGCACGGCCCAGTCGGTGTTGCTGAGCGCGCGATAAAGCGGCGCCACTTTCATGAAATTCGGGCGGGCAGCGGCAATCAAATGAACTTTCAGCACGGCAGGCTCCAGAGGTAGTCATCACGGCGTTGCGGATGGCCAGACTGTAGAGACAAGCGTGGGTCGCGCTGGGCGAGCGGGATCAGGTTTCAGGCAGATTGCAGCCTTTGCCGGCGGAGCCTAATCGCAGGCAAAAAAAAGCCCCACCTCACGGTGGGGCCAGCGTTCGTTCAAGTCGAGAAAACGAATTGGCTTATTTGTGCGCCTGGAACGGATGGTCGACGGAACCCTTCTGGGCGACAACGGTGGCGGCCTTCGGCTCACGGGCCACGGCGCGCTTGATGGACTCTTTCACGGCCTGATAGTTGTAGTCCTGGATTTTCTTGTCGTCTTCGGCGAGCCAGTGAATGAACACGCCCACGCAGATGAAGACGTCGTCGGCTTCGGCGGCCGGAATGGTGCCGTCTTCAACGCAGTCAGCAACGGCCATCGCCACCGCACGCTGGGCGGGGCCGAACATCTGCACGGCCTGCTTGGAGCCCTTGATGGTGACCTTGTTGAACATCACGGTGTTGGGCTTGGTGAGCAGGTTCGGCGCGACCACGGCCAGCAGGCTGCTGAAGCCGTCCTTGTTGTTGGTCACGCAGTTGCAGAACGCCGCTTCGGCGGCGCTGCCACGGGGTCCCATGATGAGGTCGATGTGCGCGATTTCGTTGCCATCGCCCACGAGGGATTCGCCAACCAGAACTCTGTCGATAACGGCCATGATTCATCTCCTGAATGTATTGAGGGAACTTGCTTGCCAGCGCTGTTCGCGCCGGCCGGTGTTGAGAGCCACCCTGCTCGTCCACCGCGCCGCCGGGACACTGCAGCCTACTCCGGAGGGGGTCGACATTCGCGCAGGGCCTGCGCCAATTCAAATGCGAAAAGACTGGCGACGGTGAGGTCGGCGGTCGTTCCGGGGTTGTGACCTGCAGCCTTGAGTTCGTTATCGAGAGCTCGCAGCGCCACGCTATAAGCGCCCGGATTCTCGCACGCTTTCCGGAGGCAGGCTACCGCAAGCCCGCGCTGACGTACCCCTTCGGCAATCACTTCGCCGTGCTTGCGCGCGATGTGCGTATCCGGCATCGCGGCGAGTATCTCGAGATATACCGCAAGCACCGCATCAGACTGGTGTTCTGCGCTCGCCAGCGCCGTCACCAGCGCCGGTAGCCCAATGCCAAACACCGCGGCGTAGTCGTTCCCGTATTGGGCGGCGATCGCGTCCCGGTCAGCGGCCAGCGCCATGGCTTGCAAGAGCGTGATGCGGGGCGTGTCGCGAACGTCGGCGACAGCGGCGTCGCCCAGTCCGCCCGGTGCGGCAAGTTGTATCCCGGCAAAAGCGCCGACGGCGTCGGCCACGCTGAGCTTGGCCAATACGTCGCGCAGGCGACGCTGCAAGTCCACTTCTGGCGAAGGATTCAGCGCCGCACTCGCGAGCGGTGCCGCCAGCAGCAGAATGCCAAGATTAGTATTGCACCCCACCGCCGCGCGCGTGGCGGCGACCGCCTGCTGAATCCGCTCTCCCACCCCCAGCCCCTCGCCACCCAGCCAGGGTGCCGAGACGGCCGCACTGCGTAAGAAGTCCCGCGCCTCCATGCCATGCCCTGCAGATTCGATGCTCACGTTGCCGGGCTTGAAGGCAATGACATCGAAGCGACAGGCGTCGCGATAGGCCTGCATCACCGCCGCCGCCGGGAGCGCGAACCCGCTCACCCGCGCGCGCCGTCGAGCAGGGCACAGAAACCCTCGACGATTGCGTCCGTCACCGCCGGCCCACAGGCTTGCTGCAGCCCCCACCAGGCCGGCACACCGTTGACTTCGCCGACCCACCACCGGCCCTCGGCGTCCTGCAAGAGGTCAACGCCCGCGTAATCGATTTCGAGCGCCCGCGCCGCGGCTTCGCTCAAGGCCCGCATTTCAGGCGTTAATGCCTCCGGTGCACACACCCCGCCCTGGGCGCGATTGGTGACCCAGTGCGCGCTGCTGCGGCTCATCGCAAAGCACGCCCGGCCCTTTACCACCAGCACCCGATAATCCCGATACGGCAAAGCCGCCGGGGCGATAAACCGCTGCAGGTAATACACCCCGTTCACCGGCATGGCGGACTCGAAATCGGCCAGCGTCTGCACCCGCTGCAAGCCTTCACCCTGTGAGCCGAACAGCGGTTTGAGCACCAGTTCGGCCCCGCTCGCGAGTTCAGTGCGCACCACCTCACGCGCCGCCTCACGCGCTTCCAGCACCCAGGTGGGCGGGGTGGGGATCCCGGCTTTGAGCAGCAGAAAAGAGGTCAGCGATTTATCCACGCTGCGCTCGATCGCGCGGCCTTTGTTGTAGACCGGCACGCCCAGCAGATCGAGCGCGTGCAAGACGTTCAAACGCAGAATCACGGCTTCCAGCGTGCCGCCCGGCACCCCACGAACGAAAGCGCCGGCAGGTAGCGCGTCGAAACCCGGGATCTGGATTCGAGCTTGCGGCCCCGCAAGGTCGAGCACGCAGTCGGTCAGTGACGCATAGCTCGCGTGATAGCCGCGCGCCGCCAGCGCCTTCACCAGCACCCGACCGTGCCAGCCGGGATCGTCGGTGAAAATCACCACCCGGCGGTCGCTGCCGCCCGGGTTGCTCATCCGCCGAACGACAAATCGAGCAGGTCTTCCCGCAGTGCGCCGCCGTGGAAGGTTTTGCCGCTCTTCAGCGCCGTCACCGCGCAGGCGGCGGGCGAGAACAGCATGGGATCAACTTTGTAGAAGTCGTAACCATATTCCTTGAAGACCTCGCCAAACGGCCGGCCGAAATCGCGCGAGGCGCTGCTGGGCAGCTGGGCGGCGAGCTGGCTGGCGTCGTCGTCGGTCGCGTTCACGAACAAATGCACGAAGCCGCCGAACAGAATGGCGTCGTTGGTGCGCCCCATGGCCTTCATAAAATTACCGGTCGGCGGCGGCACGGGGGCGGTGCCCGCGCCGTCCGCGATATTGGCCAGCGGGAAATGCAGTTCGTGCACCTTGTGCAGCGCCACTTCCAGCACGCGGGCCACAATCTGCACGCCGCCGGCGAGGCTGGTGGTGGGCGTGAGAATGACGGTGAGGTCCGTGGGCTCAATCTGGCAGCGCGTAAGGACTTTCTCGATCACTTCGATTGGCGGCTGCCTGTCGGTTTCGAGCACGATGCAGGTCGCCCCCGGCGGATTGCGGGCGCCGAGTTCCGCAAACAGCGGCTCTTTGCTGCCCATCGCGCGCGCCGGGCCGGAGCCCATCGCAAAATAGGCGCCCTTGCCTTCGCCGTGGCTCAGGCTCCAGCCCGCATACTGCGAGCCGAGACACGCCGTGACGGGGTCGCTCGCGTGGACATCCACCGTCCAGCGCCATTTGGGGAAGGCCACACCGGCGCGAAGGTTCACGGTGCCAAGGCCGCCCATACAGATTTCGCCAATCAAACGCCCCGCTTCCAGACCGCCCGGCGCGTTGATGCCCGCATCCACCACGCGGGTGCCGTTCGGCAACGTGCTAACCGCCACGCGGAGACGGTCGGCGTGATCGATCAACTGCTGAACGAGCGCCTGACTGGCCTCGCTGACATTGGCATTCGGAATAACTTCAGATTGGCTCATGGCCGTGCCCCCTTGGCTGGGTTGCGGTGCGGGTAATGGGTAGTGAGCGGTCTTCGATGCCAAGCCAGCTGCGGAGCGCAGCCAAACGTCGGGCAAGACCGCGGCGCGCAGCGGCTGCATCTGCCCCTTCCGCGCGCACTGTGCAGACCGGCGCGCCAGCAGGCACCGTGCTACCGGGCTGTGGGCGGTCTGAAATCCAGAGCGGCCAGTCTAGCGAGTTCGGGATCCCTTGGGCAGTCGACGCGTAGACCACCGCCTGCGCCGCATAGGCCACGCGCCGGCGAATGGGCGGCAAGGCTTGGTCGCGGCAGGCCGCCAGATGGGCGCGAAACACATCGCCCGCCCGCGCCAGCAAATCGAAGGTAGCGGTGGGGCGCGGGTTGATTTCGATCAGCTGCCACTCGCCGCTGGGGGACAGCACAAAATCAATGCCGCACAGGCCGCGCAGGCCGGTGTAGCGTGCCAGCAGGCCGAGCGCATAGGTGAGGTGCTCTCTCAGCCGTGGCCCGAGGTCGCGCACGACCGCCGCGCCGCCGTACTGGAAGGGCCGGTCGGCACCGGGCCAGAAGAGATGCTCGCAGAAGCCCAACACGGCCACCTCATGCGCCCCTACCACCGCCGCCACCGACAGCGAACGTCCCGGCATGAAGGCCTGTGCGAAAGCCGGCGCCTGCAGGGTCTCGCCCGGCACGCCCCAGCGCACATGCCAGCCGCCGGCCTCGCCCTGCGTTTTGACCAGCCACTGCCCGACCGAAGGTACCGCCTGCAGACGCACGGCTGGCGTAGGGATATCGAGTTGACGCAGGCGCTCCGCGAGGCGGTCCGGCTGCGCGAGGAAGCGCAGGGTATCTACCGCGTTGCCGAGCACCACAGCCCCTCGCGTTACCGTCGCCAGCAAGTCCGCTTCCGCCTCGAAGCCCGTGCCGTAGACCAGCGGCGCCCGCGGCGCCTCAGCGCGCAGCGCGGTGACGGCCAGTTGCAGGCTGTCGGCGTCAAAATGAAAATCGGTAGCCGCCGCAACACCGACCCAGCGCGCGGCGAGGTGGCGGGTATCGCTATCGCCAAACAGATCCGCCACCAGCGGCACGAAGCCGGCCGCGCGCGCCGCCGCCGCCAGCTGACGGCCAGCGCGGGCGAGAATGATGACCGTCTTAGCCGACGAGTCGGCGGGCCAGCGCGAAGGCTTCTTCATGCGCCAGAAAGAGCGGCTCAGCGGCGCTGTGCATCGCGGCCAGCAAGCCGGTATGCACTTTGTATTTCACATCGCCAATGGCCAGCGCGCCGAGCCCGCGCGCCACACCGCCGGCGGTCTCGAGCGGCAGCCCCAGATCTTTTGCCCCGATCCCTTCGATGCCGCTGGGCGGTACGGCGTTGGCATCTGCTGCCACCAACAAGCGCTGCGCGCCCGCCAGCATCGCTAGCTCGACCAGCCGCACGCCGGCCTTGGCCGCGTTGAACAGCACCTCGCTGGTGTTGAGGATGGCCGCGATCTCGCCGGGCTCGCCGCCCGCCGCGCCCCGCAAGTTCACGCCATAGCGCGCGTTGCAGATGTCGGCGCTGGCCTGGGCCTCGCGCTCACCGCGTTTGCTCACCAGATAGACCTCCGCGCCACACAGGGCCGCCAGCAAGCCTACGCAATTCCCCACCGGCCCGGTGCCGCCCAGCACATGAACCCGTCGGCCCGCGAGATCGCGGCCGTCGATGGTTTTCAGCCAGTGCTCCGCCAGCGCCACCATCGCCGCCGCGGTGGTAATAGCGCCGCTGGGATCGGCCAGCACCGACACCGCAAACGGCGGCACCATCGCGGCGCGCGCGGCGTTCAGCATGTCGATGGCGAGATGAAAATCGCGGCCACCGATAAAAATCCCGGTGCGTTTCACGCCGACCGGGCTGCGCGAAAAAATCGTGTCCTGGGTCAGCGGATGGATTTCGTCAAGGGTGACGTTGCAGTAGGGGATCACCGCATCGTAATGCGCCTCGTAGGCCATGTTGATGTCGAAAGGGCTCACGTAGCGGGTAGGACTGAAGACGTGCAGCAGGTAGGGATCTTTCATCAGATTTCTCGCTTTTTGGTGGCGGCTTGCCGCTAGAGGCCTGACGCGCTCAGGCAACTTCCTCAATGCGCGCCCCAAACGCGGCCGCGGTCACCGCGAGACAGCGCAAGCCCGGACCGAGACGCGGCTGGCAGGCCTGCATGACCGCCTCGGTCGTTACCGCGTCGGGCGTGAAGATAAACCCGGTGGGCCCCCAGGAACTCTGACCGATCCCCGGCAGGCCGAAGGTGTGCGCGAGAGATTCCAGCACGCGCCCCACTTCCGGACTGGTAAAGCGCCCGCCCTGGGCCGGCGCAAAGTAATCGCCGACGAGTTGTTGAATGCGCCCCAGGTGCTCGCCAAAGCCCGCAAAATCGGCGTCTGCCACCGCGGGCAAGAGACCGCTCAGCACTCGTCGCGAGAGTTCGCCGGCGTGCAGATCGGTCATCGCCGGCAAAGTGGTGAACGCGTTTCGCTCGGCCAGACCGCTCAAACCCTGATAGCGCTCATCGAAAATCAGCACGCAGTGCCAGTGGGCAGGAAACGCGAGACGACTGAGCAAGGGTGGGGTCGCACTATGCGGACCACGGCCGCCGTCGAGCAGAAATCCGCCCTGTTCAAAGGCGGCAATCCCAATTCCCGACCGCTCGCCGCGCCCGGCTAGCACCGCGATGTCGCGTGGGCTGCGCGACAAGCCGAGCGCGGTGGCGCAAGCCGTGCCGGCGGTCAGGGCAAGCAAGGTGCCGGACCCGAGTCCGGCGTGGGCGGGCGGCTTGCTGTGGACTGTGAGCTCGATGCCGGTCTCAGCATCGGCCTCGGTGACGAGACTTTCGATCAGCGCCGCGACGCGGCTCGCGCCTTCACCGCTGGCGGCAGGCTGCGGCGCCAGCCCGGCTTCGACCACCGCATCGAGCCCGTTGATGGCGAGCCCGAGGCTGCCAAAGCGGCGCCCCATGCCGCCCTGCAGGTCCACAAAGCCAAGATGCAAACGGGCCGGCGCGATGACGCGATAACGAGGATAAATAGCGTGGGTCACGCAGGAAAGTCTCGGCATTACGGCGGGCTTGCATACTAACCGATGACGCCGCTCGCATTCGCCAACTGCGGCGCGTTCCCGGGTAGTGCCGATGAGTGTCGCGTGCTACCGTTCACCCACTTCCCACGGCGGTTGCGAGCGTGGCCGAAGCACACAACGAACCGGATCCTCCAAGCCCGTTGGCAGTGCAGTGCCCAAGCAAAATACCGTCAATTCAGTGCCCGAACTTCTCCGCAACGCGGTCACCTGCCCGTTTTGCAGCCTGCTGTGCGATGACCTGGAAACGGTCACGCGCGGCACTCAGGTAGGCGTCAGCCACAACGCTTGCCCCAAAGCGCATAAGGCGTTCGCCGCCGCCACGCCCGCCGGATCGCCTCTGGTGGACGGCCAACCGGTCACGCTGGAGCAGGCGCTTAGCGCCGCCAAGCGCATCCTCACATACGCGCGTCAGCCGCTGTTTTCCGGGCTCGCCACCGATGTCGACGGCGTGCGCGCCAGCCTTGCGCTGGCCGAGCGCTGCGGTGCGATCGTCGATCACCTGCACGGCGCGTCGATGGGGCACGGGATCCGGGTGCTGCAAAGTCGCGGTCAAACCATGACCACGCTGGCCGAAGTGCGGAATCGCGCAGACGTCGTGGTGCTGCTGGGCGCCGACATCAACGAGGACTTTCATCGCTTCGCCGAAATCTGTCTCACGCCGGCTGAAAGCCTGTCGCCCGAACGGCTCGCCGCGCGCCAGATTTTTCATCTCGGGCCACGCGCCCAACGGCCGCGTCAGGCCGGGCTTAACTGCCAGCCAATCGTGTGCACGGCGGACGAACTCCCGAACTTCCTTGGCGGTTTGCGCGCGCTGCTGCGGGGTCGCCAGCATGGCCTCACCGGCCGCAGCGCCAAGGCCCTCGCCCCGCTGGCGCACGCGCTCAAATCGGCCGCCTACGCGGTGTTCGTGTGGGCGCCGGGCCAACTGCCTCCCGCCCACGCCGAACACCTCATCGGCAGCGCGGGCGAACTGATTGCCGAACTCAACCAGCACACGCGCGCCGCCGGCCTCGCGCTCGGCGGTAATGAAGGCGGGCAAACCGCGCTCGCCACCGCCGCCTGGACCACGGGCTATCCGCTGCAGTTCTCCTATGCCGGCGAGACCCTTGATTACGACCCGCTGCGCTACCAGACCGCGCGTTTGCTGGCGGAAGATTCGGTCGACGCCCTGCTCTGGATCAGCACCTTCAGCGCGCAAGTACCGCCGGCCAACACCCTGCCCTGCATCGTCATCGGCAACGCGGCCAGCGCGCTCTCCCGCCCCGGCAGCGTGTACCTGCCGGTCGGCACGCCGGGCATCGATCACACGGGCCAGTTAATGCGCACCGACAGCGTGGTTTCCCTGCCCTTGCAGAAACTGCGCGACACCGGCGCCTTGTCTACCGCCCAGATGCTGGCCGCACTGGCCGCGACGCTGGATTAAACCCATGGCCAAACTCATCGCACTCCACGGCGGCCGCGTCTACGACCCGACCAACGGCGTCGACGGCGAGATTCGCACGATTTATCTGGGGTCCGATGGCATCGTGCCGGCCCCCCTCGACCAGGGCGAGATTGGCGAGACCCACGACCTGCAAGGCTGCGTGGTGATGGCCGGCGGGGTCGACATCCACACCCACATCGGCGGCGGCAAAGTGAATTTGGCGCGGATGCTGTTGCCGGAAGACCATCAGCGCGATTTGGTGGCACGCGGCGTTCATCCACGGATGGGCTGCGGCCACGCCGCGCCGTCGACCTTCACGGTGGGTTATCGCTACGCGGAGATGGGTTACACCGCCTGCTTTGAGCCCGCGATGCTGTTGGCCAACGCGCGGCAGGCGCATCTGGAAATGGGCGACACGCCGATCGTCGACAAGGGCGCCTACGTGCTGCTCGGCAACGACGATTTGCTGTTGCGTATGCTCTCCACCGGCGCGGACCCGGCCGCCGTGCGCGACTACATCGCCTGGACGCTCGACGCCGCGCAGGCCATGGCCATCAAGGTGGTGAATCCGGGCGGCATCAACGCCTTCAAATTCAATCAGCGCAAGCTCGATCTGGACGAAAAGAACACCGCCTACGGGCTCACGCCACGCCAAATCCTGCTCGCGCTGGCCGAAGGCATCCACGGTCTTGGGCTGCCGCATCCGCTGCATATTCATGGCAGCAATCTGGGCGTGCCCGGCAATGTGGACACCACGCTCGCCACTATCGCCGCGCTCGAAGGACTGCCTGCCCATCTGACCCACATCCAGTTCCACGCCTACGGCGCAGAGGGCGATCGCAAGTTCTCCTCGGGCGCCGCGCGCATTGCCGAGGCCTTCAACCGCCATCCGAACATCTCGATGGATATCGGTCAGGTGCTGTTTGGGCAGACCGTGACCGAGTCCGGCGACAGCATGCGCCAATACGCCGGCAGCGCGTTTGCCAGTCCGAAGAAAACGGTGCTGATGGATATCGAATGTGACGCCGGCTGCGGCGTGGTGCCCTTCCGCTATCGCGACAAGAATTTTGTGAACGCCCTGCAGTGGGCGATCGGGCTTGAGCTGTTCCTGCAGGCCGACGACCCCTGGCGGGTGTTTCTCACCACCGATCACCCCAACGGCGCACCGTTTACCTCCTACCCGCATCTCATTCGCCTGTTGATGGACCGCAGCTTTCGTAACGACATGCTGGCCACCATCAACCCGGACGCGGCCGCCGCCAGCATCCTCGGTTCGCTGACGCGCGAGTACAGCCTCTACGAAATCGCCATCCTCACGCGGGCCGGGCCGGCCCGTAGTCTGGGACTCTCCACGCTGGGGCATCTCGGCGTAGGCGCGCGCGGCGATGTGGCCGTGTACCAAGACCATCCCGATCGCGAGCGGATGTTTCAGCGCCCGCGCTTCGTGTTCAAGGCGGGCGAACTGATTGTGCGCGACGGCCAACTGATAGCCGCGCCCACCGGCGCCACGCACGTGGTGAAGCCGGACTACGACCGCGGCATCGAAGCCCATATCAACGACTACTACCGCCGCTTCATGACCGTGCGGCCGCAGAATGTGCGGGTGGCGGCCGGTGAAATCGACGGTGAGGGTCGCGGCCAGCTCATCGTCCACCACACCCGGCGCGACGCATGAAAATCAACGGTGTTTTTATCGAAGACACCTTCGCTGAAGCCTTTCCGATGAAGGCCACGCGACTCATCATCACCGCCCACAACGCGGTGTGGGCCAACCACGCGGCGAACGCGCTCACCGGCTTCGCCACCTCCGTTATCGCCTGCGGCTGCGAGGCGGCGATCGAGCGCCAGCTCAAACGCTCGGAAACCCCCGACGGGCGGCCCGGCGTGGCGGTGCTGCTGTTTGCGATGAGCAACAAGGAACTCACCAAACAATTGCAGCACCGCGTTGGGCAATGCGTGCTGACCTCGCCCACCAGCGCCTGCTACGCGGGTATCGAAACGGGTGATCCGCTGCCGCTGGGCAAAACGCTGCGCTACTTCGGCGACGGCTATCAGATTGCGAAAAAATTCGGCGCCAACCGCTATTGGCGCGTGCCGGTGATGGACGGCGAATTTGTCTGTGAGGAAACCACCCGCGTAACCAAGGCGGTGGGTGGCGGCAACTTTCTGATTCTGGCTGAAACCCAGGCGCAGGCGCTGGACGCCAGCGAGCGCGCCATCACCGCCATGCGCAAGCTGCGCGAAGTCATCATGCCCGTCCCGGGCGGCGTGGTGCGCTCCGGCTCCAAGGTGGGCTCCAAATATAAAACCCTGCCGGCATCGACCAATCACCGCTACTGCCCCACGCTGAAGGGGGTGGTGGATTCGGCCCTGCCCGAGTCCGTGGGCGCGGTGCTGGAAATCGTCATCGACGGCCTCACCTCAGAAGCCATCGACGAAGCCACGCGCGTCGGCATCCGCGCCGCCTGCACGCGTGGCCGCAAAGGCGGCATTGTCGCCATCAGCGCCGGCAACTACGGCGGCAATCTGGGGCCTTTCCACTTCAAGCTGCGGCAGATACTGCAATGAGCGGGCTCACGCTAACGCTGGTCGATGCGCCAGATTTCGCGCTGGATATGTCGGTGCTCACGCCGGCCGCGCTTGCGGGTAAACGCTTGGCGCAAATCCGCGCCATCAAACTGCAACAGGGTCGCAAGCGCGTGGCGCTGGGTGATTTGTTTGAGGTCAGCGGCGAAGCTGCTGACGATTCACTGACCATCGACCGCGCCACGCGCCAGCTCCACCGCCTCGGCTATGGCCTCACCGGCGGCCTCCTGCAGGTGAACGGCGACTGCGGCGATGAAGCGGGCCTGCGGATGCGTGGCGGCGCCCTTCGCATCAGCGGCAATGCGGGCGATGGCGTAGGGCTAGGCATGCGCGGCGGCTTGATTGAAATCAGCGGCAGCGCCGGGGATTTTGCGGGCGGTCCGGCGCCGGGCGACGTCACCGGCATGAAGAACGGCAGCATTCTCATCGGGCGTCATCTGGGACGCCGTGCAGGTGAGCGTATGCGTCGCGGCTTAATCGTGGTGGGCGGCAATGTGGGCGAAGGCTGCGGCAGCCAGATGGTGGCCGGCAGCATCGTGGTGCTCGGTCATTGCGGCCCCGGACTGGGCGCGGGCATGCGCCGTGGCTCGATCGTGCTCGCCAAAGCAGGCGACACGCCCGGTGCCGGCTTCACGCTGGCCGGCGAATTCGAACTCGCTTTCCTGCCCTTGCTCATCAATTACGTGGCGAGTCTCAAACCCGGCTGGCGGGGACGCCTTTCTGCGCTGGGCAAAGTGCAGCGCTGGGTGGGCGACGCGGCCAACGGCGGCATGGGCGAGATTCTGATTCCCGCCTGAATTGCCTGCGACTAGCGGGCGGCGGTTTTCTCGCGTGGCGTGACCACCGCTGATTTCAGCTGCAAGACTTCGTGAACCAAGGGCGGCTCGCCTCTCGCCCCCGGCACTACGGTTTCCACGCGGTACACATAGCCCGGCAAACGCTCCGCCACAATCACGCTGTAGGCCTTGTCCGCGAACTGCTCAAACTCGTGGCGCTTGGGATCTTTGGCGTAGGGCTGAAACGTAATCTGCTGGCCGTCATAGCGCTGGCCCGCAAAATCAAAACTGACCGGCTTGACGCTGGCCGCTTCCGCGAGCGCCAATTTGATTCGACGCTGGAAGTAGCGCCAGCGCTCGCGGGATTTTCCGTCCGGATCGGTCAGGCGGTTCATCTCGTACACATCGCCCTGAAAGTAGACCTTCAGCACCGGATTCGCATCGGTATTTTCCGCCGGCGGCACGGGGAAATGTCGCTCGCCGGTAAAAAAGCGGATGGCGCCGTCTTTCAAGCCGTTCGGCTTGATCCTCGTAATGGTGAGCTCGACCGTGTCGGTAAACCCATGCTCATAGGTACCGGTGCGCTCAAAGTCGTAGTTGAGCACCATGGGCTGCTTGATGGCTTGCAGCTGGTTGCCCAGCCACAGCATTTTTTCGGCGGTGGAAAACGGCGTTTCGGTAGCATCCGGCGCCGCGGGTTCTGCCGCGCTGCTCAGCGCACCCAAGGCCAGCACCAGCAGCGCGAACAGGCGCGGCTTAATCATCATCGCCCCCGCGCTTCTTCTCCAAGGGCAGCATCGGCACGCCGTACTCGGCCAGAATCTGGTCGATCTTCGGCTGGTTTTTCTTGATCAGCTGATCGATCTGCTGGCGCCGCGCCTCGTCTCCGTGGCGCACCGCCATCGCGATCTGGTAGTCAAACTTGAGCCCCGGTTCGTTATTCAGCGGGATGACCACCAGCCCGGCGTTTTTCAATTTCTGCTGGACATAGCCGGCCATCGGGCCCCACAGGAAAGTGAGGTTGATGTTGCCCTTCATGAGTTCGGTCTCGACGATGTGCGCCGGGTTTTGTTTGGGGTCGCCGGACATCATCGGATAGGCCTCGGCCTGTTCGATGAGGCCTAATCTGGACACCCACTCGGTCGTCGGGCCCTGGTCCCAGATTCCGATTTTGAGCACGGCCTTGTGCGCATCGGAGAGGTTCTTGAGGTCGTCCTGGGTTTTGATCCAGTCGAGGCCTTGCCCTTTGGCAAACACCATCGCCCAGGTGGAATGCAGATAAGGCCGGGTCGTTGCCGCGAGTTCGAAGTTCTCGACAACCCCCATCACCACGTCGCATTTGTATTCGCCGTCTTCGGTCTCGTTGTTCTTGAGCGTGGCGCGCACAAAGCCCAGACGCTGCGGAAACCAGGTGTAGGCCGCCTTTTGGCCCAACTGGCCGGCAAAGAGTTCGGCGATTCGGTTCTCGTAGCCGGAACCGTCTTTCTCGGACATCGGTAAGTTGTAGGGGGGCGCACAAACCTTGAACGGGGCCGGCGCCTCGGCTTCCGGGGCGGCGACCGCCGTTCCCGCAAGCATCAAGAGCGCCAGCGCGATCAGGGTGCGCGCAGGAGTTTGAACAGGGGCAACAGTCATGGCGATCCTCACCTCATTAACCCCGGCTGCGCGGGACGCTGGTCACAGCATCCCGTACAGCCATGGTGACTTACTGGATGCGGCCCTTGGCCTTCAGATCGGCTTTCATTTTCTTGATGACGCGCGCGACCATATTCTTGCCTAGCGGCACATCGTTCAGCGCGGTATCGAGCGCCGCCAGATTGGACGGCGCGCCGTCGCCCACCACGATCGCGGCGACCATGCCGGTCGTCATGTGGGGGGTGCATTTGTAGATGTAGGCGCCTTCCTTTTCGACTTTCAGGGTGTAGCCCTCATCACCCATTTTTGATTCCCACTTGGCAGCACCAGCCGGTAGCATGCCGTCGATGGAAACCGTGTTATGCCCGGCCATCTGGACGAAGCGAATGGTGTCGCCCGGCTTGGCATAAAGCACCATGGGTTCCCAGTTGGTGATCACGGCTTTCACCACATGTTCGTCAGCCATGACATTCGCGCTGCCGACCACGCCAAACAACACCGCAGACCACAAAAGCTTTGACCTCATACCTGCACTCTCCAAAGAAAATTAACAACAACTGATAGATCCAGCGCGTGCGCGGCGCCGCCGGCCTTGGCCGTGCGAACGCGGGTCAATGCCAACGCACGGGCTGTTCGGCAGGGCACCGGAGTAAAGGTTCCCCCACCTCGGCCTGAGTCCCGAATAAAGAAAACCCGGCCCCCTTGCGGAAGGCCGGGTTCGCGCAGTGCTTACACTGCGAAGCAGACGATGATGGCGAGTTTACGGCAGGCTGAACACGCTCAGCACGCCGCCCAAGCGGGTAAAGCTGCCGAGACCTTTGTAGGCGCCAACGGCGCCGAGGCCGTCAGAATCCTGCATCAGGCCGGCCGCCATGCCGATCCCGGCCCAGCCACCCACACCGGACAAAACGCCCACGTACTGTTTGCCGTTGTGGCCCCAGGTGTTGACGTTGCCGATGATGCCCGAGGGGGTCTTGAACTGCCACAGCAGTTTCCCGCTCTTGGCATCCACGGCCTTCAGGTAGCCTTCGAGGGTGCCGTAGAACACCACGTCGCCCGCCGTTGCCAGTGCGCCGCTCCAAACGGAGAAGCGTTCCGGGATGGACCATTTGATTTTGCCTTCACTCGCATCCCAGGCGATGAAGTTGCCCAGATTGTTGTTGTCGGCGTTGTTGCCAAACTCGGGGCCCGGCGACACCTTGCCGGCGGGGAACATGCCCAGCACCGCATTCACATACGGCTGACCGGCCACGTATTCGCCACCGCTCACCGGCTCGTAGTTCATGCAGACATGGTTAGTCGGCACATAGAACAGGCCAGTCTTCGGGCTGTAGGCCGCAGGCTGCTGGTCTTTGGTCCCGAGCGCGGCCGGGCAGATGTTGGTGGTCTGGACGTCTTCGCCGTTGCCATGCGGGCTGTACTTCGCCACCACTTGCGGACGGCCCGTCTTCATATCGACGTGCGTGGCCCAGTTGACCGCCGGGTCAAACTTCTCGGCGACCAGCAGTTCGCCGGTCACGCGGTCCATCGTGTAGCCAAACCCGTTGCGGTCGAAATGCACCAGCGCCTTGCGATCCTTACCTTTCACTTTCATGTCGGCGAGGATCATTTCGTTGATGCCGTCGTAGTCCCATTCATCATGCGGGGTCATCTGATAGACCCACTTGGCCATGCCGGTATCGACATCGCGGGCGAAGATCGACATCGACCACTTGTTGTCGCCCGGACGCACCACCGGGTTCCAGGTGGACGGATTGCCGGTGCCGTAGAACATCAGGTTTTGTTCTTTGTCGTATGGCCACCAGCCCCAGGTTGAGCCGCCGCCGATCTTCCACTGGTCGCCTTTCCAGGATTTCAGCGAAGAATCCTTGCCGATCGGCTGACCGAGCGAGGTGGTCTTTTCCGGATCGACGAGCATGTCGGCGTCCGGGCCCATGGAGTAGGCGCGCCACACGCGTTTGCCGGTCTTCAGGTCGTAGGCATTCATCCAGCAGCGCACGCCGAACTCGGCGCCCGAAACACCGGTGAACACTTTGTCCTTGATGACGTGCGGCGCGTTGGTGTTGGTCTGGCCCAGTTTGGGGTCGCCGTTCTTCACCGACCACACCACTTTGCCGTCCTTCGCGTTCAGCGCCACCAGCGTGGTGTCCGCCTGTTGCAGCAGAATCTTGCCGTCGCCGTAGCCGAGACCACGGTTCACGGTGTCGCAGCACATCACGGGCACGGTTTCGTCGTAGTCCTGTACCGGCACGTATTCCCACATGACTTCCAGCGTATCCAGATTGATCGCGAAGACGTTGTTCGGGAATGCGGCGTGAATGAACAGGGTGTCACCCTTCAGACCGGTCGCCGAGGCCGGCAACACAAGCGGGCCGCCTTCGTGTCCACGCAGCACACCCGTAGAGAAGGTCCAGGCCGCCTGCATTTTGCCGGCGTTGGTGGCGTTGATTTGTTTCAACTCGGAATAGCGCCAGTTCCAGTAGTTGCCGCCTGGGTAAGCCCAGTAGTTGGCATCCTTGATGAGCTTCTCTACCTCAGCATTGGCTGTGGCCGCCCCGGAGGCGAACACTGCTGCAAGAGAGGCTAATGCGATGAGCCATCGCTTGAACGATGAGTTCATGACCTACTCCTTCTTCTCGTTTTCTGTTGACGCTTGGTGATCTCTAAGGCTTTAGACTCCCCCCAACGCCGAGATCGGCAACGTCGGGCGGAGCATTCAAATCTTCGGCAGCCGGAGTGGAGTCCCACAGGTTCCCCATCGGCCATCGTCAGGACTCGGACTCGACATCGGCACGGGGTAAGCTGCCGCCTGCCTCCACCCCCGGTGGGCGGCAAGTCATCGGGTCGCGCCCCGCGCTTTATCGCGCATCGTCGGGGCCTTGCGCGCGGCTGGGGACCGACGTTTCGAACCCGCGCCGCGCGGTAAGAGGCGCCCGCAGCGCGTGCCTGATTATAGTTAAAAACCCTGCCCCGACAACCGCAGCGGGATCAGTGCCCTTCAGTCCAATTCAGCGGGATTTATGGCCCGCGGTCGCGCCGGCGTTATTGGGGTGCGACAATTTTTTTACCCGGAATTTTGGCTGGCAACTCCAGCTGGCGCACCGCGCCCACGAAGCAGCGCTTGCGGGCATCGGCCCGGGCATCGGTGATGCGTTTGGTGAGTTCCTTCGCGCGATCCGTTTCCCGGAACAGGCTGCCCTTTTCGCCGGGCATCTGCTTGTACACCTCGTAGGTGCGGGCTTCGGTGTATTCGTCGAAATTAACGGTCTGGGCAATGATGTCGATCTGGCAGCTGCAGCGCTGCAGGTTGTCGATCGTCTGGCCGCCGTTTTCTTTCATGCAGGTCAAAACGCTGTCCACCCGGTCAAGGGTGGGATAGTCGTTGGCCTGCGCGCCCGGGGTCACCGCGAGAATCCCCACCAGACTGGCTACCATCAGAATCTGTCGCCGCATTGCTGTCCTCCATTGCTGTGTGTCCGGGACCCCGGCCACCATACGCGGAAATCCGGCATCGATCATTTCTATGGCACAGTTCCGTGCAATCATCCGCCGCGACCTTGATTGCCTTCCACCAATGCGGATTTCTACGCCCATGAGCAACATCCTGATCACCGGTGGCGCCGGCTACATCGGCAGCCACACCGCCAAGCTCCTTGGCCAGGCCGGTCACCACATTGTGACCCTCGACAATCTCTCCAAAGGCTATGCGGGCGCCGTGCTCTACGGCGAGCTCGTGGTGGGCGATACCGGCGATGCCGCGCTCGTCACGCGCCTGCTGCGCGAGCACCATATCGACACCGTGATGCATTTTGCGGCCTGGACCATCGTGCCCGAATCCGTCGCCAAACCGCTCATGTACTACCAGAACAACACCAGCAACGCCGCCACCCTGATGGCCTGCGCGGTGACTGAGGGCGTGCGCAATTTTGTGTTCTCCTCCACCGCCGCCGTCTACGGGGTGCCGGCCGACGGGCGCTGCGCGGAATCGAGCCCCAAGGCGCCCATCAATCCCTATGGCAGTTCCAAACTGATGGCCGAACAAATGCTCCGCGACGCCTGCGCCGCGAGCGAGATGCGCCACGTCATCCTGCGCTACTTCAACGTGGCGGGCTGCGACCCGGAGGGCGAGATTGGGCAATCGACCAAAGGTGCCACGCTGCTGGTGAAGGTGGCCTGTGAGGCGGCGACCGGCGCGCGGCCCGGCGTGTCGGTGTTTGGCACCGACTACCCCACCCGCGATGGCACCGGCGTGCGCGACTACATCCATGTCTGCGATTTGGCCGATGCGCACCGTCTGGCCATGGACTATCTGGACGCCGGCGGCGAGTCCCGCACTTTGAACTGCGGCTATGGGCGCGGCTTCAGCGTGCGTGAGGTGCTCGATACCGTCGAGCAGGTCACGGGCAAACCGCTCAACATCAGCTATGCCGAACGGCGTGCCGGCGACCCGCCGGAACTCATCGCCGACGCCTCGCAACTCACCGAACTCTTCGGCTGGCAGCCACGCTACAACGCGCTGGACACCATCGTCCGCACCGGCTACGAGTGGGAATGCAAACTGGCCGCCGGTCAGGTGGTGGACGGCCGGGCGCGCGGCTAGGCGCGCCTTCGCTTTTGCCGCGTTTCGCTGAGACGAACTTGCCCTAAGCCTTACACAGGTCAAGAACGCGCCCCGAAAAAAAACCGAGGATGGAGGCCGATTCACTCCGGATAACGCCACCTCCTCATGCACAGCGGCCACAGCATTACGGGCTTTCTGCAAGGCGCGAACAGCCCGTATCCGCAATGGGACCCGTCATTCCCGTCGCCCGCATCACACTGCGGAGAGGTCAACCCGCGAGTCTGGATCACGCCCCGCCAACAGGCCCGACGCTATCTCAGCGCGGCCGGCATGGTGTGCGGGCTAACCGGCGACCGGCAGCATCGATTTGAAAAAATTGAGCTCGACGCGCGGCACTGGCTGAAAGCGCCGGGCGACGGCCTGCGTCAACTCCGCGGGGCCTTTGCGCTCGCGGTGCTCGATCCCAAAACCGGGCAGGCGCTGCTGGCGGTTGATCGCTTCGCGATCGAAAACCTCTACTACCTCGCGACGCCCGCCGGCCTCGCCTTTGCCAGCCGCGCTGGCCTGCTGGCCAATCATCCGCAGGTGGCGCACCGCTTTCGACTGCAAAGCCTGTACGACGCGTTGTACTTCCATTGCCTGCCGGGGCCGGAAGCGGGATATGTCGGCATGAGTCGACTCCTGCCGGGCCACTACCTGCGCTGGCAGGCCGGTCACTGGGAAACCACCCGCTATGCCAACGCCGACGCCACAGACGATGCGACCGACACCCCGGCAACGGAGGAGGCGCTGGCCGAAGGCTTGCGTCAGGGGCTTAAAGGCGCGGTCGCACAAGCCCTGTCCCATGATGCCCCGGCCTGTTTTCTGAGCGGCGGCCTGGACAGCTCGACCGTCACCGGCCTGTGTGCCGCGCTCCGGCCGGCCGACACCGTGGCCTGCACGATCGGGTTCGCGGCGGACGGCTACGATGAAATGGCCTTTGCCGCCAACGCGGCCCGCCACTTCGGTGTGCGCCATTTACAGCACTACCTCACCGCCGAGCAGGTGGTGGAGGACCTGCCGACTATCATCAGCGCCTTTGATGCGCCGTTTGGCAATGCCTCCGCCTTGCCCACCTATGCCTGCGCGAAGCTCGCCGCCGCCGCGGGCCATAGCACCATTCTGGCGGGCGATGGCGGGGATGAGATCTTCGGCGGCAACCAGCGCTACGCCCATCAACAAACGCTGGAGCACTATCGCCACGTGCCCCTGTGGTTGCGCGAAGCCGTCATTGCGCCCATCGCCCAAGCCCTGCCCGCGGCCTTGAATCGCGGTCTCGCGGCCAAGGCCACCAGCTACCTGCGGCAGGCGGCCATGCCGCTCCCCGAGCGCCTGATGAGCTGGAACCTGCTCAACCGGATCGCGCCCGCCAGCTTTCTCACGCCATCAATGCTGGCCGAGATCGATCTGGAGGCGCCGCTGGCGCATTTGCGGCGCAGCTACGCCCGCACCGAAGGCCAACACACCGTTGACCGCCTGCTCCAGCTCGACTGGCAACTCACGCTCGCCGACAGCGATCTGCCCAAGGTGTCCCGCGCCTGTGCGCTGGCCGGCATCGACGTGGCCTTCCCCATGCTGGACGACGCGGTGGTCGCGCTCGCGCACCGCCTGCCGCCGCGCTGGAAAGTCGGCGCGCGCGAACTGCGCCCTTTCTACCGCCGCAGCTTCGCCAAATTTTTGCCGCCGGCCACCCTGCAAAAGTCGAAGCAGGGCTTTGGCATGCCGGTGGGGCCCTGGTTGGCCGGACACCCCGGCCTGCGCGAGTTTGCGGTGGAACAACTGACCTGGCTGGAAGGCCTGGGCCTGCTCCGGCGCGGTTTCCGCGATGAACTGATGGGGCGCCAGGTGGCCGAGCATCCGGCCTACTACGGCAGCCCGGTATGGGTGTTGATGACGCTGGGCCTGTGGTTGCGCCAGACCCGCGTGACGCTGGTGTCATGAGCGGCAACGCGACCGCCCTGTTGGCCCTGCGCGCGCAAGAAGCCCTGATGCGACGGCCGACCTTTCGCTATCTGGCCGCTTTGAACGAAAGCCAGTGGGCCTCGCGTGCCAGCCTCCTTACGCTCCAGCAACAGCGTCTGAACGAGCTTCTGGCCTGCGCGCTCGCGCATTCGCCCTGGCACAGCGCCCGCCTGCGTGCGCACGGTCTGGCCGGGGCCATCGCCGCCCGCCGGCTGAGCCGCGAGGCGTTCTGCACCTTGCCCACCATGACGCGCGACGATGCGCGCCGTCACGGCGACCTGATGGTGTGGCCGGCGGTGCCGGGCGGCGCACAGGCCTACAGCACCGGCGGTTCCAGCGGCGAGCCGCTGCGCTTTTACTTCGGTCGCGCCCGTCAGGCCGCCGACGCCGCGTGCCGGCTCCGCGCCCGCAGCTGGTGGGGGG
>CAMCQE010000013.1 GCA_945876945.1 Klebsiella pneumoniae
CCCCGCTTGCACGCTAAACCCGGCAGCAGGGAATTGCGTCGCATCCTTTTGCCAGAGACCCGGCTCCGCAGCGATCGCCGGGAGCTGGGGAAGTTCCGAAACTGTTGGCGCCCTGGCTCGCCCACGGGCTTAACCGCCAAAGGTCGGTCTATGATG
Organism: Klebsiella pneumoniae; assembly: GCA_945876945.1. Classification (GTDB taxonomy): domain Bacteria; phylum Pseudomonadota; class Gammaproteobacteria. The sequence goes on from CAMCQE010000013.1 coordinate 157, forward strand.
CGGCACCGGAAGGTGAGGGGACCGTGACGCGGCTTGAATGCTTAGCCAATGGCGCAGCGCCAGCAATCCCCTTGTCGCCTCAGCCGCGCTTCGCCGCCACCCGCATGCGCAAGGCGTTGAGGCGGATGAATCCGCCGGCGTCGGCCTGGTTGTAGCTGCCGGCGTCGTCTTCGAAGGTCGCCAGCGCAGTGCTGAACAGGCTGTCCTTGTCGGACTGCCGGCCAATCACCGTGACGTTGCCCTTGTACAGCTTCAAGCGCACCAGACCGTTCACGCGGGTCTGCGACTCATCGATCATGGTCTGCAGCATCAGGCGCTCCGGGCTCCACCAGTAGCCGTTGTAGACGAGCGACGCATAGCGCGGCATCAGTTCGTCTTTCAAATGCGCCACTTCGCGGTCGAGCGTGATGGATTCGATCGCGCGGTGCGCGCGGAGCAGGATGGTGCCGCCCGGGGTTTCGTAGCAGCCGCGCGACTTCATGCCCACATAGCGGTTCTCGACCAGATCGAGGCGTCCGATGCCGTTGGCGCCGCCGATTTCGTTGAGCTTGGCCAGCAGGGCGGCGGGGCTCAGGCGTTCGCCGTCGAGGGCCACGGGGTCGCCGTGTTCAAACGTGATGTCGAGCATGCGGGCGGCGTCGGGCGCGGCTTCCGGTGAAACGCTCCAGCGCCACATGCCGTCTTCCGCCGGCGTCCAGGGGTCTTCCAGCACGCCGCCTTCGTAGGAGATATGCAGCAGGTTGGCGTCCATTGAGTAGGGCGATTTCTTGCCCTGCTGGTATTCGATCGGAATTTGATGCTTGGCGGCGTAGGCCAGCAAGGTTTCGCGCGAGGTGAGATCCCATTCGCGCCAGGGCGCGATAACGCGGATGTCGGGTTGCAGGGCGTAGGCGCCCAGTTCGAAGCGCACCTGATCGTTGCCCTTGCCGGTGGCGCCGTGAGAGATGGCGTCGGCGCCGGTCATGCGGGCGATTTCCACCAGGCGCTTGGCGATCAGCGGGCGGGCGATGGAGGTGCCGAGCAGATATTCGCCCTCGTAGATCGTGTTGGCGCGGAACATCGGGAAGACGAAATCACGCACGAATTCCTCGCGCAGGTCGTCGATGAAGATTTCCTTCACCCCCATCAGCTGGGCTTTGCTGCGCGCCGGCTCCAGTTCTTCGCCCTGACCGATATCGGCGGTGAAGGTCACGATTTCGCAGTCGTAGGTTTCCTGCAGCCATTTGAGGATGACGGAGGTATCGAGGCCACCCGAATAGGCGAGAACGACTTTCTTGACGGAGTGTTTGGACATGTTGAAACCGTGGCGCTGGGAGGGGCCAGCATTTTGCCGAAGGGGCTGCGGGTCGTCCACACGGAGGGTGGGGCGTTGGCCGGCCCGTTCGTCCTTCGACGGGCGGACGCAAGAACGGACTTACGCTGTGGGCGAGCACCGTTTTTTAATTTTCGCGTCTCGCGTCTCGCGTCTCGCGTCTGGCGTTACCGTTCGCCCTGAGCTTGTCGAAGGGCGTGTGCTGGCACTGGCAGCTCAGCGCGAGCCCGGCCCCTTGCCCCGATCACAGCAGCAGGCAGTCGTTCAGCGCGCGCATGAAATCTACGGGAGCCTCGGCGTGTGGCCAGTGGCCGGCGTTGGCCACGGTGTGCAGGCTGGCGGCGGGGAAATGATGATGGAGAAGCGGCAGGGCCTCGGCGTTCACCCGCGGCGAGTTTTCACCCCGGATCACGCGGAATGGACCGGAGTAGCGGGCCGATGATGACACCGGCAGCGGGCCGATGAGATCCGCCATGCCGCTTTTGAGCGCGGCGAGATTAAACCGCCAGCTGCCGCCATTTTCGGCAGGCAACAGACTTTGCAGGAGAAAGAGCCGGATATCGTCTTCCGGCACGGCAGCGCGGAGCAGGGCGTCAACGCCACTGCGCCGACGCAGACTTTCGGGCGGCAGCGCCAGCATGGCGTCGATCATGGGCGTGTGCTGGTCCCCGGACGGCACCGGCGAGATATCCACCACCACCACGCGCGCCAGCCGGGCGCAATCCGTAAGCGCCAGGGTCATCGCGGTTTTACCGCCCATGCTGTGGCCCAGCAGCGTCACCTCGTGGAGATCGAGCTTCGCCAGCAGCGCCGCCACGTCAGCCGCCATCAGCGTGTAGTCCATGCCTGCCGTATGCGGCGAGCGGCCGTGATTGCGGGCGTCGACCGTAATCACCTGATAGCGCGAGGCCAGCTGGCGCGCCACGTTCTGCCAGTTGCGCGCCCAGCCGAACAGGCCGTGCAGAATGAGCAGCGGCGGGCCTTCGCCCGAGGTATCGAAAGCAAGTTCAACGGCGTTGCTCATGGCTCAGTTCCGCAGCGGGCAGAGGTGGGGTTTGGCGCCAGACGCGATCACAGTCGCGGTGGCGGCACCGCGAGGCCGCCGAGGGCAATCGGCACAAGTTCGAGATGCAGGCGCTCCAGCGGCCAGATATCCAGCAGCCGGATGTCTTCATCCACCCCCCGCATCACGGCCAAGCCGCGATAGTCCGCGGCCGCGATCCAGCGGTGGTCGGTGTGTTCGTGGTTAATTTCTACCGTGCCGTTCAGCCAGCGGTAGTGAAAAAGGTGCACTTCATAGATGCCGCCAAACAGGCTGTCGCGCCGGGGCCCCAAGCGGGACCGTTCGGCCAACTCATGTTGGAGGCCAATCTCTTCGCGCAGTTCTCGGCGCGCGCATTCTTCCGGCGTTTCGCCCTCTTCGATATGGCCGGCGGGGAAGCCCCATTGGTCCGGGCCTATCACGCGGTCCGGCGCCCGTTTCAGAAACAGGAGCCGGCCCTCGGCATCTTCAACCAGACAAATCGAGAAGCGCGCCCGGGGCGGGGAGTCCGTCATCGGGCGCTTTGCTCAGAGCAGGATCTGGCGAATGTCGCCGAGGATCTGACCCAGACAGCGGGTGAATTCCGCCGCCGCCACGCCGTCGATCACGCGATGATCGTAGGACAGCGACAAGGGCAGCATGAGCCGGGGGACAAACGCGCCGTTCTGCCACACCGGCTTCATCGCGGCGGGAGAGACGCCGAGGATGGCGACTTCCGGCACGTTGATGATCGGCGTGAAGCCAGTGCCGCTCACGCCGCCGAGGCTTGAGATGGTGAAGCAGCCACCCTGCATTTCAGCCGGCGTGAGCTTGCCATCGCGCGCCTTGGTGCCCAGTTCGCGCACTTCCTTAGCGAGCGCCAGCAGGCCTTTGCCGTCGGCGTTGCGCAATACCGGCACCACCAGCCCGCGCGGCGTGTTGGCCGCCATGCCGATATGGAAATACTTTTTGTAGATCAGCGATTCGCCGTCGGCCGAGAGCGAGGCGTTGAAATCCGGATAGCGCGCCAGCGCCACCGTCACCGCTTTGATGAGGAAGGCCAGCAAGGTGAGTTTGGTGCCGGCGGCTTCGGCGGCCGCGCCTTGCGCTTTGCGGAAGGCTTCGAGTTCGGTGATATCGGCTTCGTCGAACTGCGTCACATGCGGCGCGGTAATCCAGCTGCGATGCAGGTTTTGGCCGGTCATGCGGCGAATTTTGCTGAGCGCCTGCGTCTCCGTCTCTCCGAAGCGGCTGAAGTCGACGCTGGGCTGTTCCGGCAGACCGAACTTGGCGCTGGTAGCGGCCGGCGGCGTGGTCAGCACTTTTTTCACATGCCCCACGATGTCCTGGCGCACGATGCGTTCCTTGCGCCCGGTGCCTACCACCTGCGTGAGGTCAACGCCCAGTTCGCGCGCCAGTTTGCGCATCGCCGGGCCGGCATAGAGACGGCCCTGGGCCGGCGGCGCTTCCAGCGAATGCGAGTCGGCGGGCGCCATGCTGACGGCTGACGGCGGCAGGGCGGATTTGCTTGGAGCGGGGGCGGGCGGCGGTGCCGAGACCGCCGGGGCCGCGACTGCGGCCGGTGCCGGGGTCGCGGGGGCTGCGACTGCGGGCGCGGCGGGCGCCGGCGCGGCAAGCGCGCTACCGCTGACCTCTACCAGCGCCGAACCGGTCGCCACCTTGTCGCCGAGCTTGACCAGCACGCGCGTGACGCGACCCGTTAACCCGGCGGGAATTTCCATCGTCGCCTTGTCGCTCTCCAGCGTCACCAGCGCGGTGTCGGCGTCGATGTCATCGCCCACCTTCACCAGCACTTCGATGACGTCGACTTCGGGGAAGTCGCCGAGGTCCGGCACGCGAACGGCCTGCGGTTCGGCGCTGGCAGCAACCGCCGGCGGCGGCGGGCTTGCCACGGGCGCTGTCGGTGCGGGTGCCGCCACGACCGGAGCCTGTGCGCTCGGCGCGGCCTTGGCCGGTGCTGTCGCTGCCGGTGCGTCCACCAGTTCCAGCAAGAGAATGCGGCCGCCTTCGGCAATTTTGTCGCCGACCTTCACGCTGATGGCACCAATGACCCCCGCACGCGGGGCGGGGATATCCATCGTTGCCTTGTCGCTCTCCAGCGTGATGAGCGAGTCTTCGGCCTGCACCGTATCGCCGGGTTTGACCAGAATGTCGATCACGTCGACCGATTCGAAATCGCCGATATCCGGCACCAGGACTTCAATTTCCATGCGGGTCTCCTGCGCTCAGACCGTGGTCGGATTGGGCTTGTCGGCGTTGATTTGATACTTCGCGATCGCCGCGCTCACGGTAGCGAGCGGAATCACGCCCTCGTCGGCCAGCGACTTCAAGGCCGCGACCACCACGTAGTAGCGGTTCACTTCAAAGAACTCACGGAGTTTCAGGCGCGAATCCGAACGGCCGAAGCCGTCGGTGCCCAGCACGCGGTAGCGGCCAGGGATGAACTCACGCACCTGGTCGGCATAGGTCTTGATGTAGTCGGTGGCGGCGACCACCGGCCCGGTATGTCCGGCGAGCGCGGCGGTAATGTAGGGCGTCCGCGGCGTCGCTTCCGGATGCAGCATGTTCCAGCGCTCGCAGTCCAGACCGTCGCGGCGGAGCTCGTTGAAGCTGGTGACGCTCCACACATTGGCGCCGATGCCGAAGTCCGACTCCAGCAACGCGGCGGCGGCGATGACTTCGCGCAGAATCGCGCCCGAGCCCAGCATTTGCAGCTGCGGTTTGGCGTGCGTTTGCAGCTGATAGATGCCGCGAATGATGCCTTCTTCCGCGCCTTCCGGCATCGCCGGGTGGCCGTAGTTCTCGTTCATCACGGTGATGTAGTAGAAGACGTTGTCCTGCTGCTCATACATCCGCTTGAGCCCGCTGTGGATGATCACCGCGAGCTCGTGGGCAAAGGTCGGGTCGTAGGCGATGCAGTTGGGGATGGTCGCCGCCTGCAAGAGGCTGTGGCCGTCCTGATGCTGCAGGCCTTCGCCGGCCAGCGTGGTGCGTCCGGAGGTGCCGCCAAGCAAGAAGCCCTGCGCTCGCATATCGCCCGCCGCCCAGGCCAAATCGCCTACGCGCTGGAAGCCAAACATCGAATAGAAAATGAAGAACGGAATCATCTGCAGGGCGTGATTGGAATACGCCGTGCCGGCCGCAATCCACGAGCACATGGCGCCCGCTTCGTTGATGCCTTCTTCCAGAATCTGCCCGCGGATGTCTTCGCGGTAGTACATCACTTCGTCGTGATCGACCGGTTCGTACAGCTGCCCCACGGAGGAGTAAATGCCGAGCTGGCGGAACATGCCTTCCATGCCGAAGGTGCGCGCCTCGTCGGGCACGATGGGCACCACGCGCTGGCCAATCACCTTGTCGCGGGTCATCGCCGAGAGCATGCGCACGAAGGCCATGGTGGTCGACATTTCGCGATCGCCGGAGCCTTTGAGCAAGGCGTCGAAGATCTCGATCGAAGGAATCTTGAGCGGCTCGGCGCCGCGCCGGCGATGCGGCAGGAAGCCGCCGAGGGCTTCGGTGCGCTCGCGCAGGTAGCGCATTTCCGGGCTGTCTTCCGGCGGCCGGTAGAACGGCGCGTCGGCGATCTTGTCGTCGGAAATCGGGATGTTGAAGCGGTCGCGGAATTTGCGCAGCGAGTCTTCGCCCATCTTCTTCTGCGAGTGGGTAATCATCTTGCCTTCACCCGCCTCGCCCATGCCGTAGCCCTTCACGGTTTTGCACAGGATGACGGTGGGCTGGCCGGTGTGGGCCATCGCCGCGGCATAGGCGGCGTAGACCTTGTGCGGATCGTGGCCGCCGCGGTTCAGACGCCAGATGTCGTCGTCGCTCATGCTGGCGACGAGGGCTTTGAGTTCCGGGTATTTGCCGAAGAAGTGTTCGCGCACATAGGCGCCGTTCACCGCCTTCATGGCCTGATATTCGCCGTCGACGGCTTCTTCCATGCGCTGCAGGAGCATGCCCTTGGTATCGCGTGCGATGAGCGGGTCCCAGGCGGCGCCCCAGATGACCTTGATCACGTTCCAGCCCGCGCCCCGGAAGTCAGACTCCAGTTCCTGAATGATTTTGCCATTGCCGCGCACCGGGCCGTCCAGGCGCTGCAGGTTGCAGTTGATGACGAACACCAGGTTGTCGAGCTTCTCGCGCGAAGCCAGCGCGGCCGCGCCGAAGGACTCTGGTTCGTCCATTTCGCCGTCGCCCATGAAGGCCCAGACCTTACGGCCGGCGGTGTTGGAGAGACCGCGGTGTTCCAGATAGCGCATGAAGCGCGCCTGATAGATGGCCATGATGGGCCCAAGGCCCATCGACACCGTGGGGAACTGCCAGAAGTCCGGCATGATCCAGGGATGCGGGTAAGAGGTCAGGCCTTTGCCGTCGACGTCCTGCCGGAAGTTATCGAGCTGTTCTTCGGTCAGTAATCCCAACAGGTAGGCGCGGGCGTAAATACCGGGCGCCGAGTGGCCCTGGAAGAACACCAGGTCCCCGCCGTGCTGCTCGCTCGGGGCATGCCAGAAGTGGTTGTAGCCCACTTCGTAGAGCGTGGCGGCCGAGGCGTAGCTCGCAATATGGCCGCCGAGTTCGCTGTTGCGGCGGTTGGCTTTAACCACCATCGCCATCGCGTTCCAGCGATTAATGGACCGGATGCGCCACTCGAGTTCAGGATTGCCCGGCGTGTATTGCTCGAGGTGCGGCGGAATCGTGTTGAGGTAAGCGGTGTTGGCGGAATAGGGCAGGTCGGCGCCGGAGCGGCGAGCCTTGTCGATCAGGCGTTCGAGGAGATAGTGGGCGCGTTCGATGCCCTCATTCTCGACCACCGCTTCTAATGCTTCGACCCATTCATCGGTTTCAATTGGGTCCAGATCGTTCTGGCCTGAGATGCTCATAAGCGCTGGTGACTCCCGCGGTTGGCTTGGTGTTCTTTGGGGGCCGGAAAGACGGACCCCCGCCCTAGTGTAACGCACGCGGAATGGGTGTCGCCGAATTGGCGTGCCACGGATTGCGGCAGCCGAAAGACCGAAAACTTTGAAGGAAATTGCCCATGAGTCCTGTCCGTTTCCAGATGCCGGAAGTCCCGCTGGTTCAGCAACAGGTAGACGCTTCACCGGCGTGGATTGTGATGACCAACGAGCGGCCGCAGTGGAACGATTTACCCTACGGCGCTGAATTGCTCCGACGGCGGGGTCGACACGCGGGTGAGGCGCCCGAGGTTTGGGCGACGGACTTGCCTAACCTCCACGCCACCCGCGCCGTACACGTCACCGTGAGCGATACGGCGACGGCCTTTGAGCGCCTGAGCCTCGCGCGGCGGGCGATGGACCTGATCGGCGAGATTAATCCACGCGAATTGCTGATCAGTAGTCATGGACTGGCGGAGGCCGGGGCCGCTTACGAAGCCTTCGCGAGTGCCGCACTGGCCCGCGTTGTGACACTGCCGACCCACCGTCGACAGGCCCAGCAGCCCTCCCGGCTCGCGCGGATCAGACTGGTGGGGCCAGGCGCTGCGATAGACCACAAGCGGGTGTTGGCCGAGGCGCGCGCCAACGGGCTGGCCCGCCAGCTGTCGGTGATGCCCCCGAACCAGTTAACGCCGGGTCATTACCGCGAACGGCTGAGCGATCTGGCGACCCGCGAAGGGCTCGCCTTTGAGTTCCTCGGGCACGCGGCCCTGCGCAAACGTGGCGCCGGGGCGTTTTTGGCCGTCGCGCAGGGCAGTAGCCGCAAGGACGCCGGAATCGCGCATTTATCCTGGCATCCCCCGCGCCGGCGCCAGCTGCCGCGTCTGGCGTTGGTGGGCAAGGGGCTTTGCTATGACACCGGCGGGGTCAATTTGAAAAGCGCCCGCGGCATGTTCGGGATGCATCAGGACATGGCGGGCAGCGCGGTGGCCCTGGGCGTCATGCTGGCACTGAAAGAGATGGGCGCGCCGTTCCAGCTGGACTGCTGGCTCGCCCTGGCGGCCAACGATATCGGGCCCGAGGCCTATCAGCCGAACGATGTGGTGAGTGCGGCAGACGGCACGACGATAGAAATCGTGCATACCGATGCCGAAGGCCGCATGGTGCTGGCAGATACCCTGCTGTTGGCCACCGCCAGCAAGCCGGACCTCGTGATCGACTACGCCACGCTCACCGGCGCCTGCATTAACGCACTGGGCAAACGCTACAGCGGGGTGTTTTCGAATCGGGACGCGTTGCTGCCGGTGCTGATTGCCGCCGGTCGCGCGAGCGGTGAGCGGGTGTGGCCGTTTCCGCTCGATCCCGACTTCGACAAGGCGCTGGAGAGTTCAGTGGCCGACATCAAGCAGTGTGCGCTGGATGGCGAAGCGGACCACATCATCGCTGCCCGCTTCCTGCAACGTTTTGTGCGGCATGAGGTGCCGTGGATCCATCTCGATCTGGCGGCGAGTCAGCACAAAGGCGGGCTGGCGCACGTGCCGACCGAGGAGACCGGGTTTGGCGTGCGCTACACCTGCAATCTGTTGCTGGATCAGCAGGTGTTCCGGGTGCTCGGGCGAACGCCGGCCTGAGGCTACTGCGCGGCGTTGGCGTTCGGACAAGGCGCGGTGCGTTCGCACTTTGAGCCTTTTTCGTAGATGAAGCGGATGAAATCGCTGCCCGGCATGAAGCGCTGCTTGAGATCCGGCAGATTCGCGCCCCGGTCGATTTCGCGCAGGAAGCAGCTCATGTCCTCGCCGCCGCCGGTGCAACGGAAATCGAGCGGCTGAACTTGCGCCGAATGGGTGGACAGCAAATAGCCGCCGGACGTGCGCTGCCAGGCGCGCGCGAACCGGGTGTCGGCGCAGTCGCAGGTCAGGTAGCGGTCGGCGTACTCAATGAGCTTGCCCACCGTCATCCCGGGCACGGCATCGCCGGCGGCCCGCGCGTTGATGAGGCGCGCGGTCAGGAGTTCGCGGGGCGTGAGTGAGGGGTCTACCGTCGGTGCCGGGGCGGGGGCTTCTGCGACGGCGGCCGGCGCTTCGCGTTTGAGGAAACTCGGCATGCTGGGCATGCTCGGCAGGCTTGGGCGTAGCGAGGGTGCCTTGCAGGCGCTGAGCAGGAGCGCGGTGCCGAGGAGTAAAAGCACGTGCGCGGCGCGTGATCGGTTGAAGGTCATCGGGCATCCATTTCTGTCTTGAAAACGTGTTGTTCGCGCTCGAAGCGGATCCTCGCGATGATGAGGTCGAGGATTGTTCTGACGCGCTTTTCCAGGGTCTTGCCGCTGCGATAGTCGGCTTCGGCAAAAAAATCGATGCGCTGGCCGGCGACCAGATCGCGGCATACCGCGAGCGAATTGTCGTTGCCGGGATTGTGCACGGCGATCGCGAAGCCGCCGTAGTTTTTGGTCACCGTCATGCAGGGCACGTCGGTCAGACCATCGCCCAGGTACAGCATGTGACCAAAGGGCACCGGGCGCTCGGCTTCCGGCATGTATTCGTTAATCGACTCACCCTGCTGTTCGCGACCCTTGTTGATGCGGAACAGGTATTGCGTCTTGCTGGTGTCGTTAATGACGATGGTGGGGAAGCAGGCCACTTCGTGATGATTGAAGTGATACTGCGAGGCATAGATGCGCTCGAAGTGATGCTTGATGCTGATGCCTTCCAGAATCTCGCTTAAACCCGCCGAGATGATGTAGTGCCGGGCCTGCACCGTGCCGCCGGAGGCGCTGGCGACATAGCGATTCACCCGTTCGAACCAGGTTTCGACGCCCGGAAAATACTGCACGTCGCGGGCTAACTTGCGCAGGGCGTCGCGACTGAGATGCGCCTTGTTGGCCTCAATCTTTTCCACCAACAAACGCATGTAGGTGAGGATGCCGTCACCGCCGGTGCGCTTGGCTTCGGCATTCACTTCGGCCCAGAAGTCCTGCGGCGCTATCCCGAGTTGGGGCAGGACGGTGTATTCCTGCATGGGCTGCGGGGTGAGCGTGCCGTCGAAATCGTAAATGAGCGCGAGCGTGTTGCGCGCGAAATCGCCTTGGACCTTGTTGGCCTTTGCGCCGGCAGTGCTGGTGCGGCGGGCCATCAGGGCGCCGCCCGCTGGGCCAGGGCGCTGGCAAGCTGGCCCTTACGGCGCGCTTCCGCCCATTGATCGAGTTGCTTCATCTCGAGCTTGGGATGGGTGGGTTTGAGTTGCGCCCAGGCGTCGAGCGCGGCGCTGATGCCGGCTTCTGCATCGTCGCCCTGGCGTTTGCCGCGGAGCTGGGAGTCGAGATTGCCGCCCATATAAGCGGCATACAGCACGGCCTGCACGTCTTGCGGATAGGGCTGATACATCCAGAAGAGCAGGTCGCTGCGCAGCACGGTGTGCACCGTGCCCCGCTGCATGAATTTCAGGAAGGTTGGGGCTTCACGCAATTGCTGCTCCGGCGCCTGACGGAAGCGGTCCCAGGCCGCCAGCGCTTGTTCCTGCGTGATGACCTCCGGTACCGGCGCGCTGGTCGCGTCTGCGAGGGCGCAAACGCTGCTTAACATCAGCAAGCTGGCACCCAGAGTCTTGGTGAATTTCCCGGCCAATTACGCTTCCCCTAAGCGGACACGGCCTGCGCCCAACAGCGCATGCACCCGCAGCGCGGCGGCCGGCATGGAGGGCAAGATCTCGTGCACCAGCTCGGCGATGGCGGCGCCGGCGGGTTTCAAGTCCGGGATCATCAAGGTCCACATGCCGGCGCTGACGGCGGCCTGGGCGCCAACATCGGAATCTTCGAGGGCGATGCAGCGCGCCGGGTCCACGGCCAGACGCGAGGCGGCAAGGAGATAGACATCCGGCGCCGGCTTGCCCTGTTTCACTTCATCGCCGGTGGCGCAGACGGGCAGATAGTCGATAAGGCCGGCGGCGCTTAACGCGGCCTGGGCGTGACCGCTGCGGGTCTGGGTGGCGACCGCAATCGGTACCCCGCCGGCGGTAAGGGCTTGCAGCAGCGCCGGAATGCCGGGCTTGCTGCGCATGCCGTCGCGACTCACGGTCTGCTGATAGAAATGCTGGAACCGCAAGCGGTATTCGGCGAGCGGGAAGTCCGCGCCGAACACGTCCATCAACATCGCTTCCACCCGCCCGCCCGGCAGGCCGATCATTTTGAGATACAGCTCATCGGTGAGGGTTTTGCCGAAATCCTCGCCCGCCAGCTGCGCGGCACGACGAATGACCGGCTCGGAATCGATCAGCACGCCGTCCATATCGAAGATGACGGCATCGAAACGTTTCATGGTGCGGCGACCAGCGGCAGGCTTTCTTCCAGCGCTTCGAGCAGGCGGTCAACGCGGTCGTGGACCATCAAGCGCGAAACCTCGGCCTGATCGAGAAATCCTTCCTTCACGGCTTGCCGCAGCACTTCTAACCAGGGGGCGAAGTAGCCGGCGGTGTTCAACAGCGCGATGGGTTTGTCGATGCAGCCGAGTTGTCGCCAGGCCATCACTTCCAGCAATTCGTCGAGCGTGCCGATGCCGCCGGGCAGGGCGATGAAGCCGTCGGCAAGTTCGATCATCAGGCCTTTGCGCTCAAACAGGTCTTCGACCTGATGATTCACCTGCAGGCCCGGATGCAGCACTTCACGGCTGGAGAGAAAACCCGGAATCACGCCGGTGACTTCGCCGCCCGCGTCGAGACAGCCCTGCGCCACTACGCCCATCAAACCCACCCTGCCACCGCCGTACACCAGCGGCCAGCCGCGCGCCGCCAGCGTTTTGCCCAGGGCTCGGGCATCTTCGGCATAGCGCGCGTTGGCACCGGCGCGCGCGCCGCAAAACACAGCAATACTCGGCATGGTCAGGGTCTCGCTATCCAGATGAGTTCGCCGCTGAGGACGGTCCAGTTTTTCCCCTTGCGGAGGGCGCGGATGAGGCGACCAGAACCGCAGGCAGGGCCACAGGTAAATTCGATATACGCCAAGGCGTGCCCCGCAGGGGCTTCGACGGCCGCTCTTGAGAGCCGCAGCAGCCCGGGCGCATCGGGAAACTTGGCCCGAAACCGACCCCAGTTCGCGGCCGCATCGTCGCCGGTGAAGATCTCAGCGCGGGTCTTGTCGTCCAGCAAATGGTATTGGGCCCGCAGGCTGAACTGCCGCTCAAGGCTGAGCGAGCTTTGATTGGCCGCCACCCAGGCTTTGAGCAAGGTGGGCGAGACGTCCAGTTTTTTGGCGACGTCTTCAAGTTTGGCATCCGGTGCCAGCACGGCACTGGTTTCATCGGTGGTGCGTTGGGCGATAACCACCGTCTTGGCGTCCGCCCCCAGCCCGTGGGTAATCAGCGCCGACCACAGCGCGTATTGGGTGCTCGCGTCGGGTTCGGCGGCGGTGACTGAGACCGGCGGCGCTGCCAATGCAAAGCTCTGCCAGAACATCAGCGCCAGGAGCCGCCAGCCGAAGCGCTTAATCAATCGCGTCATCGCGCCACCATGGCGTGGGTGAGTGCTGCCAGATTTGGCGCCGTATCGAGGCCCATGACGGCGGCGATCAAGGCATCGCTGCTGGATAAAGCCCGACACCGGTCCGCATTGCGGCGGAATTTACGCATCACATCCTCCGGGCCGAGCGGGTTCTCCGCAGCGCCGCGGTTAATGGCCTCTCGCGCTTCCAGCACGTGGCCATTTTTGAGGTAAATCCGCAGCGCCCCGCTGTAACTGGTGGGGTAGCGCGATGCCGGATCTGGCTGCCAGCGCACTTTTTGCGCGAGCGCGAGCGTTGCGATATCGCTCAGCGCGGCGGGTTCCAGTTCATCCAGCCCAAAATCCCCAAGCCGCAGTGTGGCTGCTACGCAAAACTGGAGACTGAACTGGGCATCGTAGGGCGACTTGGGCGCCAGCTTAGCGGCGACGGGCTCGCACACGATCGTGATTTGATCGGGGTGAATCAGCGCTTCGATGTGGTCGATGGCCGCGAGGTCGAAGCCCGGCAGTGCCCGGCAGTGCCGCGCGCAATCGATAAAGGCATGCAGAAAATGGCAGGCGGGATACGGTTTGAAGCCGTTATCGAAAATCGCCCATTGGCTGCCGAGTCCTTCCAGCACGCCGCTGAGGTCCGGCGCCGGGTCGTCGAGCAGCATGCGATAGAGCCCGAAACGGCCCTCGAAGGCCTGCGCTGGGCCCACGAATCCGGCCTGTCCATACGCGGCCGCCGTGTAGCCCGCGACGGCGGCCCAGCCGGGATGCAGGCGCTTGGTCCACGCGCCGTCGTTGAGAAATTCCAGATTGCCGCTCGCCATGCTGAGGGTGATGCCGAGCGCGTCGGCAATGCCGCGCGAGGAGGCGCCAAGCAAGTGGCCGGCGGCGGCCGCGCAACCGAAGGCGCCAATGATCCCGGTGGGATGCCAGCCGCGCTTTTGCAGGGTGCCGCGGGCGACGGCGCCGAGGCGGGCGTCGATTTCAACCGCGAGCAGATAGGCGGTGAGGGCGGCTCGACCGCTCACCCCGCAGCGTTGTCCCACGCCCAGCATCAGCGGCACCGCGCTGGCGGAACAGTGCACGACGCTCGCGCCGTGGGTGTCGTCGAAGTCGAGTCCGTGCACCAGCACGCCGTTCTGGAGCATGGCGTCGCGGAGTGGCAGGCGCTCGCTGCGGCCAATCACGGGATATTCGCCGGTCTCGCCCAGACTATGGAGGGCGGCTGCGCTGACGTCGGCAAAGTCGCAGGTGCTGGCCGCGAGCGCGGTGCCCAGCGCATCCAGCACGTGGAGTTTGGCGCGTTCAAAGGCCGCCGCCGGAATGGACTCCGGGTGCAGACTGGCGGCGAACTCGGCCAGGCGAGCGGCGAGCGTAGGCGATGAGGGCGCTGACATGCGGCGATAAAGGGCTCGTCTCGGGTGGCAAAAGGGAACCCGCGCAGAAGGCGGTGAGTCCGTTAGAATCTGGCGGACGCCGCCATTACAAGGGCCGGCCTCCAACGCGTCAAGCAGGCCATAGCCTGGTGCAACGACGCGCTTCATTTCACCTCAAATTGAACTGGATTCATGCGCACGCTGATTTTTTTCTGTTGTCTCGCCGTGCATGGGATCGCTCAAGCCTGGAGTACGCTCGACAACTGGGCCGACGTGGTGCTCCTGCAGACGCAGGCGCGGCGACCCTTGCCGACGATTACCTCGCTGGAGCCCTCCCTGAAGCTGGACGATGCCTATGGCATTCAGCAGCGCGTGGTGCGCGAACTCGGTGGCCGCACGCCGCTGGTGGGCTTTCGGGCCGATCTCACCTCGCCGCTCAGCCGGGCCCGCTTGCGGGGTACCGAACCCATTACTTCGGCGGTACTCAAGGACCAGTGGCTGGCGCCCGGCGCGTGGGTCACGCGGGCCGCCAAAAGCCAGTTGAAAGTCGCGCCCGCTCTGGGCTTCACGCTCAATGTCCCGATTACCAGCCCGGTGACCGCAGTGGCCGACCTCGCCGTGAAGGTGAAAGAAGTGCGTCCGGTGGTGCTGCTGGTGGACTACAACTTCGACGACTCAGCCCCGCTGCAGGTGCAGGATTTGGTGGCCGCCAACGGCGCCAAGGCCCGGCTGGTGGTGGGCGAACCGTTCAGGAGCAGTGAGCCCTCGGTGGTGGACGCCACGTTCGTGGAGATGCGGCGTGCCGACGAGATCGTGGTGCGCGGCAAGGCGACCAATGTGATGGGCGGGCAGTACGAGGCGTTGCGGTGGCAGGTTAATCAGCTGATTGCCCGAGGCTGGCAATTGAAGCCCGGATTTTTGCTGGTGACCGGACCCTTGGCCGAACCGGTGCCGGCCGAGGTTGGCGACTGGCAGGCGGATTACTGGGAGCACGCGCAGCTGAAGTTCAGCGTGGAATACGGCAAACCGCTGTAAGCGGGCTCAGCCGGCGCTGGCCCACCATTGATAGCCAAAGAGCACGCCCACACCCACGCAATACCCCATCGCGACATAGCCGCCGTTCCAGCGCAGCAGATCCATAGACCGCAGACCAAACCGGGTTTGAAACACCAGGCTGGTTCCCGAGAAAGGCGACGCGACCAGGCTTAAACCCCACACCAGCAGGAACACGATCCCGAGCAGGTTGCCGTCCAAGTCGTTGAACTGCCAGATGCTGGACAGCGCCGAAATCGCCGCCACCGGGTGAACGCCGACAATCCCCAGCACGATGAGTCCCGCCAGCAATACCGCCGCGCCGCTGGCATCGAGATGCGCCGGGCTCAACGCAATGTCCCCGTGGCGCACCGCCGCTTCGATGCCGGCGCTCATCACCGCCGCGCCCAGAAACATCGCAATTTCGCTGCCCATGCCCGGCAGACGTTCGCGCAAGTGGGTGATGAAGATCTGCGGCGCGGCGCGGCCACGCACCAGCGGCAGTGTCGCCAGCACCACGCCCAGCGCGGCGCCATCAATCAGCGTCAGCACCGAGATTTGCGGCAGCAGCCAGTGGCCGCCCAGCACGCAGGTGCTGAGCAATACCGGCGCCCACAGGGCTTGCACGCGTAGTGGATAGCCAATGAATTCGTGGGCCTCCGGGTCGCGCGGCAAGTGCCAGAAATTCCAGGCCATGAAGCAGCCGGAGGCGATGAAGCCGGCGGCGGAAATGACCGCGAACTGCGCGTTAGGCAGCAGCTGCAGGATGATCGCCATGGCGATAAAAAACGGTGACCACATCGAGGCCGCGACGAACGCGCGGCTGACGGCCTGGCTTTGGAGCCGGCTCAGGCGATCGTTCTGCGCAATCCGTTCGCCGATCACCACCGGCGCCGAGATATTGATGACGGCGCCGAAGAGATGCGTCGCCAGCAGCGTCTGCATCACCGCGCGCGGGCCACGCGGCAGGGCCGCGCTGCGGGCGACACTGGGCGCCGTAATCAAGCGCAGGAAGCTGACCGAGGCGAGCATTGCCAGCATCGGATGGTTGCCTTTCTCCAGCGTGGCCCACCAACTAAAGTCGCCCGCATTGATGGCAACCGAGATCCCCGACAGGCCGATCGCGCACATGATCAGCGCCTGGGTGATCTGAAAACGATTGAGGCCGAACACCAGAATGATACCGGCCAACCAGGCGCAGGCGCCCGGTAGCGCGGCGACTTGGGGCAGAAATCCGGCGCCCGTGAGGAACGAGGACAGGGTCATCACGGCGACGGCCGCACCCGCCACCGAGCGGAGCACAGGCATTTTCAGCGCAAACCCTTGTCGCGCACGATGGTGGCGGCAATTTCCTCGATCGATACGGTGGTGGTGTCCAGAAACTGGATGTTTTGGGCTTTGAACAGGGCTTCCGCCTGCGCCACTTCGGCCCGGCATTGGGCCAGCGTGGAGTAGGTGCCGTGGGGGCGTCGTTCATGTCGGATGCGGCTGAGTTGTTCCGGCACGATGGTCAGCCCGTAAACCTTATCGCGACAGCCCACCAAACCTGCCGGCAAGCCGCCGCGTTCGAAGTCTTCTTCGGTCAGCGGGTAGTTGGCCGCTTTCAGCGAGTACTGCAGGGCGAGATAGAGACAGGTGGGGGTTTTGCCGCAGCGGGAAACCCCGGCGAGCACCACGTCGGCCTGGGCGAGCCCGCGCAGGTTCACCCCATCGTCGTGCGCCAGCGTGTAATTCAGCGCGCTCATCCTCCGCTCATAGCTGCTGACGTCGCGAATGCCGTGCATACGCCCGGCCGTATGCGAGGACTCCTCCCCCAGCGCTTCTTCCAGGGGCTCGATAAAAGTGCCGAACAGGTCGAAAACGTGTTCGGACGCAGTGCCAATGAAGTACTGGGTGGTAGGGTCAGTGAGGGTGGAAAAGACCACCGGCGCCACCCCATCTTCGTGTTTGGCGGCGAGAATAATTTCGGCCGCGCTCTGGGCTGCCGCCTGGTTGGTCACGAAGGGCAGGGTCTGGGTGACGAACTCGGTGTTCGGGAACTGGGTCAGCAGGGTTTGGCCAAGCATTTCAACCGTAATGCCGGTGCGGTCTGAGACAAAAAAGACCCTGCGTTTTTTGATGATGGAATCGTTGATAAGCCAATCTCCCCGGGTCGGTTACAATGCCGCTCCCTTTTTTGCCGCGACTGTGCGGAACAGCCTACGAGTAAGCCTGAATGACCGATTATATAGTTCCCCTTGATCACATCGGAATCGACGATATCGACCGCGTGGGCGGCAAGAACGCCTCGCTGGGCGAGATGATCCGTCATCTCAGCGCCGCCGACGTGCGCGTGCCGGGTGGATTTGCCACGACGTCCGAGGCTTTTCGCGAATTTTTGGCGCAAGACGGCTTGGCCGATCGCATCCAGCAGCGCCTCGATACCCTTGATACCGATGACGTCGCGGCCCTGACCGCCGCCGGTCGCGAAATCCGCGACTGGGTGTCGAGCACGCCGCTACCGGCGGGGTTTGAGGCCGCAATCGCCGAGGCTTATGCCGCCATGGCAGCCAACGCCCCGACCGGCTTCTCGGTCGCGGTGCGCTCCTCGGCCACCGCCGAAGACCTGCCCACTGCCTCCTTCGCCGGCCAGCAGGAAACCTATTTGAACGTGACCGGTCTGGAGCAGGTTCGACGCCGCATCAAGGATGTCTTTGCCTCTCTCTTCAACGATCGCGCCATTTCCTACCGTGTCCACCACGGTTTTGAACACCACAAGGTTGCGCTTTCCGCCGGCATTCAACGCATGGTTCGCAGCGACGTCGGCGCCAGCGGCGTGATGTTTACGCTCGATACCGAATCTGGCTTTCGCGACGTGGTGTTCATCACCTCCAGCTATGGTCTGGGCGAACTGGTGGTGCAGGGCGCGGTGAATCCGGACGAGTTCTACGTTTACAAGAAGGGCTTGGCCGAAGGACGGCCTGCGATTCTCCGGCGCAATCTGGGTAGCAAACATGTGCGCATGAACTACGCCGACGGCGCGGGCACCGGCCACAGCGTGGAAACCCTCGAAGTCGACGAATCCGACCGACGGGTGTTTTCCATTAACGATCAGGACGTCGAGGAGCTGGCCAGACTCGCAGTTGCTATTGAACGACACTACGGCCGCCCGATGGACATTGAATGGGCGAAGGACGGGGTAGACGGCAAGCTCTACGTGGTGCAGGCGCGGCCCGAGACCGTGCAAAGCCGCAACGGGCAGGTCATGGAGCGCTACGACGTGGGCGCCCGCGGCAAGGTGCTGGTGGAAGGCCGCAGTATTGGCCAGCGCGTGGGTAGCGGCGTGGCGCGGGTCATTTCCGACGTGACCGATATGGCCACCCTGCAGGACGGCGACGTGCTGGTGACCGACATGACCGATCCGGACTGGGAGCCGGTGATGAAGCGGGCGGCGGCCATCGTCACCAATCGCGGCGGACGCACCTGCCATGCGGCGATTATCGCGCGTGAACTTGGCGTGCCGGCGGTCGTGGGCTGTGGTGACGCGACTGCCAAAATCGTGAACGGCCAGCCGGTCACGGTGTCGTGCGCCGAAGGCGACACGGGCTACATCTACGAAGGACTGGTGCCTTTCGAGCGCCGCGAAATTCGCCTGGATGCCATGCCGGATCTGCCGGTCAAAATTATGATGAACGTGGGTAATCCCGATCGCGCCTTCGCCTTCGGCAGCTTGCCGCATCGGGGCGTGGGCCTGGCCCGGCTTGAGTTCATCATCAATCGCATGATTGGCATTCACCCGCGAGCGCTGGTCGACTACGCCAAACTCTCACGCGATTTGCAGGAAAGCATTGCGCCGCTGATCGCGGCTTACCCGAGCCCGCGTGAATTCTTTGTTTCGCGGCTGGTTGAGGGCATTTCAACCATTGCGGCGGCGTTCAATCCGGAACCGGTGATCGTGCGCTTGTCGGACTTCAAGTCCAACGAATACGCCAATCTGATCGCCGGCAATGTGTATGAGCCGGAAGAGGAAAATCCGATGCTCGGCTTCCGTGGCGCCTCGCGTTACATCGCCGACAACTTCCGCGCCTGTTTCCAGATGGAATGCGACGCCCTGAAGCGCGTGCGCAACGACATGGGCCTGACCAACGTGGAAGTCATGGTGCCCTTCGTGCGCACGCCCGATGAAGCGCGTCAGGTGATAGACCTTTTGGCCGAGGCGGGCTTAAGCCGCGGTGAGAATGGGCTGCGCATCATCATGATGTGCGAACTGCCGTCCAACGCGCTGCTGGCCGAAGAGTTCCTTCAGTATTTCGATGGCTTCTCGATTGGTTCCAACGACCTTACCCAGTTAACGCTGGGGCTCGATCGGGATTCTGGTCTGGTGGCGCATCTGTTCGATGAGCGGAACCCGGCGGTCAAAATGCTGATGGCGAAAGCGATCAGCGCGTGCCGCGCGGCCGGCAAGTACATCGGTATTTGCGGTCAGGGGCCGTCGGACCACGCGGACCTCGCGGCCTGGTTGCTGGAGCAGGGCATTGAGAGTATTTCGCTTAACCCGGATACGGTCGTGGAGACCTGGCTAAGCCTCGCCCAGCGTCACGGCTAGGCGCGGGTTTGGGGCGCTAGAGCAGGCGGAGTTCTTCTTCCAGAACCCGCCGCTCTAGCGCCGAGAGGTCTGCGCTTTCCAGGCGGGACCTCACCACTTCGCGCGGCACCAGGCCGTGCTTGATCAGGCGGCGCTTTTCTTCGGGCAGGATGCTGTTGCGGAAGAAGATGTCCCCGAGCGGGATGATTCGGTTCTCGATAATCATCTGGACCTCGCCCAGCAAGGTGCGGAAACCGGTGTGCACTTCGCGCAGCCGCGTTTCCACAAAATCGGGCCACGCCAGGCCGCTGCCATAGAGCGCCCGGATTTCTTTCTTGTAGCGCTCGATCACCAGCGGATTGACCTGGGCTTCGATCTTTTCCTCAACGCGCCGTAGCCGCTTTTGCAAAAGTGTTTGCAGGTGCTGCTCAAGCCAGGGACTGCGCTTGGCATTGGCGTAGATGGCCAGCACGTTCTTGACCGTTAGCCGCTCATAGACGTCGTGCGTGAAATAGCGATCGCGTTGGTGGGCCAAGCTGTCGTAGCTGTCGGCACCCAACATGGAAATCACGTCGGGCAGTTGGCGAATTGAGGGATGGAAGCCGACGGCGCAAATGAGTTGTCCGTTGGCCAGCCCTAAAGCGCGGGCGATTTCGCGCGAGCGCTGGGCGTCTGCGCCGCGCGCGCGGCTGGAGGCCGCCCGATAGATAAGCTTCAGCAGGTCTTCGTCGGCAGCGAGCAGGATTTGTTCGAACAGGGTCATCGGAATTGAGCGCCGCTCTAGCGCGCCAGCACCAGCGTTTGGGCGGTGGCGAGCACTTCTGGCGCGTCAAAAACGCGGTCGTTCGCCTCGAACATCTGGGCGATACAGGCGCGCTGCAGTTCCAGCTTGAGTCCTCCGAAGCCCAGCGCGCCATAGCAGCGCTTGCCATGACGAAGCGTGCCACGGTCCTGCATCTCGATGCCGGCAATTCCCAGCGGCGGGGTAGCGTTGGAATCCAGCACCGCCTCCAGCGTGGGATGGGAGGACCATAGCGCCTCGGGCAGCAGTTCGATGCCGGCGGCACCGGTGGTCATCACAATTTGGGCACCTTGCAAGATGTTTTCGACCGCCTGGAGATCGGGCGTGGCGGCGGGCGTGATTGCCAGTTTGAAGCGGGTATTCATCGCCTCGCAGGCGCTCGCCGCGCGGTCCAGCGTGCGTGAGCACAAGGTCACCAGTGCGCCCTGCTGCGCCAGCATGGCGGCCGCGCGCTGTCCCACGGGGCCGGTACCGGCCAGAATCACGGCGCGCTTTTCGGCCAGTGGCAGGTCTTTGCCCAGTTGCGCGATGGCCGCTGCCGCCGTCGTATTGCTGCCATTGCTGTCCAACATGACCGACACCCGGAACTGGCCAAAAAACTGCTGACGGACTGCTTTTAACAGCGCTTCGCCATCCGCCATGTTGGTGCCGGTAATGAACAATGCGGTGAATTTTTTTGCGCTGGGTGGGCGCGTGAACACCGCGCCTTCCACCAGCTTTGCGGCATTCGCCGCGGAGATGCCGCCTAGCGGGGTGACGTGATCTGCGCCGGCGTCGTAGGCCACAACTACATCGAAGGTGTTGGGCGGGGTGTCGGTGTCGAAAATAAACAGCAGCTTTTTCATGCAATACCAGCGGAGAGACTTTCAATGCGCGAGGTCACACTAACCGCAGGCGAGAGCCCTCACAAGCCGCGCTCGAAACGGCGGATGAGTGCAGCGCGCGTCGCTGCCTATAATCGACGCCTTACCTTGAGCCCTGCGGAGTGCCCCCCATGCTGACCGATCAAAAAATTCAGGAATTTCTCGACCAATTGGCCAGCCGTGCGTCGACTCCGGGCGGCGGTAGCGCAGCAGGTCTGATGGGGGCCATGGGCGCGGCGCTGATCGGTATGGTGTGCAACCTCACGCTCGGCAAAGAAAAGCATGCCGCGGTGGCCGATGAAATGGCGCTGGTACTGGCCGAGGCCGAGCAACTGCGCGAGCGTTTAACGCAAGCGATTGCGGCCGACATCGCCGCCTTTGATGCGGTCATGGCGGCCTATGGAATGGCCAAGGACACTGAAGATGAAAAGCTCGCGCGCACGGAAGCCGTGCAGGCGGCGCTGGTGCTGGCGACCGAAGCACCGATGGATTGTGCGCGATTGTCGGCGCGCGTCATCGCACTATCTGAGCCGGTGGCAGAGCGCGGCAACCCCAATGTGATCAGCGATGCCGGGGTTGCGGTGATGGCCGGATGGGCGGCGCTCAAGAGCGCGGCGCTGAATGTTTATGTGAACGCCGGCGTGATTAAGGATCGAGCCTTTGCCGAGGCACGTTTGGCGGAGTTGTCTGCGCTGGTGGCGACCGCCGAGCCCGCTGTGAATCGCATCTATGAGAGCGTCCGCAGCCGGCTTTGAGGTTCAGGCGTCGGTGGCGTGGTTGATTCGCATCGAGAAATCGGTCGCCCGTAAATGCTTGGTCAGACTGCCGACGGAGACAAAATCTACGCCGGTGGCGCCAATCGCTGGCAAATCGGCTAACTCAAAGCCGCCCGAGGCTTCGAGCTTCACGCGCCCGGCGGTGAGTTGCACCGCCTCACGCAGCATGTCGGTTGAGAAGTTATCCAGCAGCAGCATGTCGGCGCCGGCGCCGATGGCCTCTTCAATCTGGGCGAGATGCTCGACTTCCACCTCAACCGGCAGGCCAAGCCCGGCGGCGTGAATCAGGCGAATGGCCGCGCTGACTGAGCCCGCCGCAGCGATGTGGTTTTCCTTGATAAGCACCCCGTCGTAGAGACCGGCGCGGTGATTGAAACCGCCGCCACAGCGCACGGCGTATTTTTGCGCGCGGCGCAGGCCGGGCAGCGTTTTGCGGGTATCGAGCAAGCGGGTCCGGCTGTTACGCAGCGCGTCAGCATACCGACGCGTCACAGAGGCGGTGCCGGACAGCGTTTGCAGGAAGTTGAGCGCACTCCGCTCACCGGTCACCAGCGCACGCGCGGGGCCTTGCAGCCGGCAGACCAGATCGTCCTGAGCCAGAAGGTCCCCGTCCTGCTTGAGCCATTCGATTTGGACCGCTGGATCAATCGCACTGAAGACACCGTTAAACCAGCGCTGACCGCAGAGCACTGCGGCTTCGCGGGCAATGACGGTTGCCGTGGCTTGGCGGCCTGGCGGAATAAGACTCGCGGTGACGTCGCCGCTGCCTACGTCTTCGGCCAGCGCGGCCGTGATGCCGTCCTCAAGGTCTTTGGAATAATCAATTTCGGTAGCGCTACGGTCGAATGAAGAAGGCACTGAGGCGGCTCGCAACTGAAGGGGAGGTAGCCTAATCGCTCCGGGGCCGGATGTTCAAACCCGGCATGCAGGGCCGGGTGGTATCATCGCCCGCCATGATTCGCCCGCTCCATTCCAAGAGAACAAATCGATGTCGAACGCCTTACCGGAAGTAGTTTCACCGTCACGTCCGGTGCCCTCGTTAGCAGATGACGTACGCGCGGGTTTGCTCCGCGTGCCGCGTGAATTGCCGCCCAAATATTTTTACGACGATCGCGGGTCGGCCTTGTTCGAGGCCATTTGCGAGACCCCTGAGTACTACCCCACACGGGCCGAAAAGGCCCTGATCGCTGCGCACGCGACGGAAGTGATTGAAGCCTCGCGACCGCAGTTCATCATTGAACTGGGAAGCGG
The DNA here is from genome assembly GCA_945876945.1 of Klebsiella pneumoniae. Taxonomy (GTDB): domain Bacteria; phylum Pseudomonadota; class Gammaproteobacteria. Next base: position 23,545 of record CAMCQE010000013.1, read on the forward strand.
AGTGGCGTCGAAGATAGGTCCGTTGTTTGCCGCTTGCGAGGCGCTGAACCTTCCCACCGTGTACTGCCCGTTTGATGTCTGCGAAGCGGTGCTCATCAAAACGGCGGCCTTGTTGTCTGGCCAATTCAGTGCGCTTGAAGTCAGACCCCTGCAGGGTGATTTCACTGCCGGGCTCGAGCATCTGCCGCGCCTGCCAGGGCGCACCCTGTACATGTTTCTAGGCGGAACGATTGGCAATTTCACCGACCCGGCAGCCATCTCATTGCTCAGTGAGATCCGCGCCATGATGGGCCCGGAGGATTGTTTGCTGCTGGGCGCGGATCGCGTGAAAGATGTGGCGAAACTCAATGCCGCCTATAACGACGCTGCGGGTTACACGGCGGCCTTCAATCTCAACGTACTTTCGGTGCTGAACGAGGCTATCGATGCGGATTTCGAACCAGAAAAATTTTCGCACCGCGCGTTCTACAACCAGAACGAAGCGCAGATCGAAATGCATCTCGAAAGTCGGGTGGAGCAGTTGGTGACCCTTGGCGACCTTGGGCAGACGCTGCACCTCGCCAGCGGCGAGACCATCCGCACCGAGATCAGTCGCAAGTTCTCCTCGCAATCGATTGCGCGCTTGCTGTCGGCGGCCGGTTTCCAAATCGAGCAACACCACAGCGGCCCCGAGGGCGAGTTCTCCTTGTTGCTGGCATCGCCGGCAGATGCCTGAAACGCCTGCTCTGGATTTGGATCCCGCTACCGGCTGGTGCAAGACCGCCAGGCGCTGCCCATCGCCTAACTTCAACGCACGACCCGCGGGGGTCGGTATCGACCTGCTGGTGATTCACGGCATTAGTCTGCCCGCGGGCCACTACGGTGGCCCGTTTATCGAGGCGCTGTTCCTCAATCAACTCGATCCACACGCCCATGCATCGTTTGCCGACCTGCGCGATTTGCGGGTCTCTGCCCACTTTCTGATTCGTCGCGACGGCGCCTTGGTGCAGTTCGTTTCCACCGACGATCGCGCCTGGCATGCGGGCGTGTCGAGCTTCGAAGGCCGCAGCGGGTGTAATGATTTTTCGATCGGGATAGAACTCGAAGGCTGCGATGACGAGCCCTATGAGTCATTTCAGTACGAGCGACTCATCGGACTCACCCGGGTGCTTTGCGCGGTTTATCCGGGGATTACGCCGCAACGTATCGTGGGACATTGCGATATCGCGCCCGGCCGCAAAACGGATCCGGGCGCGAGATTTGACTGGTCAGCCTATCGGGCCGGGCTTATCCAGCCCCGCTAGCCCGCTTCAGGCAAGCGTCAGAAACTCGCTGGTCGTGAGTAACTGATACTCGCCTTCGTGCACCCACAGCACGATGCCTTCCTCGTACCAGTCGCCGAGCACGTAGCGTCGGAGCGTGCCCGACTCAGTCTCGAGGCTGTGAACGCCGGGCCGATGCGTGTGGCCGTGGATCAGAACGCTGGCACCGTTGGCCGCCATTACGCGTCGCACTTCGGTCTCTTCGACGTCCATGATCTGGTCGTCTTTCTCGGTCATTGAGGCCTGTGTGCCTTCGCGGGTCTGCGCGGCAATCCGGCGTCGCTCGGCCAGTGGGGCCGCCAGAAACTGTTGCTGGTTGCTTGGGTTCCGGACAAAGCCCCGAAAAGCCTGATATTTGAGGTCTCGCGTGCAGAGCAGGTCACCGTGACCAATCAGCACCTTCTCACCCGCAAGCTCGATGACCGTGTAGTCCTCAAGCAAGCCAGCACCGGAGTCCTGCGAGAAGCGCTCTCCGAGCAGAAAATCCCGATTACCCAGCGCCACCTTGAGCGCACCGCCGGCCGCGCTAAATCGCGCGAGTGCGGCGACGACCTCGCGATGGAAGGGGGCATCATCATCGTCGCCCGGCCAGAACTCCACGAGGTCGCCCAGAATGTAGACCTCGGCGCCGAGCGCCGAGGCCTGAGTCAGGACGTGCTGAAAATGGCTCAGCTGGACGGGCCGCAACTCACTCAGATGAGCGTCTGACAAAAACAGCGTAGGCACTGTGTGTCGTCCGCTCAGAGCACGGTGGCGCCCGTAATTTCAACGGTCTCGACCGGGACGTCGGTCATTCCTGCGGCGCGGCCGGTTTTCACAGCCTTGATGTCGTTGACGACTTCAATCCCTTCGACCACCTCACCAAACACGCAGTAGCCCCAGCCCTGCATCGACTGGTCGCGGTGATTGAGGAAGTCGTTGTCCTTCACGTTGATAAAGAACTGGGCGGTGGCGGAATGGGGGTCGTTCGTGCGGGCCATTGCGATGGTCCCCACCTTGTTGCCCTTGCCGTTGTTGGCTTCGTTGCCGACGGGGGCATTGGTCTTTTTCTGATTCATGTCTTTGGTGAAGCCGCCACCCTGAATCATGAAGCCGTCGATGACGCGGTGAAAAATGGTGCCAACGTAGAATTGGTCCTGCACGTATTTCAGGAAATTGGCCACAGTGGTCGGCGCTGCTTCGTCGAAGAGTTCGAGGGTGATGGCGCCTTTGGAGGTGTCGAGTTGTACGCGCGTGCCGGCCATGGAAAGTTCCTTCGTAATGGGTGATGAGAAAAACAACGCTGACGGCGCGCGTGGCGCGGGCAATCGGCAGCGGGCGGAATGGTGCTGGACGATGGGCTTGCCCGCAAGCGTGAAACTCGTTCAGGCGCGTTGCTTCCATGCGTTTCGCTGCGTATCATCCACGCTCTTTCGCGTAGGGCCAGTGACCGAAAAAATCGGGGCATAGCGCAGTCTGGTAGCGCACCTGCTTTGGGAGCAGGGGGTCGTGGGTTCGAATCCCTCTGCCCCGACCATCCGGTAGCGTCAACAGCGTTTTGGTTTCGAATGCGCCTGTAGCTCATCCGGATAGAGCATCGGCCTTCTAAGCCGAGGGTAGCAGGTTCGAGTCCTGCCAGGCGCGCCACCTCTCTGGTGGTCCGTCGCGGCGGATGGAAACCCGCCGCAGGTCTGCGAAAGAAATGTCTTCAAGTTCGATGGCGGGCGTAGCTCAGTTGGTAGAGCACAGGTTTGTGGCACCTGGTGTCGCGGGTTCGATCCCCGTCGCTCGCCCCATCCTCTTTCCTTGAAGGGCCGTTAGCTCAATTGGTAGAGCAGCTGACTCTTAATCAGTAGGTTGTAGGTTCGAGTCCTACACGGCCCACCATCAATTCCCTCCGATTGACCGTGCCGACCGCAGGCGCCTGTCGCCAGTCGTGTCTCAAGTGTCCAAACGCCGGCTCCGCTTCTTGCCTCATGACTGCTAGCGATTTCCTCCGACGCAATTTTTTCTGCCTCCGGGCTGGTAATTAGTCCTGATTCGCCAGTAGCATTGATATGAATCTTCCGATCAGCTGTGAATAGTTGAGAGCGTCTTTAGGATGTTGCACGAAAACCTTCTGAAGTTCGCCAGCTTTCGCTACCTCAAAGTCGCGACATTGCTGGTGCTGGGAAGCATAGGGGCCTACCTCTGGCATACGCCCCGCACGATACCTAACGGTGGCACCTGGCTGGGCTACACCTTGGGGACGATCGGCGCGGCCCTCATCCTCTGGCTGATGTTTTTCGGCCTTCGCAAACGCGCTTACCGCTCCAGGCTTGGTACCGTCAAAGGCTGGTTGTCGGCGCATGTTTATCTCGGGCTATCGCTCATCGTGGTGGCCACGCTCCATACCGGATTCCAGTTTGGCTGGAACATCCACACGCTGGCTTACGCGTTGATGCTGGGGGTAATTTTCAGCGGGATGTGGGGCGTGTATGTCTACTTCAGAAATCCGGTGTTGATGAGCGGGATGCTGGACGGGAAGACCGTTCAGCAACTGGGTGGTTCGCTCCGCGAGATCGACGCCCAGTCGCGCAAAATCGCCAGCAACCTCAGCCCCGACTTGCAGGCCCTCGTGCAGCGATCGTCTGAGGCGGCGATTGTCGGTAGCCTTTTCGGTCGGTTCCGTTCCCAGATCATCGGTTGTCCGACGCGCAGAGCGGTCGACGTTCTCCAGCAACGGGTTAAGGCGGAAGGCGCGAGCAAGCCACTACGCGATCTGCTCAACCTGCAGTTCCGGCGCCTGTCTCAACTGGATGAGATCAGGGCGTTTGTGAAGCTGAAAACCTGGACCGATTTGTGGCTGCTGTTTCATGTGCCACTGTCTTTCGCGTTGCTGGCGACCCTGACGGCGCACATCGTCTCGGTCTTTTTCTACTGGTAGTCGCCCATGCAGCATAAAGAAGACGACCCGATAACCGCCCAGATTAAAAATCTGCAGCGCCCCTTGGGCGGGCGTCGACTGCTGTCCTGGGGCTTGTTTGTCATCGCGGCGGTAGTCGCTCTGCTGCTACCGGTTGCAAGCTCCGAGCATGCCGATGAACTGAAGGTCTGGCTGCACAAGGTGCCAGGCCTCGCCGAACACGTGCTACCGCTGATGGCGAGCGTGGAGCAAGCATTCCTCGCGCGTAGACCGGACCCTGCGGTTAAAGCCCCCGCTGAACGCAAATCTCACCACGACATTCACGCCCCGCTGGTTGCCGGGGCCTATGTCTCCCCGCCGCCAACTTTGCTCGGTTTGGACCGGGTCTGGAATCCCGGCCCGCTGGCCCAAGCGCATCAGCCGTGGGCAAACGATTGCAAAGTCTGTCACAGCGTGCCGTTCAAACAGGTGATGGATAAAGACTGCCGAACCTGCCACGCGACGATCGGCGACCACGTTGACGCCAAGTCCGGCGAGGTTCATGGCCTGAGTGACCGGAGCTGCACGAGCTGTCATCAGGACCATCAAGGCGAGTTTGGTCTTGCCACACAAAACCTGCATTTTGTTGGTCGCGATTGCGCCGAGTGTCATCGCGACATCAAGCGCGCGATGCCCGCCACGCACACCGAAAACGTTGCCGACTTTGCGATCCAGCATCCCCAATTCCGCGTGCAGCTTGCCGGGCCGCCGCCTGCGTCGGCGCTAACGCGGGTTCGTCTGGCGCCGGGCAAGGCGCTGGAGGAGCCGACGGGGCTCAAATTCCCGCACGACGTCCATCTCAGCGCGAAAGGTATCGACAGCCCCAAAGGCACGGTGCGGATGGAATGCGCTAACTGCCATGTGCTGCAGCCGGACGGCCTGCGCTTCGTGCCAACCAACATGAAAGACCACTGCCAAAGCTGCCACGCGCTGAAGCTCGAGCCCCAGATGTCTAACCGCGAAGTGCCGCACGGCCCGGTGCCAGAAGTGCTCACCGCCTTGCGCGAGTTTTATGCCTATGTGGCGCAACAGGGCGGATTACCGGCGAGTGCCGAGCCCCTTACCCGCACCATCCAAATCACCCGACCTGGCGAACCGAAGGCGGAGCCGCGCAGCTTCATTGACCTGCCCGGTGGCGTGCGTGAACGCGCGGCAGCGGCCGCGACCGAGTTGTTCGAAAAAACCTCTTGCGTGGTATGTCATGAGGTAAGCCGCGAAGCGGGCGCCGGACTGGCCGGAACGCCCGGATCCGATCTGCCGCAGTGGAAGATTGCGCCGGTGCAGTCCATCCATGAGTGGATGCCTAAATCAGTATTCAACCATACGGCTCACGCGAACGAAGCGTGCACGGACTGCCATCAGGCCGAGCACTCCAAAAAGGCCGCCGAGGTGCTGATGCCGCGCATCGAGGTCTGCCGTGATTGCCACGCAGGAACCGCCCCGTCGGCCAACAAAATTACCTCAGATTGCGGGCTTTGCCACGGCTTCCACCAGCCCGCGCGCTTGCCTGTCACCGCGCAACTCACGCGCCCGGCGTTGTTACCGTCAGCACACTCGCCAGGTGGGGCCCCGGCGCGATGATTGGGCCGCCGCTCCGCTGGCGGTCGCTCTGCGCGCTAGCGTTCGCCCTGACGCTGGTCACTGCCTCAGCGCAAGGGGCCAGCCTGTCCCTCGCCGAGGTTAATCGCGTCGCGGGGCAGGCCGAACAAGCGGCAGAGTCGCTAGGCCAGACTCGCTTCACCATTGCCGTCGTCGATCGCGTCGGCAATGTGCTGGCAGTATTTCGGCGCGGCGCCGCCAGCGCACTGACCATTACTTCAGGCCTGCCCGTCACCGGCGGTCTGGAGGGCATTAGTTCAACGGCCACGGGGCTAGATCTGGCGGCCGTTGCGGCGATTTCCAAGGCCGTGACCGGCGCATATCTCTCCTCCTCGGGTAATGCGTTCAGTACCCGCACTGCGAGCTTCATCATCCAGAATCACTTTGCGCCGGGCGTGAAAAACACGCCGGGTGGCCCGCTCTACGGCGTACAGTTCAGCCAGTTGCCCTGCGGTGACTTTGTGCAGACGAACGATCCCGGCGCTACCACGGGCATTGGCCCGCGTCGTTCGCCATTGGGTCTGGCCGGCGACCCGGGTGGCTTTCCTTTGTACAAGGCCGGCGTGGTAGTGGGCGGCGTAGGCGTTATCGCGGGCGCCACAGCGACCTATACGCTTGATCTGGACCCGCGCCGTCCCAAAGCCGACCTTGAAGAGCGGATTGCGCAGGCCGCGACGACCGGATTTGCGCCTCCGGATGCCCTGCGCCAAATCACCGCCGGCGGCATTCGCCTGCCATATTCCACTTCAGACGCTAGCGTGCCCGCCGTCACCCGAAGAGTGCCGGTACATGCCACGCCACAGACCATTGCGGGCTACACCATCAACGTCGTCAAAGCGGGTCGAGCCTTTGGCAGAGAGGGATCAGGCTATGTCCCGGCAACTCGCGCCAACGCGACGCCCGCACTGGTCGCCCGCCATGCGTTCATCCTTGAGGATGGCGCGGGGCGCAATCGCTTTCAGCCCAAAAGCAGCGTCGTGCCATCAGCGCTCAGCGCGACGTTCGTGAATGAAATTCTCCAGCAGGCTTTAGGCGTGGCGAATCAGGCCCGAGCGCAAATTCGCCGGCCACTCAATTCCGCCGCGCAGGTGACGGTGGCGGTGGTGGATGTGGCCGGCAACATCCTCGGCGTGGCCAGAACCCCGGATGCACCCGTCTTCAGTACGGACGTCTCCGTGCAGAAAGCGCGCACCGCAGCCTTGTTCTCGCGGCGTGATGCGAGCGCCAAAATCCGGGCGATAGCCCCCGACAGCATTGCGGGGATTAGCATTCCGGGCGGTGCGCGCCGCATGAACGCGACGCAGCGTTTTTTTGGCCGGGACGTCTTTACCGGCACGGCCTTCACGGCGCGCGGACTCAACAATTTGGCCCGCCCGAATTTCCCGGACGGCATTGATGCCAACGGTCCCGGACCGCTGGCGAACGGCGCGAACTGGAGTCCGTTCAATGTCGGGTTACAACTCGACGCGGTCGAAAAAAACGTGCTCACCGCGCTGGTGTTACCGCAGGCGCAACTCGGCTCCTGCACAGTCAAGCCGCTCGGCGCCAACAACGGGATTCAGCCGTTCGCCGGCGCCTCTCCTATTTACGCCGGGTCGACGCTGGTGGGCGCCGTCGGGGTGTCCGGCGATGGCATCGATCAGGACGATATGGTGGGCTTCCTGGGGCTGCAAAGGGCGAGCAGCGGGGCCGTCATCAAGGGCGCTGTGGGGCATGCACCCAAGGCGATCCGGTCGGACCGTCTTGGTCTGCGCTATGTGCAATGTCCGCAATCGCCGTTTATTAACAGCGATGCGCAAAACGTCTGCGCCGGATTCTGACGCATGCGCCTACGCCGCCACGTGAGCCACGCAACCCGGGCCTTGATGTTCCTGGCGAGCCTCGGCCCCTATGCCAGCGCAAGCGCTGTGGAAACGTCGGCCGCAGCCCGCGTCATGCAGGTTATGGCGGTGCGGACCGAACTGCGCACAGCGCCAAATCCTAAAGCCCCGGCCGTGGCGATTGTCGGGCGCGGCAACTTGCTGGAAGTGATCGAGTCGCAGGGGCACTGGTATCGGGTGCGTTACGGCACGCGACCGGCCGACACCGCATGGGTCGAGCGAAAACCCGATCGCTACAGCCAGTACAGCCTTGAATTTATTCGCGTGCCCGGCGCTACGCCCCGGTTCGCCGAAGATCAGACGGGTGTGAAGCCCGATGCCCCGGTAGAGCCGATGCGGCCCGGCGCAACGAACCCAAGGCCGGTGGTGACCCTCCCGCCCATCGACCCCCGGCAGGTGCCGGGGCCGGCCGTGAATCTACCCCGGGAATCCTTACCGTTGCCCGACCGTTGGCGCTTGATGCACGCGCTCGACTTCAAGTTTCCCTGGTACGACCCCTACAACCAGAATGTCTTTAAGGGTGATATTCCCATCACTCGCCTCGGGCCCGACGTTTTCCTCAACGTCATCGCCATTTCTGACACGCTTTTTGAGGCGCGCTCGGTGCCGACGCCGGTGTCCCAGACGACTTCCTTTCCGGACGCCAACAACATCTACGGCGGCAACCAGCAAGAGCTATTTTCGACCACCATTCTTGCCGGGTTCTCTCTGATCCAGGGGAACACCACATTCAAGCCGCCGGATTACGAATTCCGCGCCCTCGCGGCCATTAATTACAACCGGGCGAATGTTGAAGAGTCCGGCGCCTTGCTGATCGACCCTTCGCAGGGCCGTACCCGCGAAGATCACTTCGCGGGCTTGCAGGAACTCTTTATCGACAAGCATCTGCGCAATGTGTCCGATCGCTACGACTTCGACTCTTTGCGCGTCGGGATTCAGCCCTTCACGTCTGACTTCCGCGGGTTTCTGTATATCGATCAGCCCCTGGGCATTCGTATCTTCGGCGACCGCGATAACAATCGCTACCAATACAACCTCGCCTGGTTCCGTCGGCTGGAGAAAAACACCAACTCCGGGCTCAACGATATGTTCCGCGAGCCTCGTGAGGACGATATTTTCGTCGCCAACCTCTATGTGCAGGATTACCCGGTTAAGGGATTTACCTCGCAGGTCAGCGTCACGCACAACCGCAACGACGAGTCGTCTGACCACTACGACAACAACGGCTTCCTCGTGCGGCCAGCGCTGGTGGGCGATGCTCAGGCCCACGATTATCAGGTGACCTACTTCGGTTACAGCGGCGACGGCAACTTGTTCTGGTTCTGGCCGAAAGCCCGACTGAATCTCACGACCTCCACCTATCTCGCCGTGGGTAGTGATTCGCATAGTCCCATTGCGGGTCGGGAACAAAGCATTCTGGCCGGCTTCCATGCGAGCGAGCTTTCGCGCGACTTCGACTGGATTCGCGTGCGCGGCAACTTGTTGTTTGCGACTGGTGACGGTGACCCCTACGACGGCGAGGCCAACGGCTTCGACGCCATTCTCGAAAATCCGCAGTTTGCGGGCGCTGATACCGCGTATTTCATCCGTCAGGGCATTCCCCTGATCGGTGGCGGCGGGGTGGCGATTTCGGGTCGCAACGGCATTCTGCCTTCGCTGCGTTCGTCTAAAGACCAGGGTCAGTCCAACTTCGTGAATCCCGGCCTGCAGCTCTATGGCATGGGCGCTGACATCGACGTGCTGCCCGGATTGCGCCTGACAACCAATGTGTCTTATTTGCGGTTTATGGACACGAGTTCACTGGGCGCGCTGCGCCTGCAGCGTGAGCCTGATGGCGAACTCGGGACTGATTTCGCTGTTGGCGTTGAATTCCGCCCGTACTACAACCAGAACCTGGTGCTTAACGCTTCTGCCAGTGTGCTCCATCTCGGTCAAGGCATGATCCAGATGTACGGTAACGAGCAGGAAAATCTCTACTCGACCTTCGTCAACGCGATTGTGGCCTTCTGATGACTGAGCATTTACTCGCGCGATTCTGGTCCCTCCTGCTCGCAAGCTGTCTGGTGCTGAGCGGCGGCTTGTTGTCTTTCTCCGTTAGCGCCAGCGACAAACCCGAACTGGTGCAGCGCGACTATGTCATGGCGCCGGCAGCGCCAAAGTCGCAAACCCAGGCGCAAGCGGATACCAAGTCGGTCGGCTGCGTCAGCTGCCATGAGCGCACTGACCGACACACCATGCACGCCAATCCCGGGGTGGTGATCGGGTGCGCGGATTGCCATGGGGGTGACGCCAAGGTCATGCGCGCTGCCGGCTCTGCCAAAGGCGACGAGCCTTACCGAAAGGCGATGGACGCCGCGCATGTGCTGCCGCGCGACGAACATTTCTGGCGGCCTCAAGCCTCCGCCAATCCGCCCGACTCCTATGCGCGGCTAAACAAGGAACATCCTGCGTACGTCCGGTTTATCAACCCGGGCGATCTACGCATCGCGCGTGAAGCCTGTGGAGAATGTCATCTGCCGATTATTCAGGCGCAGGAACGCAGCCTCATGAGCACTTCCGCGATGCTGTGGGGCGGCGCCGCGTACAACAACAATATCCTGCCGTTCAAGCGCTATATCCTCGGTGAGGCCTATACGCAGGACGGACTGGCCGCGGGGCTGCTCAACCCGGTGAAAGTGGACGATGCCCTGTTCGTCCAGAAAGGGGTGCTGGAAAAGCTCTATCCGCTGCCCGCCTGGGAAACCATTCCGCCGGGCGACATCTTTCGGGTGTTCGAACGTGGTGGCCGCGTGATCAGCAGCCAATTCCCTGAGATTGGACTGCCCAACAGCACCGGGGCGTTGCAGAAACTTGACGAACCCGGTCGCCCCGACCTCAAGCAATCCAATCGCGGGCCCGGCACCGGTAGCAGAATTTCCGTGCCTATCATCAACCTGACCAAGTCGCGACTGAACGACCCGCATCTGTGGTTTCTGGGCACCAACGACAACCCCGGCGACTATCGCTCGTCCGGCTGCAGCGCGTGCCATGTGGTGTATGCGAACGACCGCGATGAAAAACATTCCGGGCCGTATGCGCAGTTCGGAAACCGCGGCAAATCGCAGACCAGCGACCCTACGATTTCGCGCGAGGAATCTGGTCATCCGCTAAAACATGAATTCACGCGTGCGATTCCGTCTTCCCAGTGCATGGTCTGTCACATGCACCAACCGAATATCTACGTGAATTCCTTCTACGGTTTCATTCAGACCGACTACGAGGCCGATGCCGAAGCGCTTTGGCCCAAGGAAGAGAAACACCCGACCGCGGCCGAAATCCGTGAGATTAACCAGCGCAATCCGGAAGAAGCGGTGATTCGCGGTAAATGGTCAGATCCGGAATATCTGGCCGAAATCTCCAAGCTTAACCCCACCCTGAAAGACACCCAGTTCGCGGACTATCACGGTCACGGCTGGGTGTTTCGCGGTGTCTTCAAGCGCGACCGCAAGGGTGCGCTACTGGATGCCAAAGGACAGGTGGTGCCAGACACCGATCCCAAAAAGTTCGACAAAGCGGTGCATATGGGCTCGATCCATATGGACAAGGGCATGCACTGTGTTGACTGCCACTTCGAGCAGGACATGCACGGCAATGGTCATATTTACGGGGAAGTGGCGGCGGCCATCGAAATTGACTGTGCTGACTGCCATGGCACGTCCAAGGCCTATCCCACCCTGCACACCTCCGGGCCAGCCGCGTCACCCGGTGGTCGCGACCTGTCGCTGATGAAAACGCAAGACGGACGCCAGCGCTTTGAATGGCGAGACGGCGACCTGTACCAACGTTCATCCCTCCATCCTGACAAGGAATGGAAGGTCTCCCTGGTGAAGGATTCGGTCAATCGCAATCACCCGGACTACAACGAAAAGGCTGCGCGATCGAAGTTGATGGCGGCAGGCGAGGCAGGGCGGCAAGGCAAATGGGGTCCGGGCGTCGCCGCACTCGCACACGACAACGAGAAAATGATGTGCTTCACCTGCCATCTGTCGTGGACCACGAGTTGCGCAGGTTGCCATCTGCCCATCCAGGCCAACTGGAAAACCGAACGCCTTCACTACGAGGGCGGCGAGACTCGCAACTATGCGACCTACAACGTGCAGGTGGCGCGCGACGACGTCTTCCAGTTAGGCCGGCATGGTCCGGTGAAAGACGGACGCATTGCGCCCATCCGTTCCAGTTCAGCGCTGGTGCTGTCCTCGCAGAATATTAACCGCGAGCGGATCTACATCCAGCAGCCGCCGATCGCAGCCAGCGGTTACTCCAGTCAGGCGTTCGCGCCGCATTACCCGCATACCGAGCGCAAGGAAGAAACGAAAACCTGCGAGGACTGCCACGTTTCCAGTCGCAACGACAACAACGCGATCATGGCGCAGCTGCTCCTGCAGGGGACGAACTTCGTCAACTTCATTGGCGGTTATTCAATGATCGGCGAGGCGGGTCATATCGAAGGGATTGCTGTCACCGAACTCGATGAGCCGCAGGCCGTCATCGGCAGCTATCTGCAGCGCTTCGCATACCCGGACCGCTTCAAGGCACACGAGGCTCGTGGCAAGGAACTCGTGGAGGCGCACGCACACACCACCGCAGGCCCCGCCCGCTGCGTGCAACTGCGCGGCGAGTATTTCTTCGTGGCCGAAGGGAAGGGCGGCTTCCGGGTGTATGACACCGCGGCGCTGCCCAACAAGGGCTTCTCCGAACGCATCATTACCGCGCCGTATTCGCCCCTTGGCCACGACGCCCACGTGCCGAGTGCGAACGCCACCTGCATGGCCTTGCCAACCAACCAACCGATAGCACCGGCGCGTAACGAGGGCCCGTTGATGCGCGAGGTTAATCAGGAACAGCCCGCGCACCCGATCTACCACTACGCGTTCATTGCGGACGCCGAGGAAGGTTTGATCGTGGTGAACGTCGACACCTTCTCGGACGGTGAGGCGCGTAATAACTTCCTCAAGCGAGCCGCCACCTGGAATGAAGGCGGGGTGCTCACGGGGGCGAGTCATATCGTGGTGGGCGGTCACCGCGCGTTCATTACCACGGCCTCGGGGGTGCACATCGTCGAACTTGACGACCCGCTCAAGCCCAGGCTCATTGCCAGCGTTCCCCTGCCGGGCGCTCGCGCCAGCGCCTTGCAGTTCCGCTATCTCTACGTTACCGCCGAGGATGGCCTACACGTGGTCGACGTTACCGAAATCACGCAGCCCAAACTGCTACCGGCCAGAATTGCGCTCGCTGATGCGCGTCGGGTGTATCTGGCGCGGACCTATGCCTACGTCGCTGCGGGCAAAGACGGCCTGGTGATCGTCGACATCGAGAAGGCTGATGCGCCTAAGGAATACCAGCGCTTCAACGCCGGCGGCGCGATCTCGGACGCGAACGACGTGGTGGTGGGTTCCACCAACGCCTCGCTCTTCGCGTACATCGCCGATGGGGCAAACGGGCTCAAAGTCGTGCAATTGACCGCGCCCGATAGCCAGCCAAGGTTCTACGGATTCTCACCTGAGCCGAAACCCCAACTCATTGCCTGGCACAAAACGCGCACCCCTGCGCTGGCGCTGTCGAAGGGCTTGGATCGCGACCGTGCCGTCGACGAAACTGGCGGACAGATCGCGGTGTTCGGCCGCATTGGGTCGCGCCCGTTTACCGCCGAAGAAATGGCCAAGATGTACCGCAATCCGGATGGGTCGGTCTGGACGGTGAGCAATCAGGGTAAGCCCGCTGACTACGAGGCGAAGCCCGAAAAATGAACGCGTTTAGCCGCCTGCGCTGCCGAGGAAGAGTCATGATGCGAATGCTGGTGTCGCGTAGCGCAAGGCTCGCGCGCGACTGCCTACTGAGCCTGTCAGGCCTGTTGGCCGCTTTGCCCATGGCGGCGAGTGCGGGAGATCCGGTCTTACCCTTGCTCTCTCCCCACCAGACGATTGGCACCGTGAACTGCGCGAGTTCCACCTGCCACGGGTCAATCACGCCGTGGGAGGGCGGCAATGTCCTGCAGAATGAATACACCACCTGGTCGCGCCTTGATCGCCATACGCGCAGCTACGAAGTCCTGAAGAACGCGGTATCTCAGCGCATTGTGCGCAATCTCGGCTACAAAGAGCCGGCCACCGAGGTGAAGATTTGTCTCGATTGCCACGCGCACAATCCGCTGCCGGCGCTGCGGGGCGATCGCTTTACGCAAAGCGAAGGTATTGGCTGCGAGGGCTGCCACGGGCCCGCTGCCGACTGGGTTGGCGAGCACGCGGTGAAGGGCACTCCGCACAGCGCGAACATCGAACGTGGGCTGTATCCCACGGACCAGCCCATTGCCCAGGCCAAGCTATGCCTCTCCTGTCACTTCGGGGATGAGTCGCGCTTCGTGACCCATCGCATCATGGGCGCCGGTCACCCGCGTATCTCCTTTGAGCTCAAAACGTTCTCGGCGCTGGAACCCGCCCACTATCGGATTGATGCAGACTATGAGCAGCGCAAAGGTAGCTACGACAGCGTTCGCCTGTGGGCGATTGGTCAGGCGCTCGCCGCGCGTCAGCAACTCGATACGCTTGCCGATCCCAAGCGTGGCCGCGATGGTCTGATGCCCGAACTCGTCTTGTTTGATTGCTATTCCTGCCATCATCCGATGAGCGACAAGCGGTGGACGCCTCGCCTCGGCGTCGGTCCCGGTCGGATACGCCTCAACGATAGCAACCTGCTGATGCTGAGAGCGATCGTGCGTGCCACCTATCCTGAATCCTCGGCTGCCTTCGACAAGGCCGTTCGCGCCACCCATCTCGCCGTTTCGACCGGCCAGACGGAGGGCGGGGCGGCGCCACTGCAGGTCGTGAGCAAGCTGTCCGCCACCATCGGTGCCTACCTGCCACGGCTGGAGCAGCAGGCATTTCCCCCGGCGCTACAGCGCAAGGTACTGGTGGCGCTGATCGACGAGTCGGCCGAAACCAGCTACGCCGATTACGCCGGTGCGGAGCAGGCCTATATGGCCATCGTGACGGTGAGCAACGATTTGCTCAGCCACGGTGCCCTTAAATCGACGCCCGCGCTCACCGATGCGCTGGCGCGGCTACTGAAGGCATTGCGTCACGACGAGCAGTACGACGCGAATGTTTTCAGGAAGCAGTTATCCACGCTCCGCAGCACGATCGGCGTGCAAGAGAGGTCCTGATGCCTGCTGCCAGTAATCCCGCCATGTACAACGCCGCCGCCGAGGCCGACTACGACATCGTTATCGTCGGGTCCGGCCCTGCCGGGCTGTCTGCTGCTTCCCGTGCCCAACATCACGGCAACACCCATGTGCTGCTGGAAGCGGCCGCGCATGCGTCCGACACCATCTACAACTACCAAAAAGGGAAGTTCGTGATGGCGGAGCCGGGCAACATTCCGCTGCGTAGCGGGATGACTTTTGGCGAGGGCCGCAGGGAAGGCATTTTGGGCACCTGGGACGATGAACTTGCCGCCCAAGGCGTGAACATTGCCTACAACAAGAAGGTTGATGGCATCCAGCGCGATGTCACCACCGGTGTGTTCAGCGTCAAGTGCGAGGATGGCACCGGCTACACCGCGCGCAGCGTCATTCTCGCGATTGGGCTGCAGGGCAATGTGCGTAAGCTCGGCGTGCCGGGTGAAAACCTTTCTCGCGTGCAGTACACGCTGTCTGATCCGGACGAATACCACGATGAAGTCATCGTCGTGGTGGGGCCTGGTGATGCTGGCATCGAAAATGCCGTCGCGCTGGCCGACCACAACACGGTGTACATGATTAATCGCGGTGACGAATTCACCACCTGCAAAGATGGCAATCGGGCGCTCATTCTGGCCACCGAAAAAGCGGGCCAAATCACCATCTGTTATTCCGCGAGTGCAGTCCGCGTGGAGGAAACCGGTGAGGAACCACCGCTGCATTTTGTCTTCAACGCCAAAGACGGTGAGAAGAGCATCCCCTGCCATCGCGTGATCGGTCGGATCGGCGCTATTCCGCCTCGTAAGTTGGTGGAGAGCTTCGGCGTGGTGTTTCCCAATCCTTCGCCGGCCGCGTTGCCCGAACTGACCGAGCAGTATCAATCCAACGTCCCCGGCCTGTTTATTGTCGGCGCGTTGGGCGGCTATCCGCTGATCAAGCAGGCCATGAACCAGGGTTACGAGGTGGTCGATACCTTGAATGGCCTGGTGGTCGAGCCGGTCGATGAACCGCTGTTACGAGAGCGTCTGCGGGTGTGGCGCCCGCAATCGGAAGTCTCTCCGCTGATTGACCGCTTGATGCGCGACGTGCCGCTGTTCAGTGTCATGACGCGTCTGCAGGTCCGCGAATTCCTGCTGGAATCGCAACTGCGCGCAGTGCCGGCCAATGAGCCAATCTTTGAAAAGAACGAATACACGAACACCTTCTTCACGCTGATCAACGGCTCCGCTTTCATCGAACTGGGCGGCGATGGGGCTAAAACCCGCAAAATCCCGCTGGCGAACGGCCAGTTTTTTGGCGAAATGGGCCTGATTGCCGGACGTCGCCGAACGGCCACGGTACTCGGCGGTGATTCCTGCGTCGTCATCGAGACGCCGCGCCGGATGATGCTCAAGCTGATGAGTTCTTCAGACGATGTGCGGCGTTTGATCGACGAAGCTTTCGTGCGCAACGCGTTGATGTCTTACATGCACACGTCCGCACAGGGCGCCGCTGAACTCGTTGCTGATGGCATTGAACTCCGCCAGTACAAGGCGCGCGAAGTGTTGTTTTCGGAAGGCGACAAGGCGGACGGCCTCTACCTGCTCCGGCGCGGTTCGGTGACGCTGTCGCGCCGGGTGGAGGGCATTGATGCGTTCGTCGCCTATGTGCCCGCAGGCGACTACTTTGGCGAAATCGCCTTGCTCGATTCAGCCCCGCGCGGCGCTACTGCCACCGCCAACGTGATGTCCGAAGTGTTGGTGTTGAAGCGTGAGGCGGTAAATACGCGGCTGGCTGCGGGCACCCAGTTCGCGGGCTTCATGCGCCAGACCATGATGACGCGACAGGAAGAAAACATTCTGTCCGAGGTCAAGGGCATCACCCCGCGCCATCAGGTGGAGCCGCTGATTCAGCAGGGGCTGGGCGAAGCAACCAACGTCTTGATTATCGACGAGTCGCTGTGTGTTCAATGTAACAACTGCGAAACGGCGTGCGCTGAGACTCACGGCGGGGTGTCGCGCATGAAACGCGAGGCCGGTGCCACCTTCGCGCAGATTCATATTCCCATTGCCTGCCGCCATTGCGAGCATCCGCACTGCATGAAGGACTGCCCGCCCAACGCCTTGTCGCGCGGGCCGGGCGGCGAAGTATTTATTGCCGATACCTGCATTGGCTGTGGCAACTGCGAGCGCAATTGCCCTTACGGCGTTATCGACATGGTGCCGGAGAAGAAGCCGAAATCCGGCGCGGGCCTGCTCTGGATGCTGTTCGGGATTGGCAAGGCGCCGGGACAGCGGGCGCCCGATTACGACCCGGATGCCAAGAAAAAAGCAGTCAAGTGCGACCTCTGCCAGAGTCTTAAAGGGGGGCCGGCCTGCGTGCGCTCTTGCCCCACCGGGGCTGCGATTCGTATCTCGCCGGAAAGCCTGTTCGAGAAACTGTCGCCGCACGCGAGCCAGCGCGACTAATGCGCGGCCGGCCTAGTGGCGCGTTCGATTTGGCTCAGGCGTTGGGGCAGCACGTCCCTGCATGATTGGGCTGGCGTGGTGCGAAACCATTTGCCAGCTCCCGCTAACGCAGCGGTAGATATTGGTTGCGAGCACGGGCGGGTAAGCAATCCGGCTGCCCCGCGGCGTGATGTGCTCATAGCCGGTGAACACCGCGAGATTGGCGCTTTCAAAGCGATTGAGCGCTTCAAATTCGATCTTTCCCGCACCGCCCCCGGCCAGAATGCCCGCCCAGCTGTGGTCGATCGCCACCTCGCCTCGCAACGCGTCGCCGGTAGGGTGGACGCAGAGGGTGTCGGTACCCCTGGCCCAGACGGCGGTCATGGCCGCCATGTCACCTTTGGCAAATGCAGTATAGAAGGCCTGTTGAGCGGTCTCGGGAGTGTCCAGCGGTAATGACATCGGGTTCGCCTAGGGTTTGGCGGCAGTGCCCGCGCTGGGGTCGGTAGGGAGCGGGTAGCCCGCCTGTTTGAGGGCGCTGTCCAAGGCTGCGCGGTTGTAGCCGGTCACCACCTGCTTGCCGATTGCCACCGCTGGCACCGTGAGTGATCCCGCCAAGGCTTGCAGGGCATTCTGTTGTGCGGCGTCCGCATCAACGAGATGTTCTGCGAACTGGATTTTGCGCGCCTGCAGCTGGTGCCTGACGAGATCGCAGGCGTCGCAATTGGGCATGGAAAACAGCTGCACCGGGTTGCGCTGCATGACCTCGGCCAATTTGGTGTCGGCATTGCTACGGGCGACGCCGGCCAGCTTTTGCTCTGAGATTTGGTCTGCCTCCGGTGGGCACCGGTCCCGGAACGTTACGCCCCCACTTTTGTCCTTGCACTGAACAACGGTAACCGCCCATGCGGGGGCGCTTAGCAGGCTAATCGTGAGGAACAGAGGGGTGACAAGTCTGAGGCGCATTTCGGTCCAATCCCGTGACTGAATCATGATGCCGGAGTATACCGACTTAAACCCGCGTAGCTCGGGGTATCCAGCACGCCACCGCATGCCTATACTGGCGCCCTTCCGTGACGTCGTCAGGCGGTCGGTTAGCAAAGCCTCGCGCTTTGCAAGCCGGCTCGGTCAGCAACACACGGTTCTACGGTCAGACATCTCGCGAAAGTGGCGGAATTGGTAGACGCGCTGGTTTTAGGTACCAGTGGGGAAACCCGTGAGAGTTCGAGTCTCTCCTTTCGCACCATGAACCGCACTCGCAGGCCCCGGCTTCACTAACAGCACCCCCAACTCAACATCAGCATATCGATAGACCCATGCAGGTATCCATAGAAAATTCTGGCGCGCTCGAGCGGCGCATGATGGTTCAGGTTCCGGAAGAGCAGATCAGCGCTCAGGTCAAGGAAAAGCTTGGCGAGCTGATGCGTTCTGTGCGGATCGACGGATTCCGACCCGGCAAGGCACCGCTCGTGGTGGTGCAACGCCAGTTTGGTGAGCGGGTCCGTAACGATGTCCTCGGGGACCTGCTTCGCAAATCCTTCTCCGACGCCTTGCAGAGCCACGACTTACGGCCCGTCGCAGACCCGGTGTTCGACCCGGTCTCCGCCGACGTCGGTAGCGGGCTGTCGTACACAGCGACGTTTGAGGTTTACCCCGAGGTCAAACTCGCGGCCTTGAACGAACTTTCAATCAAGCGCCCGGTCTGCGAAATAGCGGACTCTGACATCGATGCCATGCTGGAAGTGCTCCGGCGCCAGCATGCGACCTGGGAAGAAGCTTCGCGCGTAGCGGCCATGGGCGACCGTTTGGTGGTCGATTTCACTGGCACGGTTGACGGCGAGCCGCTGGAACGCGGCAGCGCGACCGACCACGAAATGGAGCTCGGGGCTGCCAACATGATCGACGGCTTTGAGAGTGGACTGGTCGGAGCGGCGGCGGGCGATGTGCGCACGCTCGATCTCCACTTCCCCACTCCCTACTCGCGAGAAGACCTCGCGGGCAAGGCAGTGCAGTTCGTCGTGACGGTAAAACAGGTGAAAGAGCGGGTGTTACCCGCGCTGGATGACGAACTCTTTGCCAAATTCGGCGTCACCGAAGGCGGCCTTGAAGCCTTCCGGACAGAGGTTTCGGAAAACATGTCGCGTGAGCGCGACCGCGCACTGCTCCGAAACTTTAACCGCGGCGTAATGGAATCATTGAGTGCCGCGCATGAACTTGATCTCCCCGTGACCCTGATTGCTGTTGAAGCGCGCAGAATGCACGAGGAAAGCCGGCGCAATCTCACGATGCGCGGTGTTGATCCGGATCGAGTGGGGCACCCCGGACCTGAAGTATTCGGTCCGCAGGCTCAGGAACGCGTGAAGCGTGGCCTGCTCATGGCAGAAGTGGTGCGGACCTCGGGCGTGCAGGCGACGCCGGCCAAAGTGCGCAGCATGGTGGAGTCGATGGCTGCCAGTTACGAGGAACCCGAAGCGCTGATGCGTTGGTATTACTCGGAGCCCGACCGCCTCAAAGAGATTGAAGCGATGTGCGTAGAAGACGAGGCGGTTAACTGGTTAGTGGCGCAAGCCAACGTGACCGACGAAGCCATCTCGTTTGACGATCTGATGAATCCGGGGCAGACTCGGAATCAGGAACAAAGCCCGGCTTAAGTCGGAAAAAGAGTGGTTCCAAAGAATGAATAGCCAAGAAATTCGCGCGCTTAATCTGGTTCCCATGGTGGTTGAGCAATCAGCCCGTGGGGAACGCGCCTATGACATTTACTCGCGACTGCTGAAGGAGCGAGTGATATTTCTGGTCGGTCCGGTAGAGGACTACATGGCCAACGTCATTGTGGCGCAGTTGCTGTTTCTGGAATCGGAGAATCCTGATAAGGACATCAATCTGTACATCAACTCACCGGGTGGCTCGGTGACCGCTGGTATGGCGATCTACGACACCATGCAGTTCATCAAGCCGGCAGTGAGCACCTTGTGCATTGGCCAGGCGGCCAGTATGGGGGCCTTGCTGTTGTGCGCCGGCGCTGCCGGCAAGCGATTCTGTTTGCCCCACTCACGCGTGATGATTCACCAGCCTTTGGGCGGTTTTTCCGGTCAGGCGACAGATATCGATATTCACGCCCGCGAAATCCTGAAGGCGCGCGATCGCCTGAACGAAATCCTGTCTCGCCATACCGGCCAGTCGGTTGAAAAAGTAGCCAACGATACCGACCGCGACAATTTCATGGGTGCTGAAGATGCCAAGGCCTACGGCATCATCGATGCGGTGCTTAGCACACGCGAATCTATCAAACTGCCCTAAGGCAACCGTTGAAGCCAGCGCTCCGACTGGCCTTCGGACCGGGGGCAATTAATGATCAAGTGATGAGGAATCGCCAATGAGCGATGGCAAGAATTCCAAGGGCGGTGACAATGACCGCCTGCTGTACTGCTCCTTCTGTGGGAAGAGCCAGCACGAGGTCCGCAAGCTAATCGCAGGACCCTCGGTGTTCATCTGCGACGAATGCGTCGAACTCTGCAATGACATCATCCGCGAGGAGATTCAAGACAAGTCCGCCTCGGCCGGTGGGAGCAAGTTGCCCGTCCCGCACGAGATTCGCGACATCCTTGATGAGTACGTCATTGGTCAACCGCACGCCAAAAAGATTCTGGCCGTGGCGGTCTACAACCACTACAAGCGTCTCGAATCCCGCGTAAAGCAGGGCGAAGTTGAACTGGCCAAGAGCAACGTGCTACTCATCGGCCCGACCGGTAGCGGCAAGACCCTCTTGGCGGAAACGCTGGCTCGTTTGCTCAATGTGCCGTTCACGATCGCCGACGCCACCACCCTGACCGAAGCCGGTTATGTGGGTGAGGACGTTGAGAATATCATCCAGAAGCTGTTGCAGAAGTGTGATTACGACGTCGAAAAGGCCCAGACCGGCATCGTCTACATCGACGAAATCGACAAAATCTCGCGTAAGAGCGACAACCCTTCGATCACGCGGGATGTGTCTGGCGAGGGCGTGCAGCAGGCGCTACTCAAACTCATCGAGGGTACCGTTGCTTCGGTACCACCTCAGGGCGGACGCAAGCATCCTCAGCAGGAATTTCTGCAGGTGGATACCTCCAACATCCTGTTTATTTGCGGTGGCGCGTTTGCAGGCCTTGAGAAGATCATCCGCGACCGCTCCGAAAAGGGCGGTATCGGATTCTCGGCCGAAGTGAAGAGCAAAGACGATCGTAAGACGACCGGTGAGGTTCTCCACCAGGTTGAACCGGAAGACCTCATTCGCTACGGGCTGATTCCTGAATTTGTCGGACGACTGCCTGTTTTGGCAGTGCTCGACGAACTTCACGAAGACCAACTCGTGCAGATTCTGACCGAACCCCGTAACGCGCTCACGAAGCAGTACGGCAAGCTGTTCGAAATGGAAGGCTGCACGCTCGAGTTCCGGGAAGACGCGCTTCGCGCGGTTGCCCGGAAAGCGGTTGAGCGGAAAACAGGTGCTCGCGGATTGCGGTCCATTCTTGAGTCCAACCTGCTCGACACGATGTACGACCTGCCGTCGCTTAACAACGTGTCGAAAGTTGTGGTTGATGAATCGGCGATTCGCGGTGAATCCAAGCCGCTGGTCATCTACGAAGGTGCCGAAATGCCGAAAGCTGCGGCCGACTAATTGAAGCCGCGTTGCCATTTCTGATTGCCAGGGCATATCCCGCCCGGGAGATCGGTCCATCGACCGGTCTCCTGCTCGCCTCCCCGGGCGCTCGATGAAAAGCGCCCAGTCATTGTTGGAACTGCACCCGACGTGCCGTCGGGCCCGCATTGAGGACCTGTGCCCATGAGTACCAGTTCGCCCCTTATCCCTGTCTTGCCCTTGCGTGATGTGGTCGTTTATCCCCACATGGTCATTCCGCTGTTTGTCGGGCGCGACAAGTCGATCAAGGCGCTGGAACGCGCCATGGACGAGACCAAGCAAATTCTGCTGGTCGCGCAACGGAGTGCCGCAGACGATAACCCGCAGCCGCGGGACATCCACGACATCGGCACCATTTCCAACATCCTCCAACTGCTGCGTTTGCCGGACGGCACCATCAAAGTGTTGGTTGAGGGTGTGCAGCGCGCCAAGGTCACTCGCTTTGAAGACCTTGGCTACATGTTTGCTGCGGAAACCGAGTTACTGGAGCCCGAGCCGGGCTCGGAGCGTGACACCGAAGTGCTCACGCGTTCGCTGATGAACCAGTTCGACCAATACGTAAAGCTCAACAAGAAGGTCCCGCCAGAGATTCTGTCGTCACTGGCCAGCATTGATGACGCCTCCCGTTTGGCCGACACCGTTGCTGCCCACATGTCGATCAAGATCCAGGACAAACAGAAGGTTCTGGAGTTGATCGATCTCCACGAGCGGCTGGACCAGCTGCTGCTGATGCTGGAGACCGAAATTGACCTGCTGCAGGTTGAGAAGCGTCTGCGTGGCCGCGTGAAGAAGCAGATGGAGAAGAGCCAGCGCGAGTACTACCTGAATGAGCAGATGAAGGCCATTCAAAGCGAACTCGGCGACATGGAAGACGGCACCAACGAGTTCGATGAAATTGCCAAGCGCATCAAACGCGCGGGCATGACGAAGGAAGCCCGTAAGCGGGCGGAGGCCGAACTCAAAAAGCTCCGCATGATGTCTCCCATGTCGGCGGAAGCAACGGTAGTCCGCAACTACATCGACTGGATGCTCAACGTGCCGTGGAAGCAGCGCTCGAAGATTAGTGCCGACATTGGCAACGCTGAAGCCATTCTCGATGAAGACCACTATGGTCTCGAGAAAGTGAAGGAACGGATTCTGGAATACCTTGCTGTTCAGCAGCGGGTTAAGAAGATGAAGGGGCCCATCCTGTGTCTCGTCGGCCCTCCGGGTGTTGGCAAGACTTCGCTCGGGCGGTCTATCGCACGCGCCACCAATCGTAAATTCGTCAGGATGTCCTTGGGCGGGGTGCGGGATGAAGCCGAAATCCGTGGCCATCGCCGAACCTATGTAGGCTCACTGCCGGGCAAGATTCTGCAAAATCTGGCCAAGGTCGGCACCAAAAACCCGCTTTTCCTGCTGGACGAAGTGGACAAAATGGCAATGGATTTCCGAGGCGATCCGGCTGCGGCCCTGCTTGAGGTGCTCGACCCGGAACAGAACACCAGCTTCAATGACCACTATCTGGAAGTGGATTACGACCTTTCAGACGTGATGTTTGTGACCACTGCGAACAGCCTGAACATCCCCGCGCCCTTGCTGGACCGGATGGAAATCATTCGGCTCGCCGGTTACACCGAAGATGAGAAAGTCAGCATCGCGCAGAAATATCTGTTGCCGAAGCAGATTGAAGCCAATGGCCTGAAGGCTTCGGAACTCAGCGTGAATGAAGCCGCGATACGCGACATCATTCGCTATTACACGCGCGAAGCAGGGGTGCGTAGCCTTGAGCGTGAAATGGCCAATCTGTGCCGGAAAGTGGTGAAGCAGGTGCTGCAGAAACCCGCCGACAAGATGATCACCATTACCCCCAAACTGCTTGATAAATATCTCGGCGTTAAGCGCTTCCGGTTTGGCCGGGCAGAAGAAGAAGATCGCGTCGGACAGGTCACCGGATTGGCTTGGACCGAAGTGGGCGGCGACTTGCTCACGATTGAGGCCGTGGTGGTTCCGGGCAAAGGCAAGGAGACCTACACGGGACGCCTTGGTGATGTGATGCAGGAGTCGATCAAGGCCGCGCTGACGGTGATTCGCAGTCGCGCTGCGTCGCTCGGGATCAAGCCTGATTTCTACCAACACAATGATGTGCACTTCCACGTACCTGAGGGCGCGACGCCGAAAGACGGCCCGAGCGCTGGCGTCGGCATGTGCACCGCACTGGTCTCGGCACTGACCGGCATTCCTGTGCGCGCCGATGTCGCCATGACCGGCGAGATCACCTTGCGGGGTGAAGTCTTGCCGATCGGCGGACTGAAAGAAAAATTACTCGCCGCTTTGCGTGGCGGCATCAAGACGGTGGCCATTCCGCAAGAAAATGAGCGTGAATTGAAAGAGATTCCGGCTAACATCAAACAGGGACTGGAAATCAAACCGGTCCGCTGGATTGATGAGGTATTTACCTTGGCGCTCCAACGCCAGCCGGAACCCCTTGCGGTGCCGTTTGAAGAAGCCGCCCCTGCGGTCACTGAAGAGACGGCGCCCGATGATTTAATTCGCGCGCATTGACTACCGTGCCGCACGCACCTTGGATGCGTGCGTGTGGCACACACACTGAAAGATGTGCCGCACAACAACCTGCGCATGACCCGAGATTCTACAAAGGAAATTTATGAACAAATCAGACCTCATCGACGCCGTCGCCGACGCTGCCGATATCAGCAAAATGTCTGCGACGCGCGCCGTCGATGCCGTCATTTCGGCGATCGGTGAAGCGCTTAAGGCCGGCGATACGGTGACCCTCGCGGGCTTCGGTAGCTTCCAGGCCAAAGTCCGTCCGGCCCGCACCGGCCGCAATCCGAAAACCGGAGAAGCCATTGCGATCGCAGAGAGTAAAGTTCCTGCATTCAAATCTGGCAAAGCGCTAAAAGATCTACTAAAGTAGCGCTCCCTTCGGGTGCTTAGCTCAGTCGGGAGAGCGTCGCCTTTACACGGCGAAGGTCGTGGGTTCGAACCCCTCAGCACCCACCAGAGAAGGTCATTGGAGTGGTAGTTCAGTTGGTTAGAATACCGGCCTGTCACGCCGGGGGTCGCGGGTTCGAGCCCCGTCCACTCCGCCAAATCAATAGCCATCCCGTCGCGGGTTCCTGCGGCGGGATGCGCCATTGACCACCAAGATTTGAACCATAGTTTCTAACCAGCGCGCACGGCCCCGGCGGGCACGGGGAATGTCGCCGAGTCGTGAGGTTTTACCGGCATGATGGAGTTCATCCGCGTACGCGCTCAAGGTCTGGTGGCGGTCGTCATCATCCTTCTGCTCTGTCTTACCTTCCTGCTCTGGGGCATCGAGTCCTACATCAGCGCTGCACGTCAGGTCATCGCCGGGAAAGTTAATGGCGAAGACATCCAGCTGTCGGAATACCAAAAATCCTTCGACCGCATGCGGCAACGGGCTCAGCAAGAGCAGGGCGCTGAGTTCGACGCGGAATTCTGGACGCGCGACACCACCAAGCAAAGAGTGCTTGATGCGCTGGTCGAAGAGCGTCTCGTCAAGCAATTAGTTGATAAGTCACGGTTAGTCATCGCCAACGACCAGCTCGCGCAATTTATCGGCAGCTCCGAAGCCTTCCGCGTTGACGGCAAGTTCTCGCCCGAACGGTTTAAAGAGATCGCCCTGATGATGGGCATGACGGACACTGGCCTCGAGCAGCAGATTCGCGCTGATTTAGCCCAACAGCAGCTTCGAGCGGGCGTTGCCCTCTCTGCCTTCGCGCTCAAAACCGAAGCGCAGCAATTAGCGCAATTGCTGGATCAAAAACGCGATATTGCGTACGCCATGGTGAAGCCGGCGGACGCCAAGTCAGCCGCCGTCACCGACGCTGAACTCGAGACCTATTACCAAGCGCATCAAGATGCTTTCCGCATTCCCGAAAAGCTCACGCTGGAATTCATCGAGTTAAAGCTTGAAGACCTTAAACGTGAAGTGGCAGTCGACGACAAAGCCTTACAGGACTACTACGACGCACACAAAGCGAACTACACCACGCAGGAACAGCGGAGCGTCAATCACGTTTTAATTGCGGTGAAAAAGGATGCGCCGGACAGCGCGGTTGAAGCTGCGAAGCTGAAGGCCTCCTTGTTCCGTGAGGTGATCGCCTCCGGGAAAAAGACCATCGAGCAGGTTGCGAAAGAATCCTCGGAAGACATCGGTTCAAAAGCCGAGGGTGGTGCCACAGGCTTCTTCCCGCGCGGCGTGATGGCGCCCGAGTTTGAAAAGGCCGCTTTCGATATGAAGGCTGGCGAGTTGAGTGAGCCCGTTAGAACTGACTTTGGATTTCACATTATCAAGCTGCAGGAAATTCGGGCCGGCGGCACGAAATCGCTGGCGGAGGCGCGCGCCGAAGTGGAAACGGCGTATCGCACCGAACAGGCAGAAGCGCTGCTGTCGGAGCGCGCCGAGCAATTCAGCGATGCGCTGAACGAGCACCCCGACTCGCTGGTCGCGGCCGGGGAGCGGCTTAAACTGAAAGCGGAAACCCTTACCGCCGCCGCGCGCGAGGTCATTACCGAGCGTTTCTCCGCGACGGTCGCCGCAGCGGCATGGGAGCCGGAAGTGCTCAATGAGGGCCTTGCGACGCCGGCCATCGATATCGGTAACAACCGCATGGTCGCCTTGCGCGTGACCGCTCGCGAGCCGGCTAAAGTCCCGTCATTGGCCGAACTCAAGGACACCGTGACTGAACAGGTCCAGCAGGAAAAGGTGTACTCAGCGGCGACGGCGCAGGGCGAAGCCTTACTCGCCCGTCTGAAGAAGGGCGAGGCCGCTTCGGATGTGATGGCGCAAGAAAAGCTTGATTGGGTCAGGGTGATTAGCGCGAATCGGGAATCCACCGAGGTGAGCCGTGCTGTGGCTCGCGCCGCGTTCGGGGTGCCCTTGAAGGATACGGACGCGTCTGTGTTTGTCGGGGTTCGGCTTGGCACTGGCGCGTATGCGGTGGTGGAAGTCTCCCATCTCAGACTGCCCAAGCCGGAAGAGATTGAGGGACGAAAGGTCGCGGCGATTCAGCGCGATACCGAGAGTTTTCGCCTCAGTTCTGCCTGGCGCGATTTCTTGGCGGAGCTCCGTGAGGAGGCCTCCATCAAGACCTACCTCAAGGTGCTTTAACCGCTTCGCGCCAGGCGCGGTGTCTTAGCCGTAGACGCCGCCCGCGCCCATGATGTTGTAGCCGCAGTCCACATAGGTCACTTCGCCGGTGACAGCGGAGGCCAGATCAGAGCAGAGGAAGGCTGCAACGTTGCCAACTTCCTCAATCGTCACGTTCCGCCTCAGTGGCGCGTTCTTCTCAACGAAGTCCAGAAATTTGCGCAGGTCCTTCACGCCCGAGGCGGCAAGCGTCTTGATGGGGCCGGCCGAGATCGCGTTCACTCGAATGCCCTCCGGGCCAATGCTTTCTGCCATGTAGCGGACGTTAGCCTCGAGGCTCGCTTTCGCTAAGCCCATCACGTTGTAGCTGGGCATGGTTCGCACCGCGCCCAGATAGCTCAACGTCAGCATGGCGCCTTTGCGTCCCTGCATCATGCGTCTTGCCGCATTGCCGAGCGCCGCGAAGCTGTAAGAGCTAATGTCGTGCGCTACTCGAAAACCTTCACGGGTCACCGAATCGAGATACCCGCCGGCCAATTCCTCGCGCGGCGCATACGCCACCGAGTGCACCAGGATATCGAGATAACCCCAGTGGTCATCAAGCTTGTTGAACAGCGCCGCGATTTCTTCGTCGCTGGCCACTTCGCAGGGCAGGACGATTTCAGAACCACATTCCGCCGCAAAATCTTCCACGCGCGATTTGAGGCGCTCGTTCTGGTAGGTGAAGGCCAATTCCGCGCCTTCGCGACGCATGGCCTGCGCGATGCCCCATGCAATCGAGCGATTGCTTGCAACGCCAACGATCAGCGCTTTTTTACCGTCTAACATGCCCATGGTCTGTTCCTCCAGAAACGGCATTACTGCCCACAATTGCGGCCAGAGTGTACAGTGTCGATCATCGCTTTATAACCCTGAGCGCTTGCCGATGCCGTCCTCCAGTGCGCGCGCTTTCGCCGGCCATTTGCGCCTTTATCGGGTGCTCGGTCTGCTCATGGTGCTGACCCTGTGTGCCTGCGGCACGCGCCCGCTGAACAACCCCTATCCGGCCGAAGACGCTTCCCGCTCGATTCTCTATTCCACCTTTGAGGCGCGTCCCAAGCATCTCGATCCCGCCACTTCGTATAACGAAAACGAAGCCGTGATCACGGCGCAGGTCTATGAGACGGTGGTGCAGTACCACTTTCTGAAGCGGCCGTATGAACTGCAGACGCTCACGGCAACTCAACTGCCCGAGCCCCGCTATTTCGACGCCGACGGTCACGAGCTGCCGGCCACCGCGCCGGAGGAAAAAGTGGCGCGCGTGGTATACCGCATCAGCCTCAAGCCCGGCATTCGCTATCAGCCCCATCCGGCCTTCGCGCGCGATGCAGATGGCCAATGGCGCTATCACGGGGCGCATTCATCGTTGCCCCCGAACTTCAAGACGCTGCAGGATTTCCCGCTCACGGGGACTCGCGAACTGGTGGCAGAAGATTATGTTTACCAGATCAAGCG
>CAMCQE010000014.1 GCA_945876945.1 Klebsiella pneumoniae
GGTCGATGCGTTCGCCGAAACGCATCTGCTCGATCTCTTGTCCCGCACCGTGTACGGCTGGTTTGGCGCGCACCTCGAACCGGTGGCGCTCACCATCCTCGCCGCCGTGGGCGCGTTGTCCAGCGTGCTGGCCAATATCCCGGTGGTCGCCGGCATGCTGATTCTGGTGAAAGGCTTTCTGGTCACCGCGCAGCTGGTGCCCGAAGAAGCGCTAGGTTCGCTGTTCACGGCCTGGCCCGCGCACACCGTGCCGCTGTTTGTGGCGATGATGTTTGCCGGTACCTTGGGCGGCAACGCCACGCTGGTCGGCGCCGCGGCCAACATCGTCGCCGCCGGCATCTGCCGCAATCACGGCGAGCAAGTCAGCTTTGGCCGCTTCCTGCGCTATGGCCTGCCTATCACCATCGGCCAGCTGCTGGCCTCGGCGCTGTACGTGCTCGCGATGTTCTGGCTGCCGGGCTTTCGCTAAATCGTTTGGGGTCAGCGTAAACACTCGCTGCCCAAGCGCACGACAGCTGATATTTGATTTTTACGCTGACCCCAACCGGGAGCTTATATGCACTATTCACTGGAAGACCCCCTGGAACACCGCAAGCACGGCATGCGGCACGACCCGTTCAAAGCGCTGGTCGCGCCACGCCCGATCGGCTGGATCGGCTCGGTGAGCAAAGCCGGCGTGCTCAATCTGGCGCCGTATAGTTTTTTCAACGCGGTATGCGACGCGCCCCCCATGGTGATGTTCTCGTCGGTGGGCCGCAAAGACAGCGTGAATAACATCGAAGAAACGGGCGAGTTCACCTGCTCGATGGCGACTGAAGCGCTGGTCGACGGCATGAATTTAAGCTCAGCGCCCGTCGCGGCGAACGTCGACGAACACGCACTGGCGAAGCTCGCTACCGCCACGTCCTTGGTGGTGAAGCCGCCACGAGTTGCGCAAAGCCCTTCCGCGCTGGAATGCCGGCTGTGGAAGATGATCTCGCTGCCCCGCATCGATGAAAGCAAACCGGAAATCGTGATGGTGTTTGGGCAGGTCGTCGCCATCTACATCGACGACACCTACGTCGAGGGCGGCATTGTGAATACCGGGGCCATGCGTCCGCTCGCGCGGATGGGCTATATGGACTATTCGGTGGTGCGACCCGACACCGTGATCACGCTGAACCGGCCGGTGGCGAGCGCCGACAAACAGAGCGCGACGGTGCAACCCGGACCTTGGGACGGTGTGTATCGGTAGCGGCTGTCAGGTGAGTTTGAGGTCAAGGTAAGACAGGTCATTTCTACGCTGAGCCCCGCTGGGCCAAGCGTGCCAAATGAGGTTATGAACGCGCGACTTCGCCCAAACCCCCGCGCACGAAGTCGCTCACCAGCCGCGCCATCTGCGCGTAGTCGAGCGCGCCGTCGTCCTGAAACCAGGTGAAGAGCCAGTTGATCATGCCGAACAAGAGCATGGTCAGCGGCTTCTCCAGTTGCTTGGCGGCGAGCGTGGGATGGGCCTCGGCGATCGCGCCGGCGAAGGCGGCCACGACTTTGCGCTCCTTGCCGCGAATGCGACGCTGGTCTTTGGCGTCGAGGTATTTGAGGTCCTGCACCAACACCTGATGGTGGCACTGCGCGCTGGCGTATTCGTTGACGATGCGCTCAATCAGCGTGTTGAGCCGCGCGCCCGGCGGTAGCGCCGCCACGGCGACGTCGCCGACCAGCGCGAGCAGCCGATCGATATGTCCTTCGGCGATCGCCACCAGCAGCTGATATTTGTCTTCGTAGTAGTGATAGAGCAGCGCCTTCGACACGCCGGCGGCGGTCGCCAGCTCCAGCATCGAGGTGCCCTGAAAGCCGCGCTCGGCAAACAGGCGTGCGGCATGCTCGAGCAACGCAGCCTGCTGCTCGGCGTAATTCGCAGCGCGGCCGCGGGCCATTAGCGGTCGTCGAAGCTGATGGTCACCTTCTCGCTGGTGGGATGCGCCTGACAGGTGAGCACAAAACCGGCGTCGAGATCGGACTGCATCAGCGCGAAGTTGCGCGTCATGTGCACCGTGCCTTCCTTCAGCCGCGCCCGACAGGTGGAGCACACGCCGGACTTGCAGGAGAAGGGCAAGTCGAGCCCGGCGTCGCGCGCAGCGTCGAGGATCGAGACCCCGTCGGTGGCGAGGCGCAGTTCGCGCGTCACGCCATCGGCAATCACGGTGACTCGCGCCTCCGGCCCCTGCGCGGCCGGCGCGCGCTCGGTCGCCGGCACCACATCCACGCCAAAGCGCTCGACGTGAATCGCATCCTCAGCGATACCGGCTTCACGCAGCACCGGCACCAAGGCATCCAGCATCGCGTTGGGCCCGCACAGAAATACGTCATCCAAAGTCTGCGGCGGAATGAGCACGCTTAAAAAATCGCGCAGTTTGTCCGCGTCCAGCCGCCCGTTCGCCAGCGCAATTTCCTGCGGCTCGCGCGAAAACACGTGATGCAGGGAAAAGCGCTGCAGATAGGTGTTTTTAAGGTCTTCCAGATCTTCGCGAAACATCACCGACGAGAAGCGCCGGTTGCCATAGAGCAGGGTCACCTGACTGTGCGGCTCCACGCTCAGCACCGAGCGCGCGATCGACAGCAGCGGCGTGATGCCGCTGCCGGCGGCGATCAGCAAATAGTGTTTGGCGTGCGCGGCGTCGAGTAGCGGGAAAAAACTGCCGTCCGGCGTCATGCATTCCAGTATGTCGCCCGCGCGGAGCGATTCGGTGGCCCAGGTCGAGAACGCGCCGCCCGGCACGCTGCGAATCCCGAGCCGCCATTGGTCGTCCAGCACGCCCGAGCACAGCGAGTAGCTGCGGCGTTCGTCCACCCCGTTCAGCTCCCGACGCAGCGTAAGGTGCTGGCCCGGCTTGAAGGCGAACACGGCTTTGAGATCGGCCGGCACGGCGAGACGAACGGCGACCGCGTCTTCCGCTTCGCGGGTCACGGCAGCAACGGGGATGGGATGAAAGTGTTGGGCCATGGCGCTAAATCGGTTTGAAGTATTCGAAGGGTTCAAGACACGCGAGGCAGCGATGCAGCGCCTTGCAGGCGGTGGCGCCAAAAGCCGAGATCTCCTCGGTGCGCGTGCTGTCGCAACGCGGGCAGCGAATGCGCGGATGAAACGTGATGGGCTTGACACCCGGCGCCAGCGTGCCCGGCGGCGCGATGCCGTGGCGTTTCAACTTGGCTTTGGTGTCATCGCTCAGCCAGTCGGTGCTCCAGGCGGGCACCAGCGTGATTGAGATCTCCACTTCGCGCGCCCCTGCGGCCATCAGCGCGGTGTGGATGTCTTCGCGAATGACGTCGGTCGCGGGGCAGCCGCCGTAGGTCGGGGTGACGGTGACGCGCACGACGTCGTCGTTAATGTTCACCTCGCGCACAATCCCCAACTCGGTGATCGAAATCGCGGGGAGCTCCGGGTCGGGCACACCCGCCAACACCTGCCACACGGTGTCGAGCGCGAGTGTCACCACTGCGCGCCCGGATGCGCGCGCGCCACCGACTGCATTTCTGCCAGCACGTAGTCCATGGCCTCGCTGTGCTGACCGCGTCGGCCGCTGGAGCGAAACGGCGTGCTCGCCGGCAACGACAAGGTGGCCTCTGCCAGCACCGCCTGCACCTGCGCGGTCCACGCGTCGTGCAGACTGCTCGGTAACGGGCCAATGCCGGCGGCCGCCGCGGCGAGGTCGATGTCGTCGTCAACGCAGAGTTCGTTGGTATAGGGCAGCAGATAGTTCAGCGCGCGCTGCATCCGCGCGTGGGAGTCTGCGGTGCCGTCGCCCAGACGCACCACCCAGCCGGCCAGATGCTCGCAGTGATAGCGGGTTTCCTTGCTGCTTTTCTCGGCAATCGCCGCCAGCGCCGCGTCCTTTGAGGCGCTCAACGCCGTCCACAGCTGCGCCTGCCACGCGACGTAGAAAAACGTCCGCAGGCAGGTTTGCGCGAAGTCGCCGTTGGGTAACTCGCACAGCGTGGGATTGTGGAACTGGCTCGCATCGCGCCAATAGGCGAGCGCGTCTTCATCACGCCCTTGGCCTTCGAGCGCGCCAGCGTGGCTCAACAGCAAGCGCGCCTGCCCGAGCAAATCGAGCGCGACATTGGTGAGCGCGATATCAGGTTCCAGCGCGGGGCCGTGGCCACAGCATTCGGACAAACGCTGGGCGAGGATGAGCGAGCCATCGGCGATGCGCAGGACGTAGGGCACATGCGCGGGGTTCAAGGCGGCAATCGAAGCGTTCATGGCGGACTACATGTGGTCCACTTCATCCGGCAGTTCATAGAACGTGGGATGACGGTAGATTTTGTCGGCCATGGGGTCGAACAACGCGGCTTTGTCGGTCGGATCGGAAGCGTGAATGTGGTCGGCGCGCACCACCCAAATCGACACGCCTTCCTGACGCCGCGTGTAGACGTCACGCGCCAGCTGCAGCGCCATCGCGCCGTCGGCGGCGTGCAGGCTGCCGCAGTGTTTGTGATCGAGTCCGGCGCGGCTGCGCAGGAAGACTTCCCACAGCGGCCATTCTTTGGTGTTGCTCATTGCGGTTTCCTTCAGGCTGCGGCGGCCACGCGGGCGGCCTGTTTCTGGGCATGGGCCAGCGCCGCTTCGCGCACCCAGGCGCCTTCTTCCCACGCATCAACCCGCGCCTGCAGGCGCTCTTTGTTGCAGGGGCCGTGGCCGTTCACTACGTTCCAGAATTCCGACCAGTCGATGGCGCCGAAGTCGTAATGACCACGCGCTTCGTTGTAGCGCAAGTCTGGATCCGGGAAGGTCACGCCCAGCAGTTCGCCCTGCGGCATGGTGGCGTCCACAAACTGCTGGCGCAGTTCATCGTTGGAAATCCGCTTGATGCCCCACTTCATGGACAGCTCGGAGTTTTGCGAGTCCTTGTCGTGCGGGCCAAACATCATCAGCACCGGCCACCACCAGCGATTGACCGCGTCCTGCAGCATCGCGCGCTGCGCCTCGCTGCCTTTGGACAATGCCAGTAGCAAGTCGAAACCCTGCCGCTGATGAAACGACTCTTCCTTGCAGATGCGCACCATCGCGCGCGCGTACGGCCCGTAGGAGCAACGGCAGAGCGGCACCTGATTCATGATCGCCGCGCCATCCACCAGCCAGCCAATCACGCCGATGTCGGCCCAGGTCAGCGTGGGGTAATTGAAGATGGACGAGTACTTGGCCTTGCCGGTATGTAGCGCGTCCAGCATCTGGTCGCGCGAGGTGCCGAGCGTTTCGGCGGCGGCGTAGAGATAGAGCCCGTGCCCGCCTTCGTCCTGAATCTTCGCCAGCAAAATAGTTTTGCGCTTCAGGCTGGGCGCGCGGGTCACCCAGTTGCCTTCGGGCAGCATGCCGACGATTTCTGAATGCGCGTGCTGGCTGATCTGGCGCACCAGCGTTTTGCGATACGCCTCCGGCATCCAGTCTTTGGCTTCCACGATTTCGCCGCGACCGGCGCGCTCGTTGAACTCGGCTTCGCGCGCCTGCTCGTTAATCGCAGGGACCGCGGTGGGACCGTCGGTGTTGGGAATGTCCATGGCTTGGGTATACATCGTGCTTCCTCAAACGTACTGGCAACGTGGGATCAGGTGTCGTTTCTGCGATCGAATACGCGCCGCGCCTTGCCCACGCTCACACGCTCAATCGACATCGGATCGCGGACCGCAATCAAGGCCGAGATCCCAATCATTTCCTTCGCGCGATGCGCCAGCAGTTGGCCCAGCGCTTCGCGCTGCGGGCCAAACGAGGCGTCGCGCAGTTCCACTTCAATTTGGATGCGGTCGAGATGCCCGTCCTTGTCCACATGAATCAGGTAGTGCGGCGCAAGACCTTCGATCGCGCACACGAGCGCTTCGATTTGGGTGGGGAACACGTTCACGCCGCGAATGATCAGCATGTCGTCGGAACGGCCGGTGATCTTGCCGATGCGTCGCATATTGCGCGCGGTGGGCGGCAGCAGCCGCGTTAAGTCCCGCGTGCGATAGCGAATCACCGGCAGCGCTTCTTTGGTGAGCGTGGTGATCACCAGCTCGCCCAGTTCGCCGTCTGGCAGTATTTCGCCGGTTTCGGGGTCAATGATCTCGGGGTAGAAATGGTCTTCCCAAATCACCGGCCCGTCCTTGGTTTCCACACATTCGCAGGCCACGCCCGGCCCCATCACTTCGGACAGACCAAAGATGTCCACCGCGTCGATGCCGGTGCGCGCTTCGACTTCAGCGCGCATGGCTTCGGTCCAGGGCTCGGCGCCGAAAATGCCGAGCTTGAGCGAGGTGCTGCGCGGGTCGATGCCGGCGGCTGCCATCGCGTCGATCAGCGTGAGCATGTAGGAGGGCGTGACAAGAATGAGGTCGGGTTTGAAATCGGTGATGAGCTGAATTTGTTTTTCGGTCTGCCCGCCGGACATCGGCACCACCGAGCAGCCCAACCGCTCCGCGCCGTAGTGCGCGCCCAGGCCACCGGTGAAGAGCCCATAGCCGTAGGCCACGTGCGCGATGTCGCCGGCGCGACCGCCGGCGGCGTGAATCGAGCGGGCCATCAGATTAGCCCAGGTATCGATGTCCCTGGCCGTGTAACCCACCACCGTCGGCTTGCCGGTGGTGCCAGAAGAGGCGTGGATGCGCACCACCTGTTCGCGCGGCACGGCAAAGAGGCCGAAAGGATAGTTGGCGCGCAGATCGCTCTTGGTGGTGAAGGGAAAGCGCGCGAGGTCGCCGAGATCGCGCACCTCCTCCGGATTCGCGCCGGCCGCATCGAAGGCCTGCCGGTAGTGCGGCACGTTCTGGTAGACGTGCGCCAGCGTGGTCTTCAGCCGCGCCAGCTGCAACGCGCGGATTTCGTCGGTGCTCGCGACTTCAATCGCATCGCGCGCGCCGCGCCGGTCTTTATTCAGGCCCATCGCTGCTGTGTTCCTGGCTTATGGCTGTTAGGGCGCCGCAACCGGCTTGCCTTTAAGGGTGTAGGTGCGCCCGCGCATCACGGCAATCTGCACGCCCGCCTCGTTGCGCACGGTGACGTCGTAGAGGCCCAGTCGCCCGCCGCGCGAGACTTCTTCCGCTTCGGCGGTCAGCAGGTCGTTGAGCTTGGCCGAGTCGAGAAAATTGATTTCCAGCCCCGAAGCCACGGTCACTTCGTTATAGCTGTTCGACGCAAACGCCATCGCCGTATCCGCCAGCGTGGTGATGAAGCCGCCGTGGCAGATCGCAAAACCGTTCAGCATGTCCGGCCGCACCGTCATTGTCGCGGTGGCGCACCCCGGCGCGATGGCGGTGATCGCAATGCCCAAAGCCTGACCGGTGGCATCTTGGGCCCACATGGCGTCGCGGGCGCGCTCGGCGGTTTGTTGGGGGGTGAGGGTGCTCATGGAAAGGGCCGCGTATTGTTGACCGATTGGTCAGCGAATTATGCAGGCGCCGATTTGAGTGTGGCAAGCGGCAGGGTGGCGGAGATCGAAGGGCGTCGGCAAACAAGGCCGCCGGGTTGCTGACCTACCCGGCAGCCGGCGGCTCAACGTTGGGGCGAAGCCCTAATCCAGGTTGTAGACGCTGCCCGTGAACGACATCGTGGCCAGTTCAACCACGCCCACCGAGAAGGTGCTCTTGCCTTCGGTGTTCACCCCAATGGTCTTCACTTCCCAGCGATGCTTGCCCAGCGCTTTCCGCGCCCCCTGAATTTTGGCCTCCATCAGCGAGCTATCGGGACGGAAGGCTCTGGCTTTTGCCATATATGGGCCGGTGGTGCCCTTGGCTTCCATGGGGCTCATGAAAGTGCCAGTGGCACCAACGGTCCCGAAAATCCCGACATCCGTGGTGCTCTACGTATTCAAGGTGGTTCGGTCATCGAGATAGGTCACGGAGGTGACCTTGAAGGAGAAGTCCGAGATCTTGCCGCCGACGACGTCGGGTCCTTCGGCGTAGGCGGCAGTAGACAGACAAAGCAGCAAGCCCACAGCGCCCGCTGTGCGCTTAACAATTGAAGTGATTGGATGACTGATTGGTGATCTCCTCAGGTGCTTGATTGAATAGCGACGGTCGCGTTCAACGCAGCCGGGCGCGTGCCCTCGCAACGGAAACGGACCTGGAGCGATTACGGGCTCGCCAAGCGGGCACCACAAGCAACGCGAGTTGGAAGATGACGGCTCTCATGATCCAGCTTGGGCTTCAGCTCAAAAAGCCTAAACGGCGCTGACAACTGGATCGCCACCATCGGCGGCATTTCGAGGGAGATGCGGCGCGACTGCCGCCGGTCCATTTCGGGTTTCCGGGGACAAACCGGGTGTTAGTCGAGGTCGCGCAAAGCCACCTCGATGCAGGATTCCACCCGCGCCACATCGGCAAGCTGATCAGCGAGCACCAGGGCGAGCTTGGCGAGGAACAGATCTCGCTTCTCGCCGGCAGCGTCGACGGCGGTGGCAATCAGGTCGTAGACAGCTTCGAGTTCGGCAACGGCCAAGCCTGCGGTCATGCTTCTTTCTCCGGTGTGGTGAGGGCCATCGCGCGGGCGAGGGCGCGCAGGAGCCGGTCGGGCGCGAGTCGCAACCAGCGGGCGCACACATGCTGGTCTGGCCGCAGGAGATAGGCGGCGCCATCGGCGTCCACCCCATAGCGCGCCCAGGCCTCGCCGTCGGCCGCAGAACGCGGCAGTGTGAGGATGACGAGCAATCCGCCCTGCGCGCGCCATTGCTCAGCGGCGCCCCGCACCTCGGGCGACACCGGGTGGTCAGAGAAGATGAGCAGGGTAAAACCGGGCTGCGACTCATCCAGTAGGTAGTGATCTGCGGCCAGCCGGACGCTCCGCATCACAGCGCCGGGCGCCGGCCCATGCGAAAACTGCGGGGAGTCATCGTCATCACTATTCAGCGGCGAGTGCAGGTATTCGTGGGGACGCGAAGTGCGCCAGTGCATCAGAGGCCGCACGAATGTCTCCGTCAACGCGAGCGACAGCGTGGCATCGCGCAGCAGCCTGAAGCCCGGCGTGGGCGGCGTCATGAAGCGCGTGCTTTTACCGGCCTCCGCCACGATTTCGCGCGCGGCCGCCACACGTTCGGTGCTATAGCTTTGCACCAAGGCCACAGGCGCCTTTCCCTGCACGTGGGCGGCCAGCTTCCAGCCGAGATTCTGGGCGTCCTGCAGGCCGGTGTTGGCACCGCGCACGCCAAAAATAGGGAGCAGATGCGCGGCATCGCCGCAGTAAATCACGCGCTCGTGCACATAGTCCGCCAAGCTCAGCGCGCGGGCGGAATACACGGAGCTCCAGTCCATCGTCCACGGCGTCTCGCCAAAGCCAATGCTTTGGAGCTGGGCATTGATACGCGCTGCGAGCGAGGCCGGCTGCAGCGCTTCTTCCGGCGTTTCGTCGGGCGGAAGCTGATAATCGATCCGCCATATCCCGAAGGGTTCGCGATGCATCAGCACGGTATTGCCCGGATTCCACGCGGGGTCGAAAAAGGCAAGACGCTCGGTGGGCAGCGGCAGGTCGATCTTGATGTCGGCGATGACGAAGCGCCCCTGCCAGGATTCACCTTCCAGCGCCAGACCCTGCAACTGCCGCAAACTCGAGCGTGCGCCATCACAGGCCACCACCCAGCTCGCGCGCTGCGTGTAGGCGCCATGGGGGGTGTCGACGGTGAGCATGGCTTCGTTCTCATCACCTGCAATACCGGTCACCAAGTGTCCCCAGCGCATTTCGATCAGCGGCTGGCGCGCGATGAGCGCCAGCATCGAGGCTTCCAGCACCTGCTGCTGCAGGTTGTTCATGGGCGCGTAGCGGTCGTGTGGGTCGTGCGGCGCTTCCAGCCGGAAGACGGCTTGACCACGATAAAAGCTGGAGCCGAAACGCCAAGGCAAGCCCTGTTCGACCAGCGCGCTATCCGCCCCCACCTGCTGGAGGATTTCGAGCGAACGTCGGGTAAACACAATCGCCCTGCTGCCTTCGCTCACCTGCTGCCCGGCGGTTAGGAGCACCACGCGTACCCCGTGCCGGGCGAGATCCAGCGCCAGCGCCAGGCCGATGGGCCCGGCGCCCACCACGACCACCGGCGCCGCTGCGACAGATTCCGCCGGCAGCGGCGCTGCCGGGAAAACCTGGTAGTCAAAGTAGAGCGAGTGGCGCGGCGTGGTGTCGGGCTGATGCATAGCGAAATCCGGAATGTTTTCTGGCGGGAGGTTGACGATGTAGTTTCTCATGCAACTAAATTGCAGACTACCCGCACACTGCCCTACCGCCCCTTCCCCGTCACCGGCGCAAGCCCTAGCGGCAGCGCGCTTTCCTTCAACCGGCGCAGCACAAAGCTCGACTTGCTGTGGCGGATGCCGGGGATGCGGTAGAGCTTCTCGCGCAGCAGTCGCTCGTAATCGCGGGTGTCGCGCACCGCGATCCGGATGAGGTAGTCGTAGTCGCCGGAGATGAGGTAGGCCTCGATGACTTCGGGGATTTCCGCCAGCACCCGGCCGAACTCGAACAGGGTTTCATCGCTGTGGTTGTCGAGCGTCACCTGCACCAGTACGGTTTCGGTGAAGCCTACGGCGGCCTGATCGATGCGCACGGTATAGCCCTGAATCACCCCGTCGGCCTCCATTTTTTTGATACGGTTCCAGCACGGCGTGGCGGACAGCGAGACGCGGGCGCTGATGTCCTGCAAACTGGCTCGACTGTCCTGCTGGAGCACGCCGAGGATCGCCAGATCGGTCTTGTCGAGTGCCATGGCGGCCTCCGGATTTGGAAAAAGATTTTTTATTTTGGCGAATCTTGATGGAAAAAAAGACACCTTTTCTGTCGCGCTAAAAATAAACTGTCTTCGTGGCGGCGGTGCTCCAAAAGATGTCCCGCTGACCCCGACGGCGGCGGCAGTCCCGGTATCCCGGGCTGCGCGCACGCCACCTCCCCTGCCGGGACCACACGTCGAGGCAGGATCCCATTCCTCTGGCGGGGCGCCCGATCGATGCCCCGCCAGCGACCGGTCCACCGGCGCCTACCCGGCGCATCAGGGCCAAGGAGAACGTGATGGAGAAGGTCTCGCTCGTCGACAAATACGTCTCCGATACCGGACGCGTGTATCTCACCGGCATTCAGGCGCTCGTCCGCCTGATGCTTGTCCAACGGCGGCG
This sequence comes from Klebsiella pneumoniae, assembly GCA_945876945.1. Taxonomy (GTDB): domain Bacteria; phylum Pseudomonadota; class Gammaproteobacteria. The sequence goes on from CAMCQE010000014.1 coordinate 11,104, forward strand.
CGATCTGGCCGCCGGACGCAACACCGGCGGCTTTGTTTCCGGCTATCGCGGCTCGCCGCTGGGCGGTCTCGACGAAGCGCTCTGGCAGGCCAAACCGCATCTCGCCGCGCATCACGTGGTGTTTACCCCCGGCGTTAACGAAGAACTGGCCGCCACCGCCGTATGGGGCACGCAGCAGGTGGAACTGACGGGCGGCTCGAACTACGACGGCGTGTTCGCGCTGTGGTACGGCAAAGGTCCGGGCGTCGACCGCTGCGGGGACGTCTTCAAGCACATGAACCACGCCGGCACCGCCCGCCACGGCGGCGTGCTGCTGGTAGCGGGCGACGACCACGGCGCGTATTCCTCCACGCTGCCGCACCAGAGCGACCACCTCTTTGCGGCCTCCATGATTCCGGTGCTCTATCCCTGCAACGTCAACGAGTACATCGAGCTCGGCCTGCACGGCTTTGCGATGTCGCGCTTCTCCGGCTGCGCGGTGGCCTTCAAGGCGCTGGCCGACACGGTGGAATCCTCGGCGTCTATCGAGGCCGATCCGTTCCGGGTGGAAACGGTCTTCCCGGCGGATTTCGTCATGCCCGAGGGCGGCCTTAACTGCCGCCAGTCGCTGGACCTGCTGCTCACACAAGCGCGCAAGCAGGAAGCGCTGATGCAGGACTACAAGATTTACGCGGCCTTGGCCTACGCGCGCGTCAACCGGCTCAACCACACCACCATCGATGCGCCCAACGCGCGGCTTGGGATTGTTGCCTCCGGCAAGTCCTATATGGACGTGCTGGAAGCGCTGGAAGAACTCGGCATCGACGAGCACAACGCACCCGCCATCGGGATTCGTGTGTTCAAAGTCTCGATGCCCTGGCCCCTCGAACCAGACGGCATTCGCGAATTCGCGCGCGGTCTGGAAGAAATTCTGGTGGTGGAAGAAAAGCGCCAGGTCGTTGAATACCAGCTGAAAGAGCAGCTCTACAACTGGCAGCCGGACGTGCGCCCGAAGGTCATTGGCAAGTTCGACGATCAGGGCGAATGGGTGCATCCACGCGGCGAATGGCTGCTCACGGCGAAGACCGATTTCTCGATTGCGCAGATTGCGCGCGTGATTGCGGGCCGCATTGCGCGCTTCCACCAAAGCGATCTCATTACCGCGCGGCTGAGTTTTCTGGACGCCAAGGAAGCGGTGCTCCGCAAAGCGGTCAACACCCCGGTGCGCCCGGCCTATTACTGCTCGGGCTGCCCGCACAACACGTCCACCCATGTGCCGGACGGCAGCATCGCGCTGGCCGGCATCGGCTGCCATGTGATGGCGGCGGGGATCTTTCCAGACGAGAACAAAACGCTGTGCCAGATGGGCGGCGAAGGCGCGCCCTGGATTGGTCAGGCGCCCTTCTCCAAGCGCCCGCACGTGTTTGCCAATCTGGGCGACGGCACCTATTTCCACTCGGGTTCGCTGGCGCTGCGCGCGGCGGTGAGCGCGAAGGTGAACATCACCTACAAGATTCTCTACAACGACGCGGTGGCCATGACCGGCGGTCAGCCGATCGACGGCACCCTCACCGTGCCCATGCTGGCGCAGCAGGTGGCCGCCGAAGGCGTGACGCGCATTGCGCTGGTGAGCGAAGAAATTGAGCGCTACGCCGCGCGCAGCGGCCTGCCGGAGCTGGTGACCGTTCACGACCGCAAGGATCTGGACGCCGTACAGCGCGAGCTGCGCGACTACGCCGGCGTGTCGGTCATCATTTATGACCAGACCTGCGCGGCCGAGAAGCGCCGCCGACGCAAGAAAGGCGAGTACCCGCAGAGCCCGCTGCGCGCGTTCATTAACGAGGCCGTGTGCGAAGGCTGCGGCGATTGCGGCGTGCAGTCGAACTGCACCTCCTTGATGCCGCTGGAAACCCCGCTGGGGCGCAAGCGCGTGGTCGACCAGTCTTCCTGCAATCAGGATCTGTCGTGCATCAAAGGCTTCTGCCCCAGCTTTGTGACCGTGGTGGGCGGCACGCTGCGCAAGTCGCGGCTGGGCACCGGCAGCGGCCTGGATCTTCCCGAATTGCCCGCGCCGGTATTGCCAACGCTGGGCGCGCAGCCCTACAACATTCTCATCACGGGCATTGGCGGTACGGGCGTGATTACGGTGGGCGCGCTGCTGGGGATGGCCGCGCATCTGGAACACAAAGGCACTTCCGCGCTCGACATGACCGGCATGTCGCAGAAGAACGGCGCGGTGACCTCGCACGTGCGCATCGCGCGCTCGCCGGCCGACATCCACGCCCAGCGCATCGCCACCGGTGAAGCCGATTTGGTGCTGGGCTGCGACATGCTCACCGCCGGCGCCTTCGACGCCATCGCCAAAACACGCCCCGGCCGCACCACGGCCGTGATCAACCTGAACGAACAGCCGCCGGGCCCGTTTGCCAAAGCCCCGGACTGGCAGTTTCCCACCACCAATATTCGCAGCCTGATCGACGAGGCCACCGAGCAGCGGGCGCATTACGTGGACGCCACCCGGCTCGCCACGGCGCTGATGGGCGACTCCATCGCCGCCAATCTGTTCATGCTGGGCTATGCCTTTCAGCGCGGGCTGATCCCGCTGGAACAGGCGTCTCTTTATCGCGCGATAGAGTTGAACGCGGTGGCGGTAGACGCCAACAAGCGAGCCTTTGAGTGGGGGCGCCACGCCGCGGTGGATCTGGCGCTGGTGGAACGCAGCGCCGGGGGCAAAGCGGCGAGCGCGGCCGACGAGGCGCCGCCATCGCTGGACGCCCTCGTTGCCGACCGCGTGGACCGACTTACCGACTATCAAAACCCGGCCTATGCCCAACGCTACGCCGACTTCGTGGCCGAAGTGCGCGCGGCGGAGGCGGCACGCGTGGGTGGCACCGCGCTCTCAATGCTGGTGGCGCGCTATCTCTACAAGCTGATGGCCTACAAAGACGAATACGAAGTCGCACGCCTGCATACCGATGGACGACTCGAGGCGAGCCTGCGCGACACCTTCGAAGGCGACTTCGAAGTGCAGTACAACTTCGCGCCCCCGCTGTTCGCCAAGCGCGACGCGCAGGGGCATGTGCAAAAAACCCGCTACGGCGCCTGGCTGCGGCCGGTGCTGAAATTGCTGGCCGGCTTGAAAGGCTTGCGCGGCACCGCGCTCGATGTGTTTGGCTACAGCGCCGAGCGCCGTCAGGAACGGCAGCTCATCGAGGATTACCGGCAGGCGATCTCAGCGTTGCTGCCGAGTTTGAGCGCAGGCAATCTGCCGCAAGTGCTTGCGCTGGCCGCGTTACCGGAAGACATCCGCGGGTTCGGCCATGTGAAGCACGCCCATCTCGAGCGCGTACTGCCGCGCTGGACGGCGCTGGCGGCGGAGATCAAGGCCAGCGCCTGAGCGCTGCGCCCGCCGGCAGAGGGCGAGCGGGCGGCGGGTCGGAGGGAACGCGTGGACGTTCCCGAACTTCTCCCTGCTCGAAGCGCCTGCTGCTAACACGAGGCGTGGTCGTGGTTCACGGGCGTGAACACCGCGGTCGACGCCGGCCACGTTTGACAGCCCGCGCAAGCGACGGTCAATAATCCCGCTTCCCGCATGCGGCGCCGATACTCGGTCAGCCATAGCGAAAATCCGGCTCGTCCTCAGCACAAGGAGACCCATCGTGGCGACAAGCATCGAACATTGGCTCAGCGTGAACGGCGCCCGGCTTTACCTCGTCGAGCAGGGACAGGGCCCGCTGGTGCTGCTGGTGCATGGCTTTCCGGAGCTCGCCTACTCCTGGCGACACCAGCTGCCGGCGCTGGCCGAGGCCGGCTTTCGCGCGGTGGCGCTGGAGCAGCGGGGCTACGGTCGCTCGTCGAAGTTCTGGCAGCCTGAGGCCTACCGGATCGATCGGCTGGTAGCCGATCTGGTCGGCGTGGTGCACGCGCTAGGCGAGCGCAGTGCGGTGCTGGTCGGCCACGACTGGGGCGCGCCGATCGTGTGGAGCGCGGCGTGGCTGCACCCGGAGATTTTCCGCGGGGTGGTGGGCATGAGCGTGCCGTTTTCCGGCGCGGGCCTCATCGCCGTGCCGGGCAACCCGTTTGGCGAGCAGGCGCTGGAAGCCTATCAGCGTGAACTGGCTGGCCCGGGGCAGGATTTCTATCACACCTACTGGAGCACCCTCGGGCCCATCATCGATGAAATCGAAGCCGATCTGCCGGGCTGGATCGCGGACCTGATGTATTCGGTCTCGGGCGAGGCGCTTGCTGCCGCCGGCTTTTCCCTCGCCGGCGCCGATCCGATCGAACTCATCCGCCAGAGCGCGGTGTGCATTCCGCACGGCGCCCGCATGCGCGAACGCTTCTTTCCCGCAAGTCCCCTGCCCTGGCTCAGCGCGGCCGATCTCGCGGTCTACGTCGAGGCCTTCCAGCGCTCCGGCCTGCACGGGCCGCTCTCGTACTACCGCAACCTGCCAGCCGACCAGGTACTCCTCGCGCCACACGCCAAGCGCAAGCTCACGGTGCCCGCCTACTTCATAGGCGGCGAATTCGACGTCGCCACCTGGTGGGGCGCCGAAGCGCGCCTGCGGGCCCACGAGGTGATGACCGACTTCCGCGGGGAGACCGTGCTGCCCGGCTGCGGGCACTGGATCCAGCAGGAGCGGCCGGCGGAGACGAACCGGCTGCTGCTCGAGTTTCTGCGGGGTTTGTGAGGGCAAGGCGGGCGCTTAACACGCGCCTGCGCGTGCTTCAGCGCAGCCCTCTCCATCCGTGCATGGTCTGTCATCGAATTGCTCAGCGTTCCCGCTGGCGCTTTGGCTTGGGTGCTCTGTCTCGACAGACAGCCCAGCAACCCGGAGAGTCGTTCGTGCTGTCGGCAGATGAGCACGCTTTCAATGCATGCTAAGCCGTCCCCGCCGGCGTGAATGTGGGCGGATAGGCGACCTGCCGCTGAATGCCTGACCCGTGGGCATGCTATTAAGCTGCCGATACGGGTTCAGTGCTTACGTGGTGAACCTTGATTGAACGTCCTTGACCGAACAGGTGCCCTTTAAATGCCAGTAGACCCGCTGACCGGCGATAACGACGATGTCACGCAGCTGCCGACACCGTCGTCCAAGCGGGGCTTTGATCTCCACACACCGGAAGGCCGCCGCCGCGCGTTCAACCAGTTAACCTACGACGATCAAGGCTTTCTCCGCGCCAAGTTCCGCAATTTCCATTGGGTGTCGCCCGAGATGGCGCGCGCCAACCAGCCCTCCCCGCGCCGCATCGCCGAGTACGCGGGCATGGGCTTCAAGACCATTATCAATCTGCGCGGATTCAACGATTCCGGGTACTACCTGCTGGAGCGCGAAGCCTGCAAGGCGCACGGTCTCGCCCTGATCGACGCGCCTTTCGGCGCTCGCGAGCCGCCTTACAAGGACCGGCTGTTGCGCGTCGCTCGGCTATTTGAAGAAATTCGCTACCCGGCGCTCATGCACTGCAAGTCCGGCGCCGACCGCGCCGGGATGTTGTCGGTGCTGTATCTCCATCTGCACTGCAAGCAGCCGCTGCCGCAGGCCTTGGCGCAACTCAGCCTCAAGTATCTGCATATCCGGCAGAGCAAAACCGGCATGCTGGATTACTTCTTTGATTGCTACCTCGCCGAGAGTGACGGCGGCCAACTGCCGTTTCTGGACTGGGTGCGGGATGTCTACGACCCCGCCGCAGTGCGGGCCGGCTTTATGGGGCAATGGTGGGCGAACGTGCTGGTCGACAAGCTGCTGAGGCGAGAGTGAGGAGCGCCTGATCAGGTGAGTGCCCGCTAGCTCTGAAAGCCCACCTGCCTCACCGATGGATGTATTGCTCCAGCTGCGCAATCACAAACTGCTGGTCGGCGATGATGGCTTTGACCAAATCGCCGACCGACACCAGCCCGCACAAACGCCCTTCGTCCACGATGGGCAAATGACGGATGCGGCGCTGGCTCATGATGGCCATGGCCTCTTCGATGCTGAGCGAGGGCCGGCCGGTAATCACCGGTGAACTCATGATTTCGCGCACTTCGGTGGCGTGCGAGGAGCGGCCGCGTAAAACGATTTTTCTCGCGTAATCCCGCTCGGACACCACACCCAGAATCTGCTCCTCGTCCATCACCAATAGCGCGCCAACTCCGTGGGTGGCCATCTGCGCGACGGCGTCGTAGACCACCGCCTGCGGGCTGATGCTGTGAACGTGGCGGCCCTTCATTGCGAGCAACTGCTGCACCGTGGACATGGTTGATTCCTCTCGTGGCTATCGACCCTCAATGTAGGCCGCCGATGAACGGCAAGACTTGAGCGGGATGCGGTAAACCGCGCGGGGCCTCACACCACCAGCGGCAGTTCGTCCATCGCGGCCAGCTGTTCGCGCAAGGAGAGAATGTGGTCTTGCCAGTAGCGCTGGCCGTTGAACCAGGGGAAGTGCATGGGGAAGGCGGGGTCGGACCAACGGCGGGCGAGCCAGGCCGCGTAGTGCAGGATGCGTAGCGTGCGCAGGGCTTCGATGAGCGCGAGTTCGCTGCGGTCGAGTTCGCGAAAGTCTTCATAGCCTTCCAGCAGCAGTGAAAGCTGGCGGGTCATGTCGATGCGGTCGCCGGACAGCAGCATCCATAAATCCTGAATGGCCGGGCCTTGCACGCAGTCGTCCAAATCCACGAAGTGCGGGCCGGCGGTGGTCCACAAAATATTGCCGTGATGGCAATCGCCGTGGAGGCGAATGCCCATCACCGGCCCGATAGCCTCGAAAGTCGCAGCCGCCTGGGCCACCGCCGCCGAAGCCGCTGCCTCGTAAGCGGGGCGCAAATCGCCAGGTAAAAACTCACTCGCGAGCAGAAAGCGCACCGATTCCTCGCCCAGGCGCGCCACCGTGAGCGCCGGCCGATGGCGAAATTTCTTCACTGCTCCACGGCCGTGAATGCGGCCGAGAAAACGCCCAATCCAGCGCAAGGTCTCGGCGTCATCGAGTTCCGGCGCGCGACCGGGGCGATTGGGGAACAGCGCGTAACGCAGGTCTTCCACTTCGTGCAGGCTCTGGCCGGCTACCACCAGCGGCGGCACCACCGGCAGCTCGGCGTCATGCAGTTCCTGCGCGAAGCTGTGCTCTTCGCGAATGCAGTCGCTGCTCCAGCGGCCGGCGCGGTAGAACTTGGCAATCAGGGAATTGCCGTCTTCCAGCCCTACGCGATACACGCGGTTTTCGTAGCTGTTAAGCGCGAGCAGGCGGCCGTTGGTAATGAAGCCCAGCGCATCCACGCTATCCAGCACGCGCTCCGGCGTGAGCGTGGCGAAGGGTGTTTCGCCCGGCGGCGGCGGGGGTGGCGCGGGCGGCGGCGCAACATTACCCGAGCGCGGGCGGGGAGGCGTCATTTCCGGCGGAAGTGGCGATGGCGCGGGGCATAGTTCGGTTTGCGCCATTCGAGGTCTTCGGCCCAGATCCGGCTGCGCCACATCATCACCGTCCAGATCACCATCCACACGCTGAGAATGCCGGTGGCGTAACGCTGATACAGGCCCTGCTCGCTGCCGCTGGTGGCCATCATCACCATCGAGACGATGGTCCAGCTACCGCAGCCAAAGCTGAGCGAAGAAAACCACTTCAGTTTGGGATAGCGGTTCACCGTGACGCCGAAGGCCAGCGCGGCAAAAGTGAGCGAGACGTCGTTGATGGCCGTCGTCCACAAATGCATACGCGCGGCGGCCGGCACTTCAAACCCAAGGCAGCTCGCATCGCAGGGATAGATGCCGCCACCCATGCGACCGATGCCGCCGGCCAGCAGCAGCAGACTGGCGAGCACCGAGGCGGGATCGTGTCGGAAGCGGAACGCGGCGTAGAGTCCGGCCACTACGTACAGCGCACCGGAGAGACCAAACCCCAAGGCCCGCATCAGCACCGCGCTGTCGGACTCGCCGGTAGCCAGCGCGCTGATCATGTCAATGCGGTGGCTATAGCCTTCGTTCTGGCTCGCCGCCCACACAATCATCCCGCCCCAGATCAACGGCCCCAACGCGCCGCAGGCCAGACAGAACTGCCCGAACAGGGCTTCGATTTGTTGCTGGCGAGGGGTGCTTGAAGCGTCTTCCGTGCGCTGGGGCACAGGGTTTTTGGCGGTTGTCATGGGTCACGAATCTCTGCTCTCGGGCCGCTCACCATGCACGCGGCGGGAGCAGGTCGCAAGCGCAAAACGACCGCGATCTTTGATCGACGCCTGTAGCCTCGCAGGGTAGAGTGCAGCCCTCTCGCGGAGGAACCTCGAATGACGCGCCCTATCAGTTTTATTCTTGCTGGCACGCTCGCCAGCGTGCTGCTGGCCGGTTGCGCCAGCCATCCCGTGGCCCCGGAAGATCCGGCGCTGGCGAGCTGCGAAGCTGCCGCGCGTGATGCGGGTTTGAAACCCAAAGGGCGGCATTTCCTCAGCATTGATGCGAGCGACCAGGCGCCCGCCCTGTGGCGCCGCCTGGTGTCCCGCGCCGGTCGCGTATTCGACCAGCCGGCACCCAACCCGCTATATCGGGTCAACGTCGACCGCTGCGTCAAAGCGGCCCATCCCCTCGCGCAGCAGTAGGCAGCAATCCCATGTGGAATTTTGAAACCGAGCCCGAATTCCAGCGCAAGCTGGACTGGATTGAGACTTTCGTTCGCGAGCAGATTGAGCCGCTCGACTATCTCTTTCCCAAAGACGAAACCTACAACACGCGCAACGAAGCGCTGATGAGCATCATGGCGCCGCTCAAAGCCGAGGTGCGCACGCAGGGGCTGTGGGCCTGTCATTTGCCGCCGTCGATGGGCGGCGGTGGCTGGGGCCAGTTGAAGCTCGCGCTGATGAACGAAATCCTCGGCCGTTCGTTTTTTGCCCCGACGATTTTTGGCACCGCGGCGCCAGACACCGGCAATGCCGAAATCCTCGCCCACTTCGGCACGCCGGCGCAGAAAGCGCAGTACCTGAAGCCGCTGATGGACGGCGAGATTGTGTCCTGCTTCTCCATGACCGAACCGCAGGGCGGGGCGGATCCGAATGTGTTCACCTGCCGCGCCGATCAAACCGCCACCGGTTGGGTGTTGCATGGCGAGAAATGGTTTGCGTCGAACGCCCGGTGGGCGGACTTCCTGATTGTGATGGTGGTGACCGACACCACCACGGCGATCCACCACGGCGCGAGCATGTTCATCGTGCCCACCCACACGCCGGGCGTTGAGTTCGTGCGCAACAGCGGCATGGCCTTTGAGCACCCGGAACACGGCGCCCATGCGTATTTGCGCTTTAACGACGTGCAGCTCACCAACGACAACCTGCTGGGCAAGCCGGGCGAAGCTTTCAAGATTGCCCAGACCCGCCTCGGCGGCGGCCGGGTGCATCACGCGATGCGCACCGTGGGCCTCGCCCGACGGGCGTTTGACGCGCTCTGCGAACGCGCCCAGTCGCGCTACACGCAGGGCTCGCGGCTGGCCGACAAACAGCTGGTGCAAGACACCATCGCCGAAGCCTGGATGCAGCTCGAGCAGTTCCGGCTGCTGGTCATTCAGACCGCATGGAAAATCGACAAACTGAACGACTACAAACAGGTGCGTGGCGACATCGCGGCGGTAAAGGTGTTGAGCGAGCGGGTGATGGTAGACATCGCCAGCAAGGCCATTCATCTGCACGGCGCACTCGGCATTTCCAACGAAATGCTGTTCGGCGAATGGCTGCTGTGGGGCCACGCGCTGGGGCTCGCCGACGGCCCGAGCGAAGTGCATAAGCTCACGCTGGCCAAGCAGCTGTTACGCGCGCATCCGACCACGCCGGATCTCTTTCCCAGCCAGCACATTCCAAGTGGCGCGGCGCGGGCGGCCGAGAAATACGCCGAGCATCTGCGGCTGCCGGGGCATCGGCGGGGCTGGGTGCCGGACGAGCAAGCCTAGCGGGGGCGAGTTCGTCGCCCCGGGCTCGTTGATCTGCCTGGTTTGAGGTCTGCAGGTGGCGGGCTCATTGCGCTGGTGCCAGCCCGTTCATGCTTCGACAAGCTCAGCACGAACGGGCGTAACGTCTGTCGCCGCAGTGGGTCCTTGCTGGAGGGGCGAGCCGGTCTTGCCGTTCGCGCGAGACCGGGAACACCGTTCGCGCTGAGCCGGTCGAAGCGCGAGACCGGGAACACCGCTCGAGCTGAGCCGGTCGAAGCGCGGCAGCGCCCTACTTCTTCTTCGATTTCTTCGGCTTGTCCTGCGGCACCAGCGGGCTCAGGTTGTAGCGGAATTTGCCAAAGCGCACGGTCTTCAAGTGTTCCAGCAGATCTTTCGGCATGCCGTCAGGCAGGTCGATGGTGCTGAAATCGTCATACAAATCGATGCGTCCGATGTAGCGAGCTTCAAGCCCCGCCTCGTTGGCGATCGCACCCACGATGTGTTTAGGGAGGACGCCGTGCGTCGTACCGACATCGATGCGGTAGCGCACCATATCGATCTCGGGGAACTCCTTCAGGCGCTCGGCGCGAGTAGGAATGTCCAATTCCGGCGGGGCCGGCGGCGGCGCGAAGTATTCTTCCAGCTCGCCGGGGCGCGGCAAGGTCCGCGCCGGGGTGGGCGCGGCGAGCGTAGCGTCGTCGTAGTCTTCGTCAAGCGGCGCGCTTGGCGCAGGCGCAGGCGCCACCCGCGGCGGGCGCGGTGCGCGCTCGGGCCGCTCCTTGCTGGCCAGACGCTCGGCAAATTCCGAGCGCGGCGCGCGTTCAGCGGGTTCGCTACGCGCGGGGCGCTCAGCCCGTTGCGGACGTTCATCCCGCGCTGGGCGTTCGTCCCGCATCGGGCGCTCTTCACGGACAGGACGTTCATCCCGCGCGGGACGCTCTTCGCGCACCGGACGGTCCGTCCGCTGATAGCGGTCACGGGCGCCCGGATCGGCGCCGGGGACGGCGCCTTCAAACTGCAAGGGGCGCTCGCGCTGAACCATAAAGGCCATCGCGGCGGCCAGCGGGGCCATCTCCACCCCGCGTTCGCGGGCCATTTCTTCGACTAAATCGCTGAACCATTCGAGTTCCTCGCTGGCGAGGGTATCGAACACCGCTTTCTTGAACTGGGTAACGCGCCGGCTGGCGATTGCTTCGCGAGACGGCGCCCGCATGGGTTCGATCGGCTGACGAGTCGCCCGCTCGATGGCTCGCAGCATGCGCACTTCGCGCGGCGAGACAAACAAAATCGCCTCGCCCGGTCGGCCGGCGCGGCCGGTGCGGCCGATGCGGTGGACGTAGCTTTCGATGTCGTAAGGGATGTCGTAGTTGATGACGTGGCTGATGCGCGGCACGTCCAGCCCGCGGGCGGCAACGTCGGTGGCGATCACCACGTCGAGATGGCCGCTCTTCAACTGTTCGATGGTTTTTTCGCGCTGGGACTGGTTGAGGTCGCCGTTCAGCGCCGCGCACGCATAGCCGCGCGCTTCGAGACGCTCCGCCAGTTCGGTGGTCGCCATCTTGGTCCGCACGAAAATGATGACCGCGTCGAGCTCTTCGCCTTCGAGAATGCGGGTCAGCGCATCGAGCTTGTGCAGCCCGGCGACCTGCCAATAGCGCTGGCGCACGGCTTCTACCGTGCTGGTCTTGGCCTTGATGCGAATTTCGCGCGGATTGCGCAGATGCCGCTGCGCCACCTGCCGGATGGGCTCGGGCATGGTGGCCGAAAAGAGTGCGGTCTGGCGCGAGGAGGGGGTGTGCTGGAGGATGGCTTCGACGTCGTCGATGAAGCCCATCCGCAGCATTTCGTCCGCTTCGTCGAGCACCAAGCCGCGCACATTGGCGAGATTGAGCGTCTCGCGGCGCAGGTGGTCCATGATTCGACCCGGCGTTCCCACCACCACATGCACATTGCGCCGCAGCTGGTGCAACTGCTGGCTCATGCTCTGGCCACCATAAATCGGCAACACGTGAAAACCCGGCATGCCGCTCGCGTAGCGCTGGAAAGCTTCCGCCACCTGAATCGCAAGTTCGCGGGTGGGCGTCAGCACCAACACCTGCGGATCGTGAGCGTTGAGATCAATTTTCGCGAGAAACGGCAGCGCGAAAGCGGCCGTTTTACCCGTGCCCGTCTGGGCCTGACCGATGATGTCCTCCCCTGCGAGCAGCGTGGGAATGGCTGCAGCCTGAATCGGGGAAGGGGTTTCGTAGCCAATCGTGTTGAGCGAAGCCAGCAAATTGGCAGGCAGGCCGAGGTCGGCAAAACGGGGCAAGGAGTCAGCGGCGTCAGACATGAGCGGAGGATTAACCGGGCGTGGGGGTCGGGCAGTGTAAACCACCTGCCGGCCCAAAAGTTGCTCGTCGTGTCAAGAATTTGCGGCGACGCAGTATAAAGACCTGATCGAGGACAACTCGACGTCGATTCGCGCCCGTCGGTGCCCTCACGCCAGCCAGCGGTTTCGCTCCACCTTCAGCGTGTCTCGCCACACCTGGCGCGGTGGCCGGAAGTTGACCTCTAGGTGATCCATCGCCTTCGCACCACTGAAACGCAAATCCATAAACGCCGAGCGGGCCAGATCGGCGCTGAACACTCGCGGCAGGCGGAACAGCCGCTGGAACGGTTGCGCGATCGCGCACAAACTCACTGCAAGCCAGCGCGGCAGATACCAAAGAATGTATTCCGCGGCGCCAGGCATGGTGTGCCAGGTCTTGAAGACCTCGCGCAACGGCAGCGCCCCGCCAGACAGCAGATAGGTCTCCCCTTCGCGGCCGCGCTCAACGGCATGCGTGATCGCCGCCGCCACGTCATCGACGTGCACAAAACTCACCGTACCGTTGCCGAAGGAGAATGGCGGCAGCTGCCCCCGCACATACAGGCGCGCCATATGCCCAAGACTGGAATGGTCACCGGGTCCTGCCACCGCGACAGGGCACAGCACCACCACCGGTGCACCGGCGCGTTGCAGCCCAAGGGCCAGTTCGTGCGCCTCGGTCTTGGTCGCTTCGTAATGGGATTGCGGCGTAGAGCGGCGAACCCAGGTTTCATCCCGCAGATGCCCGTCGGTTTCGCCAAAAGCGAAGGCGGTCGAGACATAGAAAATGCGGCGGATGCCGAGTTCGTGCGCGATACCCAGCGTGTTGGCGGTACCGTTCACGTTGACCGCCGTCATCTGCCGCCGCTCGGCGCGGGTCAAGCCAAAGGCATAAATGCCGGCGTTATGGATGACCGCTTCGGCGCTGGCCATCCCCGCGCGTAAGGCCGCGCGGTCCGTCACATCCCCCACCGCAAGTTCGGCGCCGGAGGCCGCCAGAGCCCGCGCCGCCGGGCTCGCCGGATCCCGTACGAGCACGGTGACGTCGTAACCCTTGACCTGCAAGCCATTGACCACGCATTGGCCAATGAACCCGGTACCGCCGGTCACAAACACCCGCATGCCTTGCCCTCCTCCGTCTCCAGTGCCGACGCGTCGGTCGCTTCAGCGCGCGATCAAAGATTGCTCTTGTGCTGCACGCCGTCGACCGGCACCAGCGCGCCGGAAACCCAGCTTGCCTTGGCGGAAGACAGGAACACCACGGCGTTGGCCACCTCCTCGGGACGGCCCATGCGGCCAAACGGGATGGTGGAGACGACCATGTCGTAGAAGGGTTTGTTGCCTTTGTGAATGCCGTCCCAGAAACCGTCGGGGAAGTCGATGGAGCCGGGCGCCACACAGTTCACGCGGATGCCTTTGGGCGCGAGTTCCATGGCCATGCTCTTGGCATGACTGATGAGCGCAGCCTTGGCGGCCGCGTAGGCGGCAACCCCGGGCAGGCTGGCTTCGAGGCCAGAAATCGAGCTGATATGGATGATGGAACCACCGCCCTGTTGTTCCATCCAGGGAGTGACCTGCCAGGTGGCACGCACGCTGGCCATGATGTCGACGTCCATGCTGGCCTTCCAGCCGTCCTCGTTATCGCTCACGCCAAAGCCGGAGGGGTTATTCACCAGCACATCAACCCGGCCCAGCGCGGCGTGCGCGGCATTGATGAAACCGGCCAGCGATTCGGCATTGCCCACATCGCAGGACGCCGCAAAGACTTTGCCGCCCAGCGCCGCCACGTCGGCGCGGGTTTGTTCCAGCGCCTCGGCGCCGCGCGCACAAATGGCGACGTTCGCGCCTTCACGGGCAAATTCCAGCGCAATCGCGCGGCCAATGCCTTTGCTCGCGCCGGTCACGATAACGCCCTTGCCTTGTAGTCCCAGATCCATGCGTGCTCCCCTTTTGGTGTGGCCTTTCAGGCCTTGTTAGATTCTTTCGTCTGCCACTCGGCGGACTTACGGCGTGTCTTCAACGGCTTCGACCTTGAGCATCGTGCCCTCAACCCCCACGACTTCAACGTGCGAGCCGGCCGGCAGATTGGCGCCGCTGATTTTCCAGCGGGTGTCGTCGACGTGCAGTTTGCCAACCCCGTCCACAATTGGCGACGCCAGCGTGAACCTGCGGCCGACGTAATTGCGGCCGCGCTGATTGAGGATGGGATGGTCGGAGGTTTCAGGATGGCGCGACCGGTAGCGCCGCCAGACAAACACACTGGCCACCGACAACACCGCGAAAACAATCCACTGCGCCTGCCACGCCAAGGCCGGAAAAATCAGCAGCAGCACGCCGGTCATCGCCGCGCCCAGCCCGAACCACACTAAAAAAGTGCCAGGGATCAGCATTTCGCCGACGAACAGCGCCACCGCGCCCAACAGCCAGCCCCAGGGTCCGAGTTGTTGGAGGAGTGCCATTACAGGCGCTTGGCGGCTTGCGCGGCAAAAGCTTCTTTGGCGATTTCGCCAATGCCGGCCACGGCGCCCAACACGCCGGCGGTGTCGAGCGGCATGAACATGATTTTCTGATTGGGCGCTGAGCCAATGACCTGCAGGGCTTCAACGTATTTTTGCGCCACGAAATAATTGACCGCCTGCACGTTGCCGCCGGCGATCGCTTCCGACACCACGCGGGTGGCGGTCGCTTCCGCCTCGGCCAGACGTTCGCGGGCTTCGGCTTCGCGGAAAGCGGCTTCGCGCCGGCCTTCGGCTTCCAGCACCGCTGCCTGCTTTTCGCCCTCGGCTTTCAGAATGGCGGCCTGACGCAGGCCTTCGGCTTCCAGAATCGCCGCGCGCTTCTCGCGCTCGGCCTTCATCTGGCGGGCCATGGAATCCACCAAGTCCTGCGGCGGCCTGATGTCCTTGATTTCGATGCGGGTGACTTTGAGGCCCCAGGGGTGGGTGGCCTCGTCCACCACCGCCAGCAGCTGCGAGTTGATGGCGTCGCGCTTGGAGAGCGATTCGTCCAGGTCCATCGACCCCAGCACGGTGCGGATATTGGTCATGGTGAGGTTCAGCACGGCGTATTCGAGCTGATTCACTTCATAGGCTGCGCGCACCGCGTCCAGCACCTGAAAGAACACCACGCCGTCGACTTTCACCACCGCGTTATCGCGGGTAATGACTTCCTGCGAGGGCACGTCCAGCACCTGTTCCATCATGTTGACCTTGCGGCCGATGCTGTCGATGTAGGGGAGGATGAGGCCGAGGCCGGGATGCAGGGTCTTGTAGTAACGCCCGAAGCGTTCGATGGTCCACTCGTAGCCTTGAGGCACCACCTTCGCGCCCTTGTAGAGGGTAATGAAAACCAGTGCGACGAAGCCAAGCGTAAAAATGCCGCTGAGTTGCATGGGGGTAGTCCTCATCCTTGGTGGGCGCGAATTGCGTTGCGCCTATTCTAGCCAGCCCGGCGCGGCGCGCGCGTGAAAGATTTCAGCTGAACTGCGCGGCAACCATTGCATTGGCGGCGCTGGCCTGCCGCGCCAGCGCCTGCCCGGCCGCGAGTTGATTGCGGGCACGGGCCAGATTGTGCGCCCCGCGCGTGGCAAAGCGGTCCGGCGACCAGCCGAAATAGGCTTCGTTGAGCGCGTCAGCGGCGAAGCGCGCCGCGAGTTCCAGATAAATCGTCTCGGTGCCGGTCACGATGCCCTGCCACTCGGCGCGCGTGATAAACCCGCGCGTCGACGCCGCATAGCCTTCAATGGCCGCGGCGAAAAGATCCAGCGAGAAATCGGCCTGCGGCGCGTCTTCCGGCCCAGGATTACACCAGGAGCGGAAGGCGTCCCCCAGTTCCGGCACCAGCGGACCCTGCGCGAGGGTGTCCAGATCGACCAGACACAAGCCCCGACCTTCGGCATCAAACAGCAGGTTGGAAATCTTGGGATCGCCGTGCAGCAGCCGCAACGGCTGCGCCGGCCACGCGGGCAACTGGGAGAGACGGGACAGGATCTGGTCCGCGATCGCGCGCACCTCGGCCGCCAGCCGATGCCCGGGGTGTGCGGCCAAGGCGGCCGAGAGTGCGGCCAGATGGCGGGCGGGTTCGTGGACCGGCGGGCGCACATGCGGCAGCGGCACGGTCCAATCGGCGAGAGTGGCGTGGAAGCGGCCCAGCAAATCGCCGGCGGCGTGCGCCTGCGACGTGGCGCTCAGTTGCTGAACGCTATGCCCCGGCATAAAGGTCTGGAGCCGCCAGACCGCGGTGTCCAGCGTCACCGCAGAATTGCCGTCCAGCGTACGCACAAGGCTCGGCGCGATCGCACCCCGCGCCCGCAGGGCCCGTGTGACGAGGTCCAGATTGTCGTTCACCGCGGCCTCAAACACCGGGTGCAGCCGCTGCAAGACCAGCACCGCCTGCGCGGTCGTTTCTACGCGCAGCGTGAAATTGATCAAGCCGCCGGCAAGCACCGAAATTTCCGTGGCGCGCAGGCCATAGCGTTCAAGCACCGGCGTGACCAGCGCATGCAATTCAGCGTGAGAGAGGTTCATTGGCGGGCGATAACGCTCGGGCGGGCTCGTCGCGATTGTACACTCGGGCCTTCGTCGGTCTCGCGAGGTCCTCGTGCTTAGACACTTGCCTGTGGGTGTGCTCGTCGCGCTGTGCGGTCTGCTGCTCGTGGGCTGCGGCGTGCACGACGCGAAACCCACCTCCTTGCCCCCTGCCGCCAGCGTGAGCGCCTGTCGCGACCAGTTAGACGCCCTCGACCGGCAGGTCGATCGCGCCGGTGTCAGGGACGTCGACAGCGTGGCGATCCCGGGCTTGCCGTTTCTGCGAATAAACCGGCTGCTGGCGAGCTTTAGCACCGAGTCGCTCGCGCCCGCCGCCCGTGCGCAGTGGCTGCAGGCACTGGCCACACTGGACGCGGAAGGGCGACGCGTGGAACTGGCGGCGCTCAAGGCACCAGCGGCGACCGTGGCGAACATCGACCGCTGTCGCGCCACGCTGCTGGCCGATCTAACGCAGGATTCAAGCGCCTTCAAGCGTCTGGGCGCCGCCGCCCGCGTGCCAGACAGCTACAGTCTCCCGGCCCGGGTGCTGGGGCTTTATCCCGTGGCGGCATTCTTTGCCCGGCAGGGGGTGGCCACGCTGCAGACGCGGGAAGCGCCGCGTCCGGGCGTGCACCTCGCCCCCACGGCGCGGCTTTACGCCAGCCCGCCGGTAGCGGCCACCGCACTCGCCGCGGCCACCACAGCTTTCGCCAGCGCGCCGCGCGATGCGCTGGGCATTGCTCGGCCGTCGCCGGCCACGCTGCAAACCTTGTTGGCCGCGCATGCGCCGATGTGGGCGGTCGACACCCTGAGCGACGCCGACCGGATGGGTCGGATGGCGCACGATGCCAACGCTCAGGCGGTGCTAAAACCCGAGCCCAGCCTCTACGTCTGGATCTCGCAGACCCGCTTCGAGCAGCAGGTGCTCACGCAATTGAACTATCTGGTGTGGTTTGCCGCACGGGCACCGCAGGGCGCTTTCGACCCGCTGGCCGGCGCTTTCGACGGGCTAGTCTGGCGCGTCACGCTGGATGCCGACGGACAGCCGCTACTCTGGGACAGCGTGCACGCCTGCGGGTGTTATCACCTCTGGTTCCCCGGCCCGCGCCTCAAGCAGCGGGCCGTTGCGGACGGCTCTGAACCCCCGTGGGTGCCCTTCACGCTGGCGCTCACGGGCCGGCCAGGCCTGCAAATCGACGCGGGCACTCATTACCTGAAGGGCGTTGGCCCCGTGCCCGCAGGGTCCGCCGAGGCGCTGGCGGTACTGAACTACGACGACTTGCGCCAGCTGCCAGACGGCCGTGGCGGTGTGCGGAGTTTGTTCACCGCCAACGGCTTGATGGAGGAATCGGTGCGGGCCGAGCGCTGGTTGCTGTGGCCGCTCGGCGTGCCTTCGGCCGGCACCATGCGCCAGCGCGGGCATCAGGCCACGGCGTTTATCGGCCGGCGACATTTTGATGACGCCCGGGGCATCGAGCGCTATTTCGAGCGGAACAGCGGGGACTAATCTTCGCGGGGTTCGCCGTCGCCCACCGGCGCTTGCGCTGCTTCGAACTGCTCGACGAGCGCCTTGAGGCGCGCGGCCTCGGCCTGCCAGTGGTCGCGCTCGTGGGCCACCTGCGCCGTTTCGGCCATCGCATCGAAGGCCGAGGCTTCGGCCCGCTCGGCCCGCTCCAGCGCTTCGCCGCGCTGGGCGCTGAGTTCCTCTTCCTGCTGCGAGGGACCGAGGGTTCGCCGCCAGAACTGATTCATGAGCGACCACACCGGCCACTCGCTGTCGCGTAACCCAAAGCTTGCCCGCAGTTTGGCGTAGTCCTCGCGCTGCAGGTGCTCGAGGCTCGCCTCCTCGAGAAATTTCATGAGTTCGCGATCGCCGTCGCGGGCGGCGCCGGCCAGCGATCGGCTGGCCATTGCGTGGACGGCCCGGGCCTGCCAGAACCCGGAATCGTCGTCGTCGAACTCGATATCCATCGCCGCCTCAGAAGCTGAAGCGTTGCAGACCCAACGCATCAATCGTGGCCCGCTCACCGGCATGACTGACCACGCCGATCACGCCCGTTTCCGGCGTGAGCCAGGTGCTCGCCACGCGCCGCAGATCGGCCACCGTCGTCGCCAGCACCTGCTCGCGGAAACGCGCGCGGAACGCCGCATCCCGACCGTGAATCTCGTTGAAGAACCAGCTAATCGCAGCCCCCGCCGGCGAACGGGGTTTGTCGAGTCGACGAATCACGCCGAGGATGGCCTCTTCCAGCAATTCCGCCGGCTGCGCCTCGTGCAGCCAGTCCAGCGAGCGGTCGAAATCGGCCAGCGTGTCCACCAGCCGCGGGTCGCGGTAGGAGTAAAAGGAGAAGGCCGCGCTGTCGGCGTCGTAGTTGGCGCCGCCGCCGTAGGCACCGCCGCGCTCGCGCACCGCCGGATGCAGAAAGCCATCGGACAGATAGCGCGCCAGCACCGACAGCGCCGGCGCATCGGGCGCGCCTTCCGGCACGGCGGCGTAGGCCTTGGCGCAGAAATTCACTTCACCGTTCGCCAGCCACGCGCTGCCGGGGGCAACGCGCGGGCTGGGTAACACCAGCGCTCCTGCGCCCGCCGAGCGTTGGCCGCGCAGGCCGTGGCGGGCCAAGGTGGCGGCCGCGCTATCCAGCGCTTCGGTTTCGCCCACCAGCAGCACCTTGCACGGCGCCGTGAGCAGTTTGTTTTTCAGCGCGGCGTATTTGCCCAGAAGCTCCAGCGCTGCGGCGTCTGATTCGCGCACCGCGTCTTCCTGCGCCTGCAGGCTCAGGATTTGGGTCGGACCGTCCCACAGGTCACCCAGCCAGGCGCTGGGCGACAGCCCGCGCATCGCGCCGTGCATCGCCAGTTGATGGCCACGGTCGGTGATCGACATTTCCAGATCGGCCCGCGCCTGGGTGAGCAGTTCGCGCAGGCGCTGGGTTTCGTCGCAGCGGAAGTCGGGCAGGATTTCACTCAGCGTCTGGATGAGTTCCGGGGTGCGGCGTTGCAGGCCTTTTGACCAGATCACCACGTGACCCGCGCTCGCATTCACGTCGGTGAGATGGCTGCGAATGGAGGCGTTGGCGCCAAACGAACCTACCAGCGCCCGCCGCGCCTGGGTGTCGAGATAGGTTTCGCCGGCGGCGCCGAAGTCGGTCAGATAGCCGGCAAACGACGACAGCGTGCGGATTTCATCTTCTGAGAGCGCCGGCAGTTCAATGGCCAGCTGGGCGCGCATCAGGCCGTTGGTGCCGCGCGTATAGCGATGGGTTTCGAGGCCGGCGATGTCCACCACCTCGCCGGTGATCAGCGGCTCGCCGGCGGGCACGTCGGCTAAGGTGATGCGCGGCAGGGCATCCGGATCTTCAACCCGCGCCTGACGGCTGGCGAGCGCGCTGGCGGCGTCGGCAATGGCCTTGCGCGCGGCGTCATCGAGGGTGGCGTTCAGCGCGGCGAGGCGATCGAGTTCGGCCTGACGCTCGGCTTCGCGCTTGTGGTCGTTCGGCACCATCGTCACCCGCGCCCGATGCGGGTTATCCAGCAACAGGCGGCGCACGAGGGCAGGGAAATAATCGGGATTGGCCACTTCCTGCCGGAGTTCTTCCAGCAGGGGATCGATATCCAGCAAGGCCACCGGATCGCGGCGGTACATCGCCCCCGGCAGGATCCGGCTCATCAGCTGCAGGCCATAGGGATAACCGTCACCGCCCACGTCGCGCTGGGCCATCTCGATGCGGTCAAGCACCGCCGACAGCACTTCGTGCGGCATGCCGTTGGCGGCGATCGTCTGCAGGACCGCCATCACGCCCTGCTCCAGTTCGGCGGCGTGGGCCGCTTCGCTGCCTTCCACGCCCAGATAAAAGGCCAGTTGGCGGGCGGAGTCATCGGTGCCGCAAAGTTCGGACGGCGCGCGGGCCAGTTCGGTGGTCTCGAGGAAGTGGCGCATCGGTGACGCGCTGTGCTCCAGCAGCACGCCGGCCAGCATTTGCGCTTCCAGCGCCACGCGCGGATCGGCGGATTCACCCAGCAACCAGCCCCACACGAGATGGGTGGATTCTTCGCTGTCGAAGGATTCGTCGATGGCGTAATCGGTCACCAGTTCGCACGGCGCGCTGAGCGGGGGCTGCAGTGCGCTCACCACGGGCGCGCCCGCTGCGGCCTGCACTGCCGGATGACACGCCAGCGCCAGCGACTCGAAGCGCGCCTGATGGTCGCGGGGGTCAAAGCAGCCGTAGGTGATAAACACCGCCTGCGCCGGGCTGTAATGTCGCGCATGAAATGCCCGCAGCGCGGCGTGGGTGAGGTCGGGAATGGCCGCCGGATCGCCGCCGCTGTTGTAGCGATAGGCGGTTTGCGGAAACAGCGCGGCCTGCAGGTGGTGCCATAGCTGCGCCACGGGCGAGCTCATCGCGCCCTTCATTTCATTGAACACCACGCCTTTGTAGACCAGCCCTGCTGCGGGCTGCTCGGCGTCGGCAAATTCGACCCGGCAGCCTTCCTGCGCAAAATCGAGCGGGTCCAGCAAGGGAAAGAAAACCGCGTCCAGATACACCTGCAGCAGGTTGTCGAAATCCTTGCGGTTGCGGGTGGCGAACGGATACGCCGTGCTGTCCGAACTCGTGAAGGCATTCATGAAGGTATTGAGCGAACGCCTAAGCATCATGAAAAACGGATCGCGCACCGGGTAGCGCTGGCTGCCGCAGAGCGTGGTGTGTTCCAGAATGTGCGCGACACCGGTGGAATCCTGCGGAATCGTGGGGAAGGCCACCATGAAGGCGTTGTTGTCGTCCTCGCAGGCCAGATGAAAATGGCGCGCCCCGGAGGCGGGGTGGCGATAGGCCTGAAATTCCAGATTGAGCGTGTCGATATGGCGCCGCTCAATCAGTTCAAAAGAAGTCTCCATCATCAGCGAGTCATCCTCTCTGCCGCGGCAGTGGCCGCGAGTTGTTCGATAACGCCAGGCAGGGCCTCGAGCGTGGTGATTTCGGCGTGCGGCGGGCGTTGCGTCGCCGGCCAGTCGCGGGCTTTGCGATTGACCCACACCGCCCGCAGGTTCGCGTTGTGAGCGCCTTCAATGTCGTACACGGGCTCATCGCCCACGTGGATCACGGCCTCCGCGGCAACCCCGGTGCGCGCCAGCACGGGGTCAAACATGCGCGGGTCGGGTTTGCTGGTGCCGGTGTCGGCCGGCGACAGCGCGAACTCAAAATAATGATTGACCCCGGCCCGTACGAGGTCGGTATTGCCATTGGTGACGGCCACCAGCCGATAGCGTTGCGCCAATTGCCTGAGCACGGCGTCGACCTCGCTGAAGAGCTCAACCCGACTGCGCGCCTCCAGAAACACCTCAATGGCCGGCATGACCAGCGTCTCCGGGTAGCCATAGTGGGCGCAGAGCTCGTGCAGCGCCGCGATCCGCAACTGCGTGAAATCGTGGGCAAGGCTGGGTTGGGCTTTCGCCAGCGCCCGGCGGCGGGCCTGCAACTCCAGCACCGTGTTGGCCTCGGTGACTCGCGGCATCCGCTCGGCAAGCCAGGCGTATTGGGTGTCCTCGGCCCGGTGGAGTACCGGGCCCGCGTCCCACAGGGTGTCGTCCAGATCGAATGTAATGACTTCAAACACGTTAGGGTTCCATCTTGTGACACTGGGCGAAATTTCAAGGCTGCGATGCCTTGGCGGGGCGCGCTAGAATCGGGCTTCCTTCAGCCGGAGCGCCATCATGCCCTCATTCGACGTCGTCTCGGAAGTCGATGCCCACGAACTCAGGAACGCCGTAGACCAGACTACGCGTGAAATCGGCAATCGTTTTGATCTCAAAGGCACCGGCGCCCGGGTCGAACAGGAAGCATACGTGCTGACGCTCATCGGCGAGGCCGATTTTCAGGTTCAGCAGGTGCTGGAAATTCTGCGCCTGCGGCTGGCCAAGCGCGGCATCGACGTGGCCTGTCTCGATATCGCCGATATCACCCGCAATCTGGCCGAGGCGCGCCAGAAGGTCACGGTGCGCAACGGGCTCGACGCGGACGGTGCGCGCAAGGTGGTGAAGTCCATCAAGGAATCCGGCATCAAGGTGCAGGCGCAGGTTCAAGACCAACAGGTGCGGGTGACCGGCAAGAAGCGGGACGACCTCCAGGAAGTCATCGCCTTCCTGCGCAAGGCCGAGCTTGAAGTGCCTTTGCAATTTACGAATTTTCGGGACTGAGCACGCCCTTTTGATTACCGAGAAACGCTTTCGCTGCCCGTATTGCGGGGAGCGCATCAGTTGCCTGCTGGACGGATCCGCCGGCGGGCAGCAGTACGTGGAAGACTGCGAGGTCTGCTGTCGCCCGATCGAAATCGCCTGCGACTTCGACGGCGACGGCCGACCGCTGGGCTTTTCCGCCCACCGTCACGACGAATGAAGCACTGATGCGCGAGGCGCTGTGCCTGTTGATTGCCGCCGGCATGGTGGCCGGCTTATGGAACTGGAGCGTGAGCGGCCGCGATCGCGCGCTGCGGGCGGTCCACCAGATGTGCAAGGACCTCTCGCTGCAGGCGCTGGATGAGACCGTGGTCTTGCGGCGGGTGCGGCTGGCCCGCGATGAGCATGGCCAGCGGCGCGTCCTCAGAATCTACCGCTTTGAGTTCACCCGTGATGGCAGCCTGCGGGAGACGGGCGATCTGGCGCTCGCCGGACTCACTCCCTGGTGGGCCTTGCTCCATCACCCGGAAGGCAATCTGCACATCGATTTGCGCGCGGCGCGCGGCAAAGTGCTGTCATTCCCCGCCTAGACGTTCTTCGAGTTCGCGGAGCAATGCCGCGTTATGGGCTTCGGCCCTGGCCTTGGCGGCAGCAGCAGCGGCGCGCTGACGCGCCATATGCTCGGCCGGGGTCAGCACCTCGGTTTCGCCCCGTTGCGCGGCCACCGCGGCGGCGAACTCCTGTTCAAAATGCTCGATATCAAGCTCTGCTCGAACCGGGCTCGCGACCGGCACGGGTTGCGCAGACACCGGCGGCGGTAACGCCACCGGCGCAGGCGCCATCACATGGCGCTCGCGGTCGGTCAGGTGGGAAGTGGGCATTGAGGTTTTGCCCGCTAAATGCTGCCAGCGTGCCCCCACGCTGGAGGACAGGATGTCCAGATCCGGCCCCCTCGCAATCGGTTGCAGCAGACCATGCTGGCGGAGCCCGCCTTCCAGAAAGTGCACCTCGTGCCCTCTTTCGGCCATCAGGAACGCCGCCACCGCGCTCCGAATGCCCTTATCGCAGACCACGATATAGCGTCGGTCGCGCCGCAGCCTGTCGAGCAGGGGGCGCAGGTGCTGGAAGGGGATGGGTAAGGCGCCGGGGAAGCTGCCGGCGGCCACTTCGGTCGGGGTGCGCACATCGAGCCAGACGGCACCGTCGGCAATCAGGCCCTGAGCCCCGATATAGTCGACTGGGCTCAGCAGGGGCCGCCGAATTGCCTCGTCGAATACGGGCTTCGGCACCCGGAACACCTGACCGTCGGTCAGCATGCGCACGGTCGCATTGCGGGCAGCATTGGCAATCAGGGCTTCCTCGCCAAACATCGCGCCCGGCGCGAGCTCGGCGAGAATTGCAGGGGTCTGGCGCTCACCGCGTTCGCGCTCAACCCGTAAGCGCCCTTCTGCCACCAGAAAAAAATCGGTGCCCCGGTCGCCTTGCCGAATCACCACTTCACCGGCTTTGAAGCTTGCGGCTTGAACCGCTTCGAGCACCCGGGCGAGCTGCGGTTCAGGCACCCTCGCCAGGCCCGAGGCGCGCAGGAGCTTCTCGACCTGTCGGCGCGTCGAAATATCGTGGTTGTCAGAAGTGCTCATGACTGTCATCGCCGGTGGCCGCGCCGTACTCCGGTTGCTGCGTTGGGGGATCGTGATTGAAACTTGTATCCGACCGCTTTACCCAAAAATTCAGCGCAGATGTGAGCTGCGTCACGAACTTGGGCGGCAACGGCGCGTCGCGCGCGCGCCGGCACGGTGGTTTTATGTTCACGTCTTACGCGTAGAATCAGGCGCCATTCCAGCCATTCGAGATGGAGCGGCGCGTGCATTTAGAAAATCCTGGGTCGCTCCTGCGTCGCTTGCGGGCGATGGAGGTCGAACACCGCGACCTCGACGAAATCGTGAGCCGGCTCTCGACCCAACCGGGTATCGACGAGCTGATGCTCAAACGCCTGAAACGCCGCAAGCTCCTGTTAAAAGATCAAATTGCGCAGCTGCGCAGTGCACTCATTCCAGACCTTGATGCCTGACGCGCGCTAGCGCGGCAACGGCGCTCTGCCGGTGGCGAGCGCAGCCCCCTTGGTCGCCAGAAAACTGGCCAGTATCCGCCGCGCCACGGGCCGCAAGGCCACAAAACTGAAGCCCAGCAAGCAGTGCTCATCGTCCTCAGCGGTGACCATGTAATTCAAACCAAGCCCTACAGTTAGCCGGCGCAGCCCCTGCGCCAGGGGTAACACAACGCCCGCTTGCAGCACCGCTGGATAGTGGCAACTTGCGTGCACGGGCTGCTCGCGCAGGCGCGAGGCGATGGTGTGATCGCACACAATCTGCAGACCGCCCGGCGAGATATTGCGGGCCTGCACGCGCCAACACTCGCCGGCATCATTTGCCAGATCGAGCGGGCAATGCAGCGCCAGCCGCGGATAGCGTCGCTGAGCGTCGACGGTCAAGACGCCAGAATCCATCGACCGTAGACCGGCACGCAGCAGGGTGAGACTCATCGCGCGAACTCCTGTGAACGCTGGGACAAACCACGCTATACGCTCGCGCGCCGGATCAGGGCGATCTCGATCAGCTTCGGCCGCCTCAGGGCGGAGACGCGAATTCAGCCGCCCGCGCCCGTGCGGCGGCCAGCATCTTGTCGTTGAAGTTTGCCCCCAGCAGCGCCGCGCTTTGGGCGGCCGCCGTCACCCCGGCGTCGGCGGCGAGCGTAAACCACGCCCACGCGGCGAGCGGGTCGGGCGGCACGCCTTCGCCCCGCAGATAGAGCTCGCCCAAGGCGTTGCGGGCCAGCGGCGAGCCGGCTCTGGCGGCTTTTTCCCACCAGTTAAAGGCGCTGGCGGCATCGCGCGGCATGCCGAAACCCCGACGGGCCATGATGCCGAGGTTGTAGGCGGCGTCCGCCTCGCCCCCCGCATACGCGCGTTCCCACCACTGGCGCGCGGCGTTGAAATCGCGCTCGGTGCCCTGGCCGGAAAAATAGAGCGCGCCAAGCCGTAGCGCAGACTTGGCGCTGCCCTGAGCGGCGGCCCGGCCATACCAGTCGATGGCGGCGGGCAGGTCACGCGGCGCCCCGCGGCCGTCCTGCAGCAGGGTCCCGAGATTGTGCTGGGCCTTGGGATTGCCCTGCACGGCCGCCTTGGTATACCAGCTGGCGGCTTTGGCGAAGTCTGGCACCAGACCCCAGCCGCGCTCGTAGAGCAAGCCCATGTAGTACTGGGCGGTGGCGTCGCCCGCTTCCGCCGCGGGCGCAAAGGCCTGCACCGCGAGCCCGTAGTCCCGCGCCTTGAACGCCTGCTGACCGGTCGCGAGGTCGGCACGGGCGTCGACGACCAGCAGGAGCAGGCCGGCCAGCACACCGCAGCAGCGGCGCCATCCAACGGTGGGCCGGGCCAGATTCCTGTCATACAATCCAGACTCAATCTCTTTTGCGGGTTCAGCCATGTCCAATGCACGCTTCTCCGGAACCGAAAGTTACGTCGCCACCGACGACCTCATGATGGCCGTGAATGCGGCCATTACGCTGGAGCGTCCGCTGCTCGTCAAAGGCGAACCCGGCACCGGCAAAACCATGCTGGCCGAAGAAATCGCCCGCTCGCTGGGCCGCCCGCTGATTGGCTGGCATATCAAGTCCACCACCAAGGCCGCCCGCGGCCTGTATGAATACGACGCCGTTGCCCGCTTGCGCGACTCCCAGCTGGGCGACGACCGCGTGAAAGACATCGGCAACTACATCGTCAAAGGCAAACTCTGGGAAGCCTTCGAATCCGACGTGCAGCCGATTTTGCTGATCGACGAAATCGACAAGGCCGACATTGAATTCCCGAATGACCTGCTGCAGGAACTCGACCGCATGGAGTTCTATGTGTACGAAACCCAGCAGACTATCAAGGCCCGCCAGCGGCCGATCATCATCATCACCAGTAACAACGAGAAAGAACTGCCGGACGCTTTCCTGCGTCGCTGTTTCTTCCACTACATCCGCTTCCCCGAAGCCGACGTCATGGAAACCATCGTCAAGGTGCACTTCCCCAACATCAAGAAGCAGCTGCTGGCCGAAGCCCTGCAAAGCTTTTTCGAACTGCGCGAACTGCCGGGCCTGAAGAAAAAGCCGTCGACCTCGGAACTCCTCGACTGGATCAAGCTGCTGGTGGCCGATGACATCCCGCCCGAAGCGCTGCGCGAGAAGGATAGCCGCAAGGCCATTCCCAAACTCTACGGCGCCTTGCTCAAGAACGAGCAGGACATGCACCTGTTCGAGCGGCTGGTCTTCATGACGCGGCGCACCGGTGCTAACTGATTTTTTCTATCGCCTGCGCACGGTGAAGATACCGGTCTCGGTGACCGAGTATCTCACCCTGCTGCGTGCGCTAGAGGCCCGCGTCGCCGCGTTCAGCGTGGACGAGTTCTACTATCTGGCGCGCTGCACGCTGGTCAAGGATGAACGCTACTTTGACCGTTTCGATCAGGTCTTCGGCGATTACATTCAGGGCAAGACCACGCTGTTCGAGGAAATCCTCGGCGAGATTCCGCTGGACTGGCTGAAGAAGCAAAAGGAACTGAACCTCAGCGAAGAAGAAAAGCAGAAGATCGAAAGCCTGGGCGGCTGGGACAAGCTCATGGAGACGCTGAAAAAGCGGCTCGAAGAGCAGAAGAAAGCCCATCACGGCGGCAACAAGTGGATCGGCACCGGCGGCACCTCGCCCTTTGGCGCACACGGCTACAACCCCGAGGGCGTGCGCATTGGCCAGAACAAAAGCGGCCAGGGTCGCGCGGTCAAAGTGTGGGACAAGCGCGAATATAAAAATCTCGATGACCAGGTTGAACTCGGCACCCGCAACATCAAGATGGCGCTGCGCAAGCTGCGGCGATTTGCGCGCGAAGGGGCTGAGGAAGAACTCGATATCGACGACACCATCCGCTCCACCGCGCGCAAAGCCGGCCTGCTGGATATCAAACTCGTAGCGGAACGGCGCAACACCACCAAGCTGTTGTTGTTCCTTGATGTGGGCGGTTCGATGGACCCGCATGTGAAGGTGTGCGAAGAACTCTTCTCGGCCACGCGCACGGAGTTCAAGCATCTGGAGCACTTCTACTTCCACAATTTCGTGTACGAGACGGTGTGGCGCGACAACCTCATGCGTGCCCACAACCGCTTCCCCACCACCACGCTGATGAACAAATACAGCGCAGACCACAAAGTGGTGTTTGTGGGTGACGCCACCATGAGTCCTTACGAAATCATGGCGGTGGGGGGCAGCATCGAGCACTGGAACGAAGAAACCGGCGCATCCTGGATCGGCCGCCTGCTGGCGCTGTATCCCAATGCGGTGTGGCTCAATCCGCAGCCGGAAGATCACTGGAACTACATTCCATCGATCGGGCTGGTCAAAAAGCTGATGAACGAGCGGATGTTCCCGCTCACGCTGGATGGCCTCGATCGCGCCATGAAAGCGCTCAAAAAGTCCCAGCGCTAGGTTGCCGTTGGGCTCGCTCCTGCGGCTTTGCAGCGCGCTCGCGCTGCTGCTGATTCCGGCGGCGGCCAGCGCCGCCATCGCCCCGCACCAACTCGCCGTTATCATCAACGAAGACGATCCGGACAGCTTCAAGCTTGGCCAGTACTACGCTAAAAAGCGCGGTATTCCGCCGGAAAACATCGTGCAGGTTGCGCTGGGCGTGCCCAAGTCAGAGATTACGCCGGAAGTTTTTGACCGCGCCTATATCAAGGTGCGCATCAACACCCGCAACGGGATTGAAGGCTACGCGCTCGCGTTTACCTATCCCTACCGCGTCGGCTGCATGTCGATTACCACCGCGTTCGCGATGGGCTATGGCAAACGCTTTTGCGCCGACGGCTGCCACCCCACCGCACCCAATCCGTATTTCGACGAGGAAGGTGGGCAGCCCTGGGAAACTTTTGGCCTGCATCCCACGATGATGCTCGCGGCGAAAGATCTGGAAAGTGGACGGCGACTGGTGGATCGCGGGGTGGCCAGCGACGGCACCAAACCCACCGGCCACGCCTATCTGGTGGTGACCAGCGATGCCACACGGAGCACCCGCGCGCGGCAATTCCCTCTCGCCAAGGCGGTATGGGGCGACCGCTTCAGCACCAGCATTGAGCAAACCGACGGCATTCGCGACAAACGCGACGTGATGTTTTATTTCACCGGCACGCCGCAGGTGCCTTACCTCGACACCCTGCGCTTTCTGCCCGGCGCCATCGCCGACCATCTCACGTCGTCCGGCGGGCAACTCGATGGCAAGAAACAAATGCCCGCGCTGGCCTGGCTGGAAGCCGGCGCCACCGCGAGTTACGGCACGGTGGCCGAGCCCTGCAATTTCACCCAGAAATTTCCGGACGCCAGCATCGTCATGCGCGCCTACCTCAGCGGCGACACCGCGCTAGAAGCCTATTGGAAAAGCGTCGTGTGGCCGGGGCAGGGGCTTTTTATTGGTGAGCCGCTGGCGCGCCCCTTCGGTCCTGTGATTCCGCACTAAGCCCCTCCGCACTCGGCTCATCGAGTTGTGCGCGCGACCTCAAAATTTTTTGTGCCCGGGGCTTCAGCAGGCGTTACGAGCGCCGCTAAGGATTTTGCAACGGCTGCGATCAAAAGGCCGCTGCGGGGTTCACCGCCGACGAGCGGTGATGCCGATCCAAGGCAGCCCTCAACAACGATGAGAACGACTGGCGGAGTACAAAAAGTGAAGACACTCAAAGTGGCCGATACGCGCATCGCGCGCTACAAGGGCTTCCACGACATGAACGGCGACTTCGTGCCCTTTGGCACTTCGGACGAAGTGTTTCGTCGCGCGCGTAAACTCGGTGCCCGCGTGCTGCTCCGTCTGGAGATGGGGCCTGGTCAGGAACTGCAAGGGCTGTTCTATACCAACGACAGCAGCCTGACCGGCTAGCCCACAGGCCGCACGATGCCGGGCGGGATAACCCACCGGCATCCGCATCGGCTTGTTATTCCCCGTCGCGCCGCGCCGGGAGGCCCACTGCCCTCTGGCATTCTGCCCATCCGCAGTGGATGCTTAAGGACCTTCCCAACAAGACACAGGCACCCGCATGGCCGCGCGGCCTTCACTTCCTCTGGGCCTATGCCTCCTCTTCGCCAGCCTGCTGGCGGGATGTGCTGAACAGGACAATTCTCCCTTTCCGACCGACCCGGGCCGCTGGTGGTACTACCAGACCCGCACCAAGATTCTGAAAGACGTGAGCGAGCAGCGACTGCTGATCTCCAATCTCGCACGCGACCAGCATTCGTTTCAGCAGCGCCGTCAGGCCAATTGGGATCATCACTTCCGGTTCACCGACCAAGGGCTGGTTCATCAGCAGTATTTCAATCGAGGCCAAGGCATGGGCACTTTGCGCGAGGCCAGCGCGCTGGTCTTGCCGCAGCGTCTGGCGGTGGGCGAAGCGTGGACCTTCACCAGCGCGTTGCATCTGATCGAGAGCCGGACTTTCGCCACCGAAGACCATCTTGGTCATCGTCCTTTGCCGGTGACCATGCACGCCAAAATCGCCGCGCTGGACGACACCGTGCGCGTGCCGGCGGGACGCTACACCGGCTGCATCAAGGTGGAGGCCAGCGGCGAAACCACCGTGCCCACCGATCGCGGCAACGCCATCGCCACCGTGAAGGCCGAGCAGCACGAGTGGTATGCGCCGGGCGTTGGACTGGTGCGAATAACGCGCAGGGAAACCGCCGACAGCCAGTTTCTGGACAAGGGCGAATACACGCAGGAACTGCTGCAAACGGACCGCCACTAGGCCGGTCAGGTTGCGCTGTCCGGAGGGCTCCTCTAGGCTTCTTGACTCCGGCTCCCGCCGGCATTGCCGGATGCCCTCTCGCCCCACGTCGCCATGACCACAAACGCCCCCGCCAATTCTGTTTTCAATCGAGTGCCTGTGTCCCGCCGCGTGCTGGCGGATCTCGACACGCCGCTCAGCGTGTATCTCAAGCTCGCCGCAGGCCCTTACAGCTATCTGCTGGAGTCGGTGCAGGGCGGCGAGAAATGGGGGCGTTATTCCATCATCGGCTTGCCCGCGCAGCGCTGGTTGAGCGTGCGCGGTAACGAAGTCCGCGTGATTCATCAGGGCGAGACGGTGGAGTTTTTGCGTACCGCCGATCCGCTCTCCTTCGTGCGCGACTACCACGCCCGCATCAAAGCGCCACCGCTCGCGGTGTCCCGCTTCTCCGGTGGATTAGTGGGCTACTTCGCGTACGACACCGTGCGCTACGTCGAACCCCGTCTCGCTGCGAGCACGCCGCCCGACTCACTTAACACGCCCGACATCCTGCTGATGCTGTCGGATGAATTCGTGGTGTTCGACAACCTGCGCGGCGAGATGGAACTGGTGGTCTGCGTTGATCCCGCGACCGACGGCGCACCGGCTGCCGCCGAAGTGAGGCTGAATGAATTAGTCGCGCAGCTTTCGCAGCCGCTGAAGACCGCGCCCCGCAAGTCCGGCGGCCACGGGCCCGCAGAAGAAGATTTCACCTCGGAGTTCGGACAAGAGGCGTTCAAGGCGGCGGTTGAGCGCATCAAGCAGTACATCGTCGAAGGCGATGTCATGCAGGTGGTGCCCTCGCAGCGCATGTCGATTCCGCTCAGCGCCGCGCCCATCGACGTCTATCGCGCGCTGCGCTACACCAATCCCTCTCCCTATCTCTTTTTCATGGATCTGGATGACTTCCAGATTGTCGGTTCTTCGCCGGAGATTCTGGTGCGGCTTGACGGCAACACCGTGACCACGCGCCCGCTGGCCGGCACCCGCAAGCGCGGCGCCACCGAAGCCGAAGACCTCGCGCTGGAAAAAGAACTGCTGGCCGATCCGAAAGAAATTGCCGAGCACCTGATGCTGATCGATCTGGGTCGCAACGACATCGGTCGCGTCGCCGAGATTGGCTCGGTGCGGGTCACCGAGAAAATGGTGATCGAACGCTACTCGCACGTGATGCACATCTCGTCCAACGTGGAAGGCAGCATCAAAGCCGGCTGCGATGCGATCGACGTGCTGCGCGCCACGCTGCCGGTCGGCACGCTGTCCGGCGCGCCGAAAATCCGCGCGATGGAAATCATCGACGAACTCGAACCCACCAAGCGCGGCGTCTTCGGCGGCGCGGTGGGCTATCTCTCCTGGAACGGCAATATGGACACCGCCATCGCCATCCGCACGGCGATCATCAAAGACGGCCGGCTGTCGATTCAGGCCGGCTGTGGCGTGGTGGCGGACTCGGTGCCGCAACTCGAATGGGAAGAAACCTTAAACAAAGCCCGCGCCATGTTTCGCGCGGTGGAAATGGCCGAGCGCGGGCTCGGCTAAGGCGCGGCTTCAAACATCAGTCAGGTGCGCCGCGTGCGATGTCCTCTGGCGTTCGCGGCCCGCGTGCCTGCCCCAGCGCCGCGTGCAGCTGCGATTCATCAAGCTCCCCTTCCCATTTGCTGATCACCAGACACGCCACCCCGTTGCCCACCAGATTGGTCAGCGCGCGGCACTCGCTCATAAATTTGTCGATGCCGATTAGCACCGCCAGCGCCTCGATGGGAATCGTGGGCACGACCGCCAGCGTTGCCGCCAGCGTGATGAAGCCCGCGCCGGTCACGCCCGAGGCGCCTTTGGAGGTCAGCATCGCCACCAGCAAGAGCGTGATCTGCTGGGTGAGGGAGAGCTCGGTGTTGGTGGCGTAAGCGAGAAACACCGTCGCCAGCGTCATGTAGAGATTGGTGCCATCCAGATTAAAGCTATAGCCCAGCGGCACCGTGAGCCCCACCACCGGCGGCGCGCAGCCCAGCGCGCGTAGCTTGTGCATGAGTTGAGGGAGCACGCTCTCGGAACTTGAGGTGCCCAGCACAATCAGCAATTCCTCTCGAATAAAGCCTAAAAAACGCAGAATCGAGAAGCCGCATAGACGCGCGATCCCGCCCAGCACAATGAACACGAAGGCCAAGGCGCTGAGATAAAACGTGGCCACCAGCTCACCGAGTTTGAGCAAGGCCCCCAGACCAAACGCGCCGACGGTGAACGCCATCGCACCGAACGCACCAATGGGCGCGGCCTTCACCACCAGTCGCACTACGCCAAAAAACACCTCGCTCGCCGCGTCCAACACCTCCACCGTGGCGCGCCGGCGCGCATCCGGCAGCGCGTTAATCGCAAAGCCACAGAGCAACGCGAGCACCAGCACCTGCAGCAGGTCACCGTTAGCGAACGCGCCAACAAAAGTATCCGGCACCAGATTGAGTAAATGCGCGGTCACGCTGTCGTCTTTGGCGCGCGCAATAAAACTGCTGACGGCCGAGGTATCCAACTGCGCCGGATCGAGATTGAACCCCTGACCCGTCTTGAACACATTCCCCACCACCAGCCCCAGCGCGAGCGCAAAGGTAGAGACCACCTCGAAGTACACCAGCGCCTTCAATCCCACCCGCCCCACTCGCCCCGCGTCGCGCACGCTGGCGATGCCGTGCACCACGGTGCAGAACACCACCGGCGCAATCACCATCTTGATGAGCTTGATGAAGCCGTCGCCCAGCGGCTTCAGCGCTTTGGCAGTGTCGGGCGCAAGCCAGCCCAGCGCGACGCCAGCGGCGATCGCAAGCAGCACCTGCACATAGAGAATCGACCACCAGGGTTTTGTCATCGTCAGCGCTCCAGTGCGGCGGGTGGATTCACGCGCCATCGGCGTGCGGTTATTGTCGCGGCCAGAGCTTAAGGTCTTAAGGCGCTGAAACGCATTATGGAGTTTGCGATGAATGAATCCCGCTTGTTCTATACCCCTCTCTGGCAGACCGATATCGCCGATCCGAACGACCACTGGGCCGAGCGCCGCGAGTTGATGCTACAGCGCATTTTCGCCCTCGCCGCCGAAGGCAAAGGCGTGCAGAAAACCAATTTCGGCGGCTGGCAAAGCCCGGACGATCTCTACCGCTATCCCGAGTTCCAGTGGCTCATTGGTCGCATCATGGCGCTGGGTAACGAGATCGCACCGGCGTTCTCCGCCAAGCGGCGCTTCGACGATGGCATCCTGTGGGCCAACATCAACCGCAAGGGCGACTTCAACGCCGTGCACACGCATCCCGACGCGGTGCTGTCCGGCGTGGTGTATCTGAAGGTTGACCACCCGGACCAGGGCGTGATCCAGTTTTTCGACGCGCGCGAAGGCAGCCCCACGTCGCAATGGCGCTGCTATATGCGACTCGAAGACGGCACGCCGCTGATTAACGACGTGCACGAAGTGCAGCCGAAGGAAGGCCATCTGCTGTTCTTCCCCGGCTGGCTCAAGCACTGGGTCACGCCGAACAACACCGACCGCGAGCGCGTGTCGGTGTCGTTCAACATCCGGCTGGAATAGGCCGGCTCCGCATATTTGGGGTCAGCGTAAAAACTATTCGGACTTACGCTGGCTCCAAGTCTTTCCTACGCCACCTCATCCACCGGGCCGTCGGCGGCAAACCGTCGCAGCACGTTTTCGGTCATGCGTGAAACGTTGTTCGCGTAGTCCGCATGCGACAGGCTGCCGCACCATGCCATTGAGGACGCGCTGAACACCGCGCCGCCCAGGCGCGTGGTGACGTAGGCGATGTCGGCGCGGACCAGCGGGTTGTCCCGTCCGGTGATGCCGGGATAGGCAAAGTACTGGTCTTCAGGCACCAGCATCGCGCTGGCCGAGTGGCCGTAGGAACTCGCGAGCAACAGCGTGTTGGGCGGCGTGCCCAGGGTGTAGTCGATACGATCGAGTTCAAGACCCGCCGCGCCTTCGTTCACCAACCCGAAGTTACCGATGATTTCCTGCGGACCGATGCCGTCGAAAATAAAAGCCACGCGCGGATCGCCCGCATCCGGCAGCTGATGGTAGGGAGCGGATACATCGAGCCCGTGCGAGGTGTAGCCCGTGCCCCAGATTTTTTGCGGCGCGCGGGCCCGCATCCGCCACAGGCCGCCGCGTTCGCCGGTGGTGCTGTGAAAGAGTTCGCCGGGGCGACCGCGCCAGGCCTGATCGCCGGTCTCCCCTTTGCGCACCTCGATCAGCCAGGGTTTTTCCGGATGCTGGCTGGTGATCCAGTAGAAGCCGTTAGCGCCCAGATACATGCCGCGTCCACCGCTCGCGAAATAGTCCTCGTAGGCGTCCAGCATCTGCGAGGAGGTGTATTCCGCATGCGAAGGTGAAAGCACCACCGCGTAGCGCGCCAGCAGGCTCGCGCCTTCGGCCTGCAGATCGTGGTCGGTGATCACATCAAACGCGAAGCCTTTCACCGTCAGCCAGTCCACCAGATGCAAATCGGCCGGGAACTGCCAGACCGAGCCAAACTCGTGCCTGTAGTCCGGGCGCAGATTGAGAATCGGCCGGCGCCAGGTGCTGTACTGCACGCCGCGCCCGTCCACGTGATAGTCGTAGGCCGAGCGGCCCCAGGCGGGAGTGACGTTCAGTTCGATATCCAAATCGTCCAGCGTGGTCAGCACGCCCATCACCGACTGCCCGGTGGCGGCGTTCAACAGCACCTGCGAGTTGGCGTAGGCGAGATAGCTGAAGGTCGGGATAACGAGCGCGATGCGCGCGGTCGCCGTGCCTGTGGGCGGCACCACAAAAAACGGCACGCGGTCGGTTTTCTCGCCCTGCGCGAGCTTGAGCGCGTAGCAGCCGCTCGGCAGATCGTTAGGCACGGCAAAGCTCAGGGTTCGCACCCAGCGGCAGTCGTCCAAGCTGTCTTCGTGAAACCACAGCGCGCCGTATTGTTCGGGGCAGTGCACGAAATGTTCTTCAAGACCGTCCCAGTTCCACCCGGTCATACCGCGATCCGGCTGGTTGATGCAGAAGCCGTGCAGTCCGTTACCGCTCACGTCCTGTACTGCGTCGGTCGGGATGCCGCGCCGGGTAGTGCCGGCGGCAAAGTCCCAGTGCGCGAGCGGCGCCGGGCCAGGCTCGCCGGCGTGCAAGGCCGCCACGTCTTTATCGCTCAGCGCATGCCCATACAGCTTCGGACCATCCAGTTTGCCGTTGAACAAAGCCACCACGCGCGGTCGGCTGGCGAGGCTGGTTTCGGCGAGGCCCGCCATCAACAGGGGCACCGAAGGATTGCCCGGCACCGCCGCCAGCGGGGCGCTCGCCGCGCCGTCTGAATCCAGATTCACCATCCGTCCAAAGCGTGAGTTCACGCTGTTGACGGTCGCCACCTGCGAGAGGCTGAGCGTCTTGGTCGCGACATCGATCCGCGCCACCACCGAGTACCAGATTTCCGGAAACAGCGGTTGTTCAAGGCGAACGCGGCTCGCCTGCTGCCCGTCGCTCGCCGTCAGCACCAGATGACCGTCTTCGATCAGCAGCGCCCAGCCGCGGGACTCCGCTTCCGACCAGCGCGCGATAACGCCCTGCCGTTTGCCCGGCGTGGTCGACCACAGGTGCAGATGCACGCTCAAACCGGATGACGCGCCCAGATGGCTGGCCGTGTCCGGCACTTCGACATAAGCCCCAACCTGCGTGAACTGGGTGCCCACCGCGTACTGCCCGTCGCTCGCTG
This sequence comes from Klebsiella pneumoniae, assembly GCA_945876945.1. Lineage (GTDB taxonomy): Bacteria > Pseudomonadota > Gammaproteobacteria. The sequence goes on from CAMCQE010000014.1 coordinate 47,581, forward strand.
AGGCCACGGCCTCTTCCTTGTAGCCGGGGCCGGCCGGGTTGCGATCGCCGTGGATGAGGCGCACCAGACTGACCTCGCAGCGTCCCGCTTCCGGGCTGCTGATAAAGAAATCGAGCGTTTCGCCCGGACGGACGTTGGGGCGATCGCAGTAGCCGCGAATGTGTTGGTAGCTCATCGGGCGGCCTCCGCATCCAGCAGACCCAGCGCAACCAGTCGCTGCAGGAACACCGCGTGCACCGCCTCGCGTTCGGTCGCAAATTCACGCGGGTCGTCGAGCGTCGGCGCTTTGCCCCGCCCGCGCAGAAGCCCCACGCGATAGCGCTGATAGGGCACTTCCGCGTAGGCGAAAGACTTGCCGTCCGTCGGCTGGCCGTGGAGGTAATTCAGCACATCCTGCAGCGCGGTGCTGTGGGGAGAGCGGTCGCCGCGCGGGTCCTCGGCGTGCTCGGCGAGCAGCGCGGGGGTGACCAAGGGTCGTAGTTCGCGACGTTTGGCCTCGGCAAAGAAAGCCATGAAATCGACGGTCTTGTCGGCGTAGCCGTTGGGGTTCTGCAGGGGCACCGACGTCTCCTTGGTTGCGCGGAACAGGCGTTGGGTTAGCGGCCGCGCGCGTCGCGCGTTCTGGCAGGAGAATAAACATTCGCGCGGCGTTTGGCCCTCACCATCACAACGGCCGGTGAGGGCGGTCATTGCCGAAGCGGCCGAGGCTGTCTAGCCTTGCTTAACCCTCACCCCAGGCGCCTCGTCTATGCCCCATTCAGGCTTATCGCTCGATCTGGATACCGGGCGCCTGTACGTGTTTCTCGGCGGCTTGCTGTTGTTCGCGCTGCTTGAGGCCCGGCGCCCGGCGCGCGCATGGACTGC